>JAFSYB010000002.1 GCA_017443765.1 Muribaculaceae bacterium | reverse complement strand
TTTCATAACTGTAGTTGTTGATAATGAGTAATGGGTGGCCGCGATGGAATCGCGGCATACACCTGTGGATGCTTGTCTACTTTGTTCCGCAGCCGCGTGCAGGGGGGCCCGCCTCATCGCCTTCGAGTTGCCAGCAGTTCACCTGCTTCACCAGAGCGGAGTCGCCGATTTTGTCGGCCGGGTGGTAGATGAAACAGTTGTCGAGTGTGATTTCTTTGTTGGTGCTGAAAAGCATCGATGTGCGGTTGTTCAGGAAGAAACGGCAGTCGGAGAACGACACATCATCGCAGTGCTGCGCAAACACCAGGTCGAGTTCCTTGTTCCGGAAGAAGTCGCACTCGTCGAAGGCGATGTCGCTGCTGCGCACGAGCTCCATGATGCCGTAGGTGCAGTCGTGCACGTTACTGCCGCTCACATACACCATCTCGCTGTCGGAGATATCCAGGCCATAGGTGCCGCAACCGTAGAGGTCGCAATCGGTGATGGTGACGCTGGAACTGCCGGCAATGCCAATCACACCGCCCTCGCATAATCCGCCCTCGGTGTGTCCCATGGTCAGGTTGCTCAGATTGATGCCATTGCAGCCCACCAGGTTCATCACAAAGGCGCGTCGCGGCTCCACCACGATTCTCGCTCCCCGGCGACCGTGAATGTAAAGGTTGCTGATGTTGATGAGCGAGAGCTGGCTGCCATCGGAGCAGAACTCGCTCATCACAATGGGTTCGTCGGTAGTGCTGGCCACATGGCTCGCCACTAAGTAATTGTCCATCTTGAAGCCGGGCTTGTTGAAGTAGTCGAAGTTGTCAAGCACACGGCTCAGGTTGATTTCCACGCCCTTCTCGACAACAATCTCGCGGTCGCTCCCCAATGCGCGGATAAACTCAACAGCATCATGCACCGTGTATCGTGGCAGGTTGGCGAGCGTAGTGCCCACCGAGCAGGGTTCAGGCAGAGTGACGCCTGGAGCCGCTTCAGGGTCGTTCAGGGCGAGGCCGGTGCGCCAGCGGCGGGCAATCTCGGCCTGAATAAGGCTGTAGTTGATGCTCTCCAGATCGGTGAGTGCCTTGCCGTCCATGGCACGAGCCTGCTTAACAAGCTCACTGGTGTCCCACGCGCTCACCAGGTCGTGGTTCATCAGCCAGCCCGACGCAAGGTCGACGAGTGGCTGGTGCTCGGCCCATTGCTGCTGTTCGAGGCAGTAAGTGAGCGAGTTGGGCGTCTGCACCAGTGTGGCGGCCACCCAGTCGCAGGTGTCGCCCTCGGTGAGCACATTGATGACATGGGTGCCAGCGATGGCGGTGACATGCACCCGCGCACCCCAGTCCACACCGTAAGGGGCTTCGTGCGTGACCGATGTGGGCGACAACCAGTAAAGACCCTGGTCTTCCGCATTGCTGTAACCGTCCAGGAACAGCTCGTGAACGTCCCCCCCGGCATCGGCTCCCACCAAGCAGATATTGCCTGAGCCATAACGCTGCTCGGCCTCGTAGAGCACGCGCCCATCAAAGAAATGTGTCCCAGGCTTGATGACATCGGCAGCCCGGACGGCCCCGCCACACAGTGTAGCGGCCAGCACAGCAGATAATAGCAAGCGGTTCATAAGCGCAATGATTAATATTCCAACTGCAAAGTTATATAATAATGCACAATAGACAATACACAATGTACATTTTTTTGTCCTTGCGCATAAAAATTCATATTGATGCGTGTTTTTCATTGCGCTCAACTTGCAGCAACGCGGCCCGCCAGCCCATCACCCACTGCCAAGCATGACCCGCCTGCCACCGGGCAAGCCCGCGGCCATCATTGCCCGGTGAGGGCAAAAAGGACACACAATGCTGGCAACGCAGCAACCCCGACAACTGCTTGATTCAGTTGTCGGGGTTGCTGTGTTGTTTGATTCGCCACCCAACGGTGGCGGGGGCTTACATCAGAATGATGTTGATGATGGCGTTGAGGTCCTCCACGTCGACGGCGCCATCGCCGTTCAGGTCGGCGTTTCCGGCGAGCTGGGCGACATCGGTGCACTCGAGAATCACGTTGATTATCAGGTTCACGTCCTCCACATCCACGGCACCGTCACCATTCAGGTCGCCCGCCATGCCGATGTCGGTGCGCTCCACGCGCAGGGCACCCAGGGTGAGTCCCCACGGGTCGGTGCTCTTGTCGCGAAGCACGATGTGCCAGATGCCGGCCGGTGCCTGGAACTCAACGGTGTACTCCTTGAGCATGGCCGACTGCACGGCATTGTCCTCAAGGGCGAAGAGCACGGTGGTATCGGCCGCAGCCAGGTCGGTGCCGGTGGCCAGCAACACCTCGAAAGCATCACTGTAGCGGTAGTTGTAACCCTTGACGCTCAAGGTGAGCTTGTGGGTGCCGCCCAGGCTGCGCAGCGGCGGCGTGAACAAGTAGTCGTCGGCGGCCGAGAACGAGGTATAGGCCCACTGACTGCTGCCATAGGTCCACGTCTTGCCGTCGGCGTTGGCATCCACCACGGTCCACAGTGCGGCCTCGTCGGCATCGTCCAACCGAGCCTCGTAGGGCAACTCAAACGCCCCACCGAACACCATCGCGTTGCTGGTCACACCCTCGCTCAACGAATCGCCGATGACAGCATAGACGGAGTAGCGGTAGTTGGCCAGTGGCAGGTCGGCCTCGTCGGTGAATGTGGTGGCGGTCAACCCCTCGGCCAGGGTGATGTCGCCGGGATGGCGCACCACAGTGTAGGTGAGGGCGTCGGCGTTGATGTAGCCGCCATGCACGCCGGTGTCGGGGGCCGTCCAGTTGAGCAGCGGGTGAGTGTCGGCAGCTGTGAGCGTGAGTTCGGTGACAGGGGCGGGCGTGTCGATGCCAATCCAGCCCGAGACAGCCTCGGCGCGGTCACTGGCACGGTCTTCCACGCGAGCCACCACGGCATAGGTGTAGATGCCGGGGGCGGGAATGTTGATGTCGGCATATTCCATCTCGGCACCCACAGTGGGGTTGTCGTAGGTCTTGAGCAACTCCTCGCCACGGTAAAGTTCCACACTGGAGAGTGCGGCCAGGGGCGTGCCAGCCAAGTCGGCGGCCGGATTGGTCCACCGCACGGTGGCCTTGAGTTCGCCGGCGGCGGCAGCCATGGCTGTCAGGTCAGTGGCAGCCTGCGGAATCACCTGGCTCTCGGTCACGGTGATGTCGTCGACAAAGATGGCGTAGGTGTTCGTTGCCCCGCGCACGCAGAAGCCGATGTTCCAGCTGCCGCTGGCAGGCACGGTGAAATAGACGTCCTTGCCGGTCATCAGTGCGCTCTGAATGGTCTCGTCCCACAGCTCGGTGGCCTGCGCCTCGACCTCGGTGCCCTGGCCCAGGGTGACGTAGAGGTGCTTGTAGCTATCGGCACTCACGGCGTTCTCCAGCCCGGTGCGGAAAGTGAGCTTGTAGGTCTTGCCGCTCTCAAAGGCGATGGCCGGTGTGATGAGCCAGGCCTCGACAGGTGCCGTGCCGCCCCAGAACTGCGCGCACTGCTTGCTGGCATAGTAGCTCCAGCCGCGTGTGGTGTTTGTGGGCGTGGTGAAGAAGTCCATGGCGTCGCTGGTGGCAAAGCTCTCGCTGTAGGGCACAGTCATGGCATTGCCGGCCAGCAGGCGGGTTGTGGCGCTGGCACCCTGACGGCCGTCGTAGGTGGCCGCCACACGGTAGGTGTAGTGTGCCAAGGCGTCCACGGTGTCGGTGTAGGACAGCTGGCCGCTCCACGCCTGCTCCAGCACCTCGCCGTTGCGCTCGATGCGGTAGGTGAAAGCCGCCGGGTCCACATAGCCGCCCTGCGTGCCGGTGTCGGGCGCTGTCCAGGTGAGCGTCACCGTGGGTCCATTGGCGGTGGCGGTGAAATCGCTCACCGCCATGGGGGTGTCGTGACCCACCCAGCCGGTGGTCGCGCTCGGTGCGGTGCCGGGAGCCTCGCCGTCGGCATTGTAGGCCACCACGCTGTAGGTGTAGCGACCCGGTGTGTCGAGGGCTGTGTCGTCATAGGTCATCGCCTGCCCCACGGCGGCGGGCAGGTCGGCGATTTGCTCGCCGTCGCGCAGCACCCAGGCGCCAGTCACCTGCTCGAGCGTGCCGCCGTAGTTGCTGATGGTGGGCATGGTCCAGGCCAGGGTGGCACGCAGAGCACCGTCGGCATCGGCAGTGGCCGTGAGCCCGGTGACGTGCGAGGGCAGCACGGTGGCCTTGCCCACCACAAACTTCTGGAAGCCGCAGTCGCCGCTGTAGCGGTTGCTGTACAGGTGCACCCCAAGGTGGTAGGTGCCGCTTGCGGCCGGGGTGAACGTGGTGGTCTGCTGCGCATAGAGCTTGCTTGAGAAACTCTCGTTGACGGTCAGCACGGTGGTCTGCGCCTCGATGGTGGCGGCAGTACCCACGGTGATGGCATAGCGCTGCTTGTCGAAATTGAAAGTCGACTTCTGAACAATGTAGTAGTCGATGGTATAGGTCACGCCGGCCTCGAGCGTCACCGCCGGGGCAATCAGCCAGTCGTCGGCATCGCAGCTTTTGTCCTCGCTGTACACAGCCTCGCCGGTGCCGCACGTCCACGTGTTGGGGCTGATGTCGGCATTGTTGTCAATCACCGTCCAGGCGGCGAAAGCAGCCTCGTCGGCAATGTCGAGCGTGAGCGGAAGCGCTGCTTGCGCCCACCCCATGGCGGCAGTGCACGCCGCCATCGAAAGTAGTAGTTTCTTAATCATTGTTGTATTGATTGTTGGTTAGAAGTAATCAGGACCTGAGAGGCTATATATGAAAATGAAAGTGCAACTATCCGTTATCCATTCCCCTCCATTCACTTGATGCCACGGGCGTTGAGTGCGTTCTGATAGCGGTGTGCGTTGGCCATGTGCTCGGCATAGCTGCTCGAGAAACTGTGGTAGCCGCTGAAGTCGCTTTTGGCACACATATAAATATAGTCGTGTTCGGGTGCGTTGAGCACCATGTCGATGGTGGCTTTCTCGGCCAGGCGGATGGGCCCGGGCGGCAGACCGGGGTTGCGGTAGGTGTTGTAGGGCGACGGCGTGCTCAGCATCTCGCGCGTGATGCGCCGAATGCCAAAGTCGCCAATGGCAAACTTCACCGTTGGGTCGGCCTGCAGGGGCATGTGCTGCGCCACGCGGTTGAGGTAGAGGCGCGCCACCATGCCGCGCTCTTCGGCCTTGGCGGTTTCCTCCTCCACAATCGAGGCGATGGTTGCCACCTGCTCGGGCGTGAGTCCCAGCGCATGCGCCTTGCCCACGCGCTCCTCGGTCCAGAACTTGTTGTAGTACTCGTGCAAGCGGTCGAGCAGCTGCTCGGGGGTGAGATCCCAGTAGAACTCGTAGCTGTCGGGCAGGAGCATGGCGACGATGGTGTTGGTGTTCTTGCCATATTTAGCGCACACCGCGGTGTCGTTGAGCGCCGCGAGCATCTCGTTGCTGCTCATCATGAACGTGTTTCCCACGCGCTCGGCCCATTCCTGCTTGGTGCGGATATTGTTGAAGGTGAATCGGATGCCGCTGGGCTGCCCGCTGCGCAGGCGGCGCATCACGGTGAACGGCGAATCGCCCTTGCTCACCTTGAACGCACCGTGGCGGCCGCTCATGTCGGCTCCGGTGAGCGACAGCAGCCTCGCCACACGGTTGCCAAAGGTGACACCCACAGCGCTTTGCAGCGAATCGCGCACGGTCTCAACCGACGAGCCTTTGCGCACCTTCACCATGCCGTCGCCGGGCGCTCCCGTCAGGAAAAACGGAGCCAGCCACGCCGATGTCACACACACAACCAGCCCCACGGCAACCAGCAGCAGGTTGCGGAACGAAATCTCTCGGTTTCCAATCTTCATTCTTTTCAGCTTTTTATTAAAGACTGCAAAGGTACAAAAAAACGTGCTTATAGCACCCACCCAACGGCAAAACAGGTCGAAAAACGCAAAAAAAACGCACCAAGGCGAAAAAAAACGCCGAAAAATTTGGCCAGTTCGCAAAAAGGCAGTAATTTTGCAGCCGCTTAATGAAACAGCACAGCACACTGGAGAGGTGGGTGAGTGGCTGAAACCAGCAGTTTGCTAAACTGCCGTAGGAGAAATCCTACCGCAAGTTCGAATCTTGTCCTCTCCGCCAAACTCGGGTGAGTTTCTGCAAATCAGAAATTTAGCCCGATTTTTTTTGAATTTGTTCGGGCCGTAAATTCTCGTGATTACAGGCGGGGTCTGAATACTACCATAACTACAAGAAAAAAACGAAGCAACTCATGACATTTGAAGAACTGGGCGTGCGCGACGACCTGCTCCGCGCCATCAACGACTTGGGGTATCTGGCCCCGATGCCCGTGCAGGAATGTGTGATTCCCCATCTCCTCAACGAGGAGAGCGATGTGGTGGCTCTGGCGCAAACCGGCACCGGCAAGACGGCGGCTTTTGGCCTGCCCATGCTGCAGCGTGTCGACACCTCGACCCGCGCCACGCAGGCGCTGATTCTCGACCCCACCCGCGAGCTGTGCCTGCAGACTGCCAGCGACCTGGCCGACTATGCCAAGTACATCGACCAGCTGAGCATCCTGCCCGTGTATGGCGGCTCGAGCATCGAGAGCCAAATCCGCGCCCTGGGCAAGGGCGTACAGGTGATTGTGGCCACGCCAGGCCGGCTGCTCGACCTGATCAAACGCAAAAAAGTGAAACTCGAGCAGGTGAACACCGTGATTCTCGACGAGGCCGACGAGATGCTGAACATGGGGTTCGTCGACGACATTAACGAAATCCTCACCCATGTGCCCGAGCAGCGCAAGATGCTCCTGTTCTCGGCCACCATGCCCAAGGAGATTGCCGACATTGCCCGCAACTACATGCACGACCCGAAAGAGTTTGTCATCGGCACCCGCAACGAGAGCTCGAGCAACGTGAAGCACATCTACTATATGGTGCGTGCCAACGACAAGTACCTGGCCCTAAAACGAATTGTGGATGCACGGCCGCGCATCTACGGCATCGTGTTCACGCGCACACGCGCCCAAGCCAAGGAGATTGCCGACAACCTTATCCAGGACGGTTACAATGCCGATGCCCTGCACGGCGACCTCTCGCAGGCACAGCGCGATGCCGTGATGAAGAAGTTCCGCGAGCGCAACCTGCAGCTGCTGGTGGCCACCGATGTGGCCGCACGCGGGCTGGATGTGGACAACCTCACGCACATCATCAGCTACGCACTGCCCGACGACAACGACATCTACAACCACCGCAGTGGCCGCACCGGCCGCGCCGGAAAAACCGGCACGAGCATCTGCATCATCCACAGCCGCGAGCAGCGCAAGCTCAAGGCCATCGAGAAGCACATCGGGAAAACCATCGAACGCCGCGAGGTGCCCGGGCCAGAGGAAATCATCGAGAAGCAGATTTTCGCACTCACCGACCAGCTCGAGCGCGTGGAGGTGAAAGAGGACGAAATCGCCGCCTACCTGCCTCCCGTGCTCAAGAAGCTCTCCTGGCTCAGCGGCGAGGACTTGCTCAAACGGCTGCTCTCGCTCGAAATCAACCGCCTGCTCGACTACTACCGCGATGCACCCGTGCTCGACTTGCCCGAGAAAACGGAACGCGGCCGCGACAAGGGCGACCGCAAGGCGCGCGGCAAGCGCGAGAAAGACTCGCGTGTGGCCGAGAACGGCTACGAGCGCGTCTTCATCAACGTGGGCAAGGGCGACGGCTTCTTTGCCCCCGACCTTATCAGGATGATCAACCAGAACACCCACGGCCCCCAAGTGGGGCTGGGACGCATCGACCTGCTGGGCAGCTATTCGCTGTTCGATGTGCGGCTGGGCGATGCCCACCGCGTGATTTCGGCATTGAAAAACCTGGACTATTTCGGCAAGCGCCTCTATCTGGAGATGGCGCAAGAGGGCAAGGACTATGCCGGCACGGGTGGCAATGCCCCGCTGAAACGCAACCGCGCCGAGCGGCGGCGCGCCGAGCGCGAGGCCTGGAGCGACGACCTCGAGTTTGAGCCACGCAGGCGCGGACGCAGCGGCAAGCCCCGCCCACACAACCGAAAAGGCAAGGCCGAGGAGCTGCCTTTCGCCATGTTTCGCAAAAAAGACGGCAAGAAAAAGGACAAAAAAAGAAAATAAACGCTAACCACCGGCTGATAGCGCCGTACAAACGCCCGCAAGTGAAAATGACTGTCCTTAGACACTTACTCCTCGCCCTGCTGAGCCTGTGCGTTGCCTTGCCAGGACAAAGCCGCACGGTGCGCGACTTCTTTGCCAGCGAACCCGACAACATCTTCCTGCTCGTGCCCCACACGGCACGCCTCGACCTGCTCGACTACCACGACAACGGCCAGCGCGTGTCGATGGCCAACCGCCTGGGCTCGGGCACGCAACTCGTGGAGCTGGACAGCACATTCCTGAAAATCCGCACCAGCGAGAGCCGCACCGTGGAACTGCTCGTGGTTCCCTATTCAAGCCACGACACCATTCTGGCCGTTATCGAGACCGTGCTCACGCCCGTGCCCGACAGCCGGCTGCGATTCTTCAACAGCAACTGGGTGGAGTTGCAATCGATACGCCCGCTGAACCCCATGCCCACCATCGCCGACCTCTTCCTGCCCCAAGCCGGCAAGGCCAAGCGCAAGGAACTGCTCGACAGGCTGCCGTTCACCCTGATTGAGATGACCTTCACCGGCGAGCGGCACGACCGCCTCACCGTGCGACACAACCTGCAACAGTTCCTCTCCAAGCAGGAGTTTGCACAGTTTGCACCCTGGTTGAAGAGCGAAATCAATTACAGCGTAGGCAAGAAATTCAAGAAAATCTAATCACACACACCATGCCAGCAACACCTGAACCCACTCAGTCGTTGACGCTCACCGCTTTCAACGCCCGAATCAAAGACACCCTGAACACCCGGCGCGACTTGCAGCACCAATGGGTGCAGGCCGAGACCAGCGATGTGCAACTGCGCCGAGGGCATTGCTACATGGAGCTCATCGAGAAGCACCCCGACACGGGGGCGACGCGGGCCCGAATCTCGGCTGTGGTGTGGGCCAATGTGTTCAACGGGCTAAATGCCCGTTTCAAGCGCGTGACCGGCCAGGATTTCGCCACCGGCATGAAGGTGCTGGTGTGCGTGACGGCCACCTTCCACGAGCAGTATGGCCTGAAAGTGGTGGTGAGCGACATCAACCCGGAGTTCACATTGGGCGACATGGCCCGCCAGCGCCAGGAGATTATCGACCGGCTGACCCGCGAGGGAATCATCGAGAAGAACCGCCAGCTGCCGTGGCCCCTTGTGCCGCAACGCATCGCCGTTGTTTCGGCTCCCGGAGCCGCCGGCTACGGCGACTTCATGAACCAGCTGGCTAACAATGCCTACGGCTTGCAGTTCTACACCTGCCTGTTCGCAGCCACGATGCAGGGCGTGAACACGGTGCCGAGCGTGCTTTCGGCACTCTACCGTATTAAAAGCCACATCAACAAGTTTGACTGTGTGGTGGTGATTCGTGGCGGGGGCTCCCCAATCGACCTGAACTCGTTCGACAACTATGACTTGGCCGCCAACATTGCGCAGTTCCCCATTCCAGTGATTGTGGGCATTGGCCACGAGCGCGACGTAACCGTGCTCGACTATGTGGCGGCCGTGCGCGTGAAAACGCCCACAGCCGCCGCCGAGCTGCTCATTCAGCGCGGCTGCGAAGCGCTGTCGCACCTCAACGACCTGTGCAACGCCATTGTGAGCAGCGTGCGCGATCAACTGGCGCACTCCCGCGAGCAGCTGGCCTACTTCACAAGCCTCATCCCCGCTGCCGCGCGCCGTGTACTCGACACCAGCCGGCTGCGCATTGAGGGCTTTGCCACCACCATCCCGCTCACTGCAGCCAGCCGGCTCACCGCCGAGCGCACCCGACTGCAACATCACAGCGAGCGAATTGGCGAGGCGGTGACCCAGCACCTGCTGCGGCAGCACATGCGCATCGACGCGCTCACCGACAAGGTGATGCTGCTCTCGCCACGCAACATCCTCAACCGGGGCTACTCGCTCACCATGCTCAACGGCAAGTATATCACCAGCACTGACCAGCTCACCCCCGGCGACACCATCACCGTGCACCTGCGGCAAGGCAAGGCCAGGGCAACCGTCACCGAACTGAAATAACCCCACTAAACGATGCGGAGAACAAGCATACATTGCTTGAAGCATTTAGGGGTTGGATTCGAGGCGGCCCAAATCATTCATTTACTGCACCCAACATTACTAAATTGATAATCCCAACATAGAAAAGCAAATGGAACAACAAGAACTCACCTACACACAAGCTGTGACCGAACTTGAGGAACTCGTCAAGAAGATGCAGGATACCGAGTGCAGCATCGACAACCTGAGTGCGTACACCAAGCGCAGCAAGGAGCTCCTGGAGCTGTGCCGCCAAAAGCTCACCGCCACCGATGAGGCGTTGAAAACCATCCTCCAAGACATCGAGAGCCAGAGCTGACGCGAAATAAGGGGGCTAAGGATTCTAAGGCCTCTAAGGGTTCTAAGGGGCGCAATGCGCAGCCCACTTAGATTCCTTAGAGGCCTTAGAGCCCTTAGCCCCTTATTTCGCGTCAGCCTTTCGGCTCTGCGTCAGCCTCGGCCGAGCATCAGGTTGATGATAAGGTTGAGGTCGTCGATATCCACTGTTCCGCTGCCGTCGATGTCGGCCGACTTGGGATAATCGCTCATTTCTTTTTTCTTGAGAATCAAGTTGATGATGGCGTTGGCATCGTCAATGTCGACCTTGCCGTCGTTGGTGATGTCGCCACGAACGGCAACGCGGTCGTAGTGGCAGTAAATAGGCGTGAACTCGATTCGGCGCTCCACGGTTTCCAAGCCCTTGGCCGGTTCGAAGCGGATTTCCCGCAAGTTAATGGGATAGGTGCTCACCAGCTCGCTTCCGCCCAGGGCAGCCAGGTCGACTTTCACGGTGTGCCACTCACCGGCGGCAAAGCCGCCTTCCGGGGTGAAGACCTGGTTGTTGGTTTTCGAGAAGTTGTAATTGCGGATGTCCATCTGCACGCGGTCGATGGGCACTTCGCTCTTGAAAGCAAAGCCGATGGTGTCGGGCAGGCCATAGAAGGTGATGTCCTTGTCGAGTGAGATGTAGGGCACACGCGACGAGCCGTAGGTGTAGGTGAGCGTGTCGGCAATAAGCGAGAAATTCTTGTGACCCGAGCCTTTCACCGTCCAGCCTTCCCAACCCTCATATTTATAAGGCGTGTCGCTGATTTCCACGCGCACGGTGGTGCTGTCGTCGAGTTCGCCAATTTTGCAGGCGAGCATGGTGGTGCCGTTGTTCACGCCATGCAGTGTGCCGCCCTCAATGGCAGCCACGGCGGGGTCGGCCACCGTCCAGCCCAGCGACGAGGGGTCGTAAAAGAACGTTTCGCCGTTCACCTCGGCCACCACCTCCACGGGATAGTCGCGGTCATCGATCACCAGAGCCGGTTTGAGCTTGATGGCCGGAGCGGCCTCTTGCGTGGTAACGCGCAGGCGTGCCGTCATGCCATTGTAGCTCACGGTGAGTGAATCCTGCATCACGGTGCCACTGGCATAGAACGTGTTGCCGTTGCAGTGTCCCAGGAGCGAATCGCACGAGAGCGTGAAGCCCTGCACATCGTGGCTCACAATCTCGCCACGGGCATTGTAACCCCAAATCACAGGTCGGTACGACGAATAGACGGGCATCTTCTTCTGGTAGTCGGCAAAGGCAATGGAGGCAATCTCGTTGTCCTCCTCGCCCATGGCACACATCATCCAGCCACAGGCCACTGCACGCGCGGAATACTCGGTGCTTGTGTTGGCATAGTCGCCATCGACAAACATCAGCGCCGAGCCGCCGGCATCCATGTTCACCACATCGGTAACATCGGGACACAAGCTCTTGAGCACCTGGCACATCTGTGCCGTGGTGGCACCGTTGGAGCGTCCATAGTCGGGGCTGAGCGACTTGTCGATCACAATAAAGTAGAGCCGTGTGCCATCGGCATTGGTGCCGTAGGCCGTGCGCGAATACACCGAGGTGTTGTAGCTCTCATCGTAGTTGCGCGGTGTGAGCTCGCCGTGCGTCATCACAGTAGCATTTCCCTCGACCAGGTTCTCGACCTCGGGAATCACGCTGTTGCCCTGAGCGTCGGTGTAAGTCCACTGGCAGCGGATGGTGACCGTGTCGCCCACTTGCACGGGCGACATCAGTTCCTTGGTGTCGCCGGTGCAGGTGAGAATGGCATGGTAGTGCGAGTTGTAGCCTACGCGGTCGGTGTTCATAATGGTTTTCGACACCACAAAGTGCATATCCTGCCCCATGGCCCAATCCTCGCCATCGACAAACTTTAGGTAATAATTGTCGCTTTGGTTGTCGCCTTTCTCATCGTATCCCACCCAGTCGTTCTCCAGCTGACGGCCAGCGGTGTAGTACTCGTTGAACAGAGCCATCTCGCCAGTCACGGCACGGCGGTTGACGCTGGCTATCTTTTGCGCCTTGCCGTTTTTCACACCGGGGTGCTTGATGGTTGTTTTGTAGCTCACAGTACCCATATAAAGGTGTCCGCTTCGGTCAATCATCGCCGTGCCCGAATTGCCTGGGCCACCCTCCCATTCGTTGGTGGGGTCAACCACGATGGTGTCGTTGCGCACCACACCGCCTAATGGGTGGTATCGCTGGTATTTAGCCCAGGTAACGCTGTTGGTGGTTACCCAAAAGTTTGCGTTGCACATCACAATGGGGCGCTTGGTGGGGGTGCGCTTTTTCTCCATGGCTGTCTCGATGGCCTGCAGACGTCCCAAACGTCCCTCGAACGAGGCCTCGACGCGGTTGTGCGGGTTGGTGGCATCCATCTCGGTGATGTACACGTTCAGCGGCCACGACGGCAGGCGGATGATGGAGTGCATCATGCCCGGTCCCACCTGGCGGTGAACAATCGTGTCGGCGGCGTAGGTTTTCCCGTCGACCACGACATCGGCCTGAGCCGACATCGTGCATACGGCCATTGCGGCCAATAGCGTAAAGAGTTTTTTCATACCACTTATTATTAGTTATAATTTATAAGTTTTCAGCGTTCGGCTTCATGCGATGCCCTTGTTGTTAACGCGGAATTGGGGGGTTAATGCACCCCAGGATTCAACTGGAGGGCAAAGCCGCTCTCTCATCCTACAGTACCCACCTTAAATCCGTTCAATCGGCAAAGATACTAAAAAAATCCGAAACCACTGCGATTTCGGGTTATTATTTCGGTGACAGGGTATTCTGTGGCGATTTTTAGGCGTATACCTTTTTTCGACTTTCGAGGTGCAGAATTGGCATTAACAGCCATTCCAGGAGCGTTATGGCGCGGGGCTTGATCCATCAAGGCCACGCAGATACTTACCGCGCACACACGACATCACCATGCGACGGTGACGGCTGCTGTAACTCACATGAATCCAATCGGGATTGCCGTCCCGGTCGGGATACTCGTTGATGAGCTGGTCAAAGGGCAATTTCAGGCTCACCAACAGGTCGAGCAAACGGCGGTTGTCGGCAGGGTTGTCGCCCACGGTGCGAATGTCGGCGGCCTGCCCCAGCAGGTGCTGGCTGCCAGTCACCCCGCCCACCACCTTGTTGAGCCGGAGGCAGCGGTAGCCGCTATTGATAACGATGGGTGTGCCCCAGGCCTCGCGCAGCGGGTCAAGAATGTTCTCAACAAGCATGATAAGATTCTGCACCACCTCTGCGCTCGGAGTGTTGTCGATGTTCATGCGCCGGGCTGTGGCGCTCTTGCATAGTTCAGCAATGGTGAAATAGTTCATAATTGCGCATCATTTTGTTGTTGATAGTCAAGGTTGCTCGCGCTCTCTCGGTTGGCGTGAATGTTTTGCTCCAGTTGGCCGAAACGTCGGTTGAGTTCGCGGCTCTTGCTTCGCGCAAACACGCTCAGGCCGAACACGGCACTGGCAAATCCCACAGCCTCGCCCACAAAAGCGAGCACTGTGCTGTGTACCAGGTGAAGCACGGCAAACGAGGCAAATGCCAGCGCGATGCTGGAGGCAATCATCGCCACAGCCGAGCCATACTGGATGCGGTCTTTCAGGTCTTGTGTCATGACAGTGTGAATTGGTTGCTGCAAAAATAGTGCCAACCCGCTCAGTAGCGAAAGGGCAACCGCAGAGTTTTTCAGTCATTGTGCGGCCCAAGTGTTGCAAATTCCAAGAATTGTGTGTACTTTTGCAAACTGAAAAGTTATATGCAATCCAAGCGTTATGATAGAATACGGATTCAAACTGTGCAAGCGTGCGCTGCTGCTCGACTTTGCGTGCATTGCCGTGTCGATGGTGGTGCTGTATTTGGGCTACAAGCAGCTGCTTCCCCAATGGGCACTGGTGACTGGCGCGGTCATTGCCCTCGCGATGCTGGTGGTGTCGCTCTACCTCTACTTCAAGGGGCGGAAAATCATCAAGGCCGCCGAAACTGAAAACACAAAAACCGAGTCATGAAATTCATCTCATGGAATGTGAACGGCCTGCGTGCTGTGCTGGGCAAGGGCTTTGCCCAAGTGTTCGACCAGCTGGATGCCGACTTTGTGTGTCTGCAAGAAACCAAGCTGCAAGCCGGGCAAATCGACCTGGCCTTTCAGGGCTACCAATCGTTTTGGAACTATGCCGACAAAAAGGGTTACAGCGGCACGGCCATCTTCACCCGCCACGAGCCGCTGGCCGTGACGCAGGGCATGGGCATCGACACACACGACCACGAGGGGCGCGTGATTACGCTGGAAATGGACACGTTCTACCTCGTAACCTGCTACACGCCCAACAGCCAGGACGGCCTGCTGCGGCTCGACTACCGCATGCAGTGGGAGGACGACTTCCGTGCCTACCTGCTCGGCCTGGATGCCCACAAACCCGTGATTGTGTGCGGCGACCTGAACGTTGCCCACCAGGAAATTGACCTTAAAAACCCCAAGAGCAACCGCCGCAACGCCGGGTTTACCGACGAGGAACGCGCGAAAATGACCACCTTGCTCGATGCCGGGTTTATCGACACTTTCCGCCATTTCCACCCCGATTTGGAGGGTGTGTACAGCTGGTGGAGTTACCGCTTCCAGGCCCGCGCCAAGAACGCCGGTTGGCGCATCGACTACTTCCTGGCCTCGGAACGGCTTGCCCCACAGCTGCAAAGCGCCAGCATCCACACCGACATCATGGGCAGCGACCATTGCCCAGTGGAGCTGGTTGCCAACTTGTGACGCAACGCTCTACGGCCAATGACGATTGATATTCTTTAGCTTCCACTTTCAACCACGGCTATGTCGTTTTTCTCAAAATTAAAACACGCCTTCGGCTTCAGCGACAACGGCGACGACCTTGACGATGAGTTGGGCTACGATGCGACCACGGCACCGTATGTGAACCCATTCCGTCCGAACCACGCCGACAACCAGCCATCGGCAGCTCCCCACGACAGCGAGGCAGCCAAAACCGCGCAGGATGCGACCGGTGCACCTCAACAAGCGGCCGATGCCGCCGAGGGCACGAATGTCGATGAGAAAGTCCTGGCCGCCAAGCAAGTGTCCGACCGGCTGCGACATCAGCTCCAGCAGGTTGAGGGCGAGAAGAACGCAGCCACCACCCGGGCCAACTCGCTGGCCAACCGCGTGGCCGAGCTGGAACAGCGCGTGGAAGAACTTGAAACGGCCAACAAGCTGCTCGAAACTCGAAACAACACCTTGCAGATGCAGTCGGCCAACTCGCCAAGCGTGGAGGCAGTGAAAGAGCAGTTGGCCCAAAGCCAGGCCGAACTGACCCAAGCACAACAACAGGCCCAGCAACAAGCGATAGCCGCCGAGCAAAGCCTGCGGCAAGCCCAAGAACAGAACGCCACGCTCCAAGCCGAGCTCCAAGCCCGTGAAGCCACACTGCAAGAAAAAGAAACACAGCTGCAACTTATCGAAACACAGCTGCACGACTTGGAAACCGAAAAAGATGCCCTGGCCCGTCAACTGGCCGACCAACGCCAACTGGCCAACCAGCTGCGAGAGGAGCGTAACGCCCTTGAGCAACAACGGCAGTCGGACGAAAACGCCCACCAAGCCTTCACACAAGAACAGCAACAACAGCAACAAGCCGAAATCAACCGCCTGAACCAGGCCATCAGCGAGCGCGACCTGCAAGCCCGAACACTGGCCGACCGCCAGAAACGCCGCGACATCGACCTGGCAAACCGCATCGACGACCTCAAGCGGCAGCTGGCCACGGCAGCCGAGCTGGCCGATGACTACCGCAACGAGATTGACGCACTGAAGAAACAAGCCGCCCGGGCTGAACAGACCCACAACGACATCCAGGACGAGAACCGCGAACTCAAGGAACACCTGCGCGAGGCACGTGCCGCTGCCACCGTGGCCAACGCCCAGTGCGAACAGATGCAAACCGAGACCGACCAGGCCATTGCCGCCAAGAACCTGGCTGTAGCTCGCCTGGAGGCCATGGAAGCCTCGCGCGAGGAGGTGATGAGCAATCTACAAAACGAGCACGACCGGGTGAAGCGACAACTCACCGACGAGCTGCGACAGTCGCAAAACGCCGTGGCCGAGCTCAAGGTGTTGCTCACCGAACGCGAAAGCGAACTCACCAACGCCACCACCAGCCTGACTGCCGACCGACAAGCCTTTGAGCAGATGAAGGCGCGTGCCACACAAGCCGAGCAGCGCCAACAACGTGCCGAGCAACGCGCCGAACAGGCCAAAGCCACAGCACAAGCACTCACCGCCGGAAAGACGCGAGCCGAGGAGCAACTGAAACTGCTCACTGCCGAACACGAGAAATTACAAGCCCAGCACATCGACACCGAAGCGAGCCTCTCGCAGGCTCTCGACGACCTGGCGCTGGCTCGCGCCGAAGCCAAGAAGCAAGAAGCGAGGCACCTTGAGCACGGCAAGACACTGGAGCTGAGCAAAAGCCGTGAACGCCAAGCCATCGAGGAACAGGCACACGCCGAGCAACAACTGCAACAGGCCATCGACGAGAAAAATCGACTGGAGCAATGCCTGCACCAGCAGGAACGCCAACTGGCCATCGAGCAGGAACAGCACAGCCACACACGCGGCGAACTCACCCATGCCCGCAGCGAGCTACAGCAAGCCCTCGACACCATTGCGCAGCTCGAAGCCAAACAGGCTTCGCCCAGTCGCGAATCAACCACCGAAACAAAGCCTACAGTGAAGTCCAAGAAACCCAAGAAGAATAGCGCCGACGACACCACACCCGCCACTCCCCCACCGTCGGCAACAAACGAATCGCCAGCACTCACTCACACACCCGCTCCCGAAACACCTGGGCGACAACACACCACCCCCACGCTCGAGGATCTCGACGACATCGACTGGCTCATGCCCGTGGAACCCGATGCCCCCGAACCAGAACCCGAGCCCGAGCCTGAACACGAGCAGCCGCAAAATCGCTACGAAGACCCTCGTCAGCTCTCGCTCTTCTAACGCGTGTTTTAGCTTGCCATGACGCTTGCTCTGATTGCGGCCGTGCTGCCACTTTTATCCCATTATCAAAGCAGGCTTCGCCCTTTCGCTCAACCTGCACGCGGTTGACACTTTCGCGGTCAAAATTTGGCTGCGTTTGGGCAATGGCAAGAAAAATCATGTTTTTTCTTGCCATTGCGCCCAACTTGCACTAATTTTGCAGTGTCAAAACGCACAAGAGTTGATGGCAGTGGCTCACCGGCTCGGTTTTAACTTGTGTGCTTCTTCTCGTTGCCCACAAAGGCCAGTGTGTGTGTTTTCTTATGATTTACCTTTATGATTAGTTATTACCCTTGATTCAAATGGCTAAAGATATGGAAAAAGTAGTTAGTGGAATCCGCCCGACGGGAAACCTGCACCTGGGCAACTATTTTGGCGCCGTTCGCAGTTTTGTGAAGATGCAAGACGAGTATGACTGCCTGTTCTTCATCGCCGACTGGCACTCGCTCACCACGCACCCCAAGCCCGACGACATCCGGCAAAGCACGCGCACCATTCTGGCCGAATACCTGGCTTGCGGCCTCGACCCGGAACGCGCACCCATCTATGTGCAGAGCGACGTGCCCGAAACGCTGGAGCTCTACCTGTACCTAAACATGAATATGTACCTTGGCGAGCTGGGGCGCGTGACCACGTTTAAGGAGAAGGCACGCCAGCAGCCCGACAACGTGAACGCCGGCCTGCTCACCTACCCCACCCTGATGGCCGCCGACATCCTTCAACACCGCGCCGCCAAGGTACCCGTGGGCAAAGACCAGGAGCAAAACATGGAAGTGGCACGCAAGTGCGCGCGGCGCTTCAACAACATCTACGGCGTGGATTTCTTTCCCGAGCCGCAGAATTTCTACCTGAGCGACCGAGCCATCAAGATTCCCGGCCTGGATGGCAGCGGCAAGATGGGCAAGAGCGAGGGCAACTGCATCTTTTTGCGCGACGACGACAAAACCATCCGCAAGAAAGTGATGAAAGCCGTTACCGACGCCGGCCCTGAACAGCCCAACAGCCCGCGCCCAGAGGTGATTGAGAACCTGTTCACCTTCCTGCGCATCGTGAGCACGCCCGAGGTGTACGCCCACTACGACGCGCAGTGGAACGACTGCACACTGCGTTACGGCGACCTGAAGAAGCAGATTGCCGAAGACCTGTGTGCCGTGGTGGCTCCCATCCGCGAAAAGATTGAGGCCTACAGTGCCGATGTGGAGCTGCTCGACCGCATCGCACGCCGCGGTGCCGAGGTGGCACACGCCAGTGCCGCCGACACCATTCGCGAGGTGCGACGAATCATTGGTTTCCGCGTGTGATGCAACCTCGGGGCAAGCTGCTGAGCCCAAAGCAGCCAAGACGTTTTACAGTATATAAGCAAACAGCCACCGAATATTCGGTGGCTGTTTGCTTGGTAGGAACGATCGGGTTCGAACCGATGACCTCCGCAATGTGACTGCGGCGCTCTAAACCAGCTGGGCTACGCTCCTATCTCGTTTGCGACTGCAAAATTACTGCCGTTTTTTGAACTGACCAAATTTTTTGGCAAAAAAATGCAGCCATAGTGCTATTTTTTCTTTTTTGACTCATGGTGGGGAGTGGCACAAGCAACCCGAACAATACTGTCCGCGCCAACACAACGCACGCTTGTTTCTTCCTCATCGCATTATTGATTTGGCACATTCTGAGAAAATTCGGTTATCACTAAGGTTTTCCCACGCATCTTCCCTTTAGCGTTGCGCTGGTTGCGCTCAACACCTGGCAAGCCACACGGTCGCCCACTTGAGTGTCGCCTGCCGGAAAGACGATGACCTTGTTTTGCTGCGTGCGGCCGAACATATCGGCCTGCGAGCGCTTGCTGTAACCCTCAACGAGAACCTCAAACGTCTTGCCCACGTCGCGTTGGTTGCTGGCCAGCGACAGTTGGTTTTGCAAGGCAATCAAGCGATTAAGACGCTCGATTTTCACTTCTTCCGGCACGTTGTCGGGCAAGTGCTTGCTCGCGTAAGTGCCCGGGCGCTCGCTGTACTTGAACATGAAGGCCGAGTCGAAGCCCACCTCGCGCATCAGGCTCAAGGTCAGCTCAAAGTCCTCCTCGGTTTCATCGTGGAAGCCCGTGAACACGTCGGTGCTGATGCCGCAGTCGGGCATGGCAGTGCGGATTCGGGCGATACGGCCAAGGTACCACTCGCGGGTGTACTTGCGGTTCATGAGCTTGAGGATGCGGTTGCTGCCACTCTGCACGGGCAGGTGGATGTGGTGGCAAATGCTCTCGTGAGCCGCCATGGTGTCGATGATGGCATCGCTCAAGTCCTCGGGGTTGCTCGTGGTGAATCGGACGCGCATTCCGGGGGAAGCCTCGGCCACCATCGAGAGCAGGGCGGCCAAGTCCACGGCAGGCCCACTATCGGAGGGCTTATAACAATAGGAGTTAACATTCTGCCCCAGCAGCGTGACCTCCTTGAAGCCGCGCTGGCGCAGGTCGGCCAGCTCGTTGAGAATGCTCTGCGGCTCGCGGCTGCGCTCGCGGCCACGCGTGTAGGGCACAATGCAGTAGGTGCAAAAGTTGTTGCAGCCTCGCATGATGCTGATGAAACCGCTCACGCGGTTCGTGCCCAAACGGCGGGGAATCACATCGCGATAGGTCTCGGTGGTCGATAGCTGGGTGTCGATGGCTTTGTGACCCATCTCGGCATCGGCAATGAGGTGAGGCAGTGCCAGATAGCTGTCGGGACCAGCCACCAAATCCACACCGTGCCGGGTGATGAGCTCGTCTTGCATGCGCTCGGCCATGCAGCCAATCACGCCCACAATGAGGCGCCGCCTGCGGTTGTGCCGAAAGGCGTTGAGCTGCGCCAAACGTGCAAAAATACGCTGCTCGGCGTTGTCGCGCACCGAGCAGGTGTTGAGCAGCACGGCATCGGCTTGCTCCAGCTCGTCGGTGGTGCCATAGCCCGCCAGCTGCATCACACTGGCAACCACCTCGCTGTCGGCCACATTCATTTGGCAACCATAGGTCTCGATATACAGCAGCTTGCTAAACTCCCCAGCTGCGATGTCGTATGTTAAGTTGAGTGAATCCATCGTTTATGACTGACAAAAAATTGTTGTAAACACTGGCATGACCAGCCGTTGGGAACTTATGTGGCCACGGCTTGGGCCAGCTGGAGAAGTGCCTGTTCGAGTATGACCCTCGGCGTGCCCACGTTGAGGCGCGCGTGACACGCGCCAGCTGCGCCGAACATGGCACCCTCGTTGAGGGCCAAGTGAGCGCGGTTGACCAACACGTCGACCAGCTGGTCATGGCTCACCCCCAAGGCACGGCAATCGAGCCACACAAGGAACGATGCCTGTGGCCTGACCGGGCGCACTCCCGGAATATGGTCGCGGCAGTAGCGTTCCACCAGCCCAATGTTGCCCTCGATGTAGCGCAAACAGGCTTCGAGCCAAGGAGCGCCGTGGCGGTAGGCTGCCTCGGTGGCCGTGAGCGCGAGAATGGTGGGAGCGCACAACTCGTTGCTCTCAAGCCAGCCAAAGAACGACTCACGCAGCTTCGGGTTCTTGATAACGCACCACGAGCTCTTGAGGCCTGCGATGTTGAATGTCTTGCTTGGGGCGCCCATGGTGATGGTGACGGCGGCGGCCTCGCTGCTCACGGTGGCCAATGGGGTGTGGCGATGGCCAAAGAGCATAAGGTCGCCGTGAATCTCATCGCTGAACAGCGTCACGCCATACTTGCAGGCCAGGTGTGCCACCTGGCGCAGCGTGTGGGCCTCCCAGGCAATGCCGATGGGGTTGTGCGGGTTGCACACCACCATGAGTTGCGGCCGCTCGGTGGCGAAGATGCGCTCCAGCCCCTCAAGGTCCATGCGGTAGAAGCCGTCGGGGGTTTCCACCAGCGCGTTGTTCAGCACCTGCCGCCCAGCCGCCGAGGCCACGTTGTGGAATGGGTGATAGACGGGCTGCTGAATCACCACCTTGTCGCCCGGACGGGTGAAATGCTGCACCACGAGTGCAAACCCGGTGACGATGCCGCCAATGAAGCACACCTCGTCGCGCGTGAACGCGAAGCCGTTGCGCTCGCGCTGCCAGTCGATGACAGACTGCCAATAGGCTTCGGAGGGCATGGTGTAGCCAAAAATCGGATGGTCGGCCACACGGCTCTGCATGGCCTCGACAATGGCGGGGCTCACGGCAAAGTCCATGTCGGCCACCCACAGGGGCAGCAAGTCGCTGCGCCCGAAGGCTTGTTCCAATGCACCATATTTATAGGTACTCGTGCCACGACGGTCTATCACGCGGTCAAAATCAAATTGTGCTGCCATCTTGCTTGGGTTGAGGAAACTATCGAAAATCTTTGCAAAGTTACTGCAAGTTGAGAAAAATGCAAAAAAATGAGGATAGAATTTAAGCACAGCAGGCTTCCCTTGACCCCATGGCCTCCCCCTTTAGTGGGACTGAGGGGGGCATGGGCCTTGCCTTGGGTCACATATACAGGCGCTGGTTCTCGAAGTCAATCTCGCCGTCGAGCTGGGTGATGAAGTCATCGAGCACCTCGCGCTCCACGTCGCCGAGCGAGAACTCCTTCACAGCATCCTCGCGGATGAGGGCAATCCACTTGCGGCGTGCCTCCACATAGTCGGCATGGATGCGCGCGATGGCCTCGTCGTCGAGCACATCGATGCCGTAGTAGTCGAGAATGAGCCGGTAGCTCCACGACCATCGCAACTCGTTGTAGTTGCTGTTGATGGCGCGCAGGCGGTCGAGGATGGCGGCAATGCTGTCGAGCCGGCCGCTGATGATGTCCTCGACTACGTGGCGCTCCTCGCTCTCGGGCATGAGCAGGCCGGCCAGGTCGATCCAGTTGCCCTCGCCCCAGTTGCTGGCGGGTCGCTCGGGGCGGTGACGCTTGAGCACGGCACCCATGTAGATGCGCAAGGCCAGGTCATAGTACTCGATGCCCTGCCGCAGCGAGGCGGCCTTGATGACGTACTCGTGGTAGTTGTAGGTGCTCACGCGGTCGCCCGAGGCGGCACGCAGGTTCTCCAAGATACGCTTGCCACGCACAATCTCGCCAATGGTGAATGGGCTGAGCCAGTCGAAGTTCACGCAGCTCTTGCGCTCGCCGCCGCGGCGCTTGTCGCGCTTGGGCCACTTGCGTATGTCGCGGTACAGCCCCACGGTGGCGAAGTTGCGCCCAGGCACCAGGTACATGGTGTCACTGTAAGCGATAAGGTAGGAGAACGGCAGGTCGCGCGTGTCGGGGTGGTACATCAGTTTGCCGAAAAGCACCGAGAACGCCCCCACGTTGGCGGGCATGAGCAGGTAGGCGCCGCTGGCGGTCTTGGTGCCGCGCTCCAGCTGGCCGTAGTGCATCGGCCCCATCTTGTAGGCATGGTTGCTGAAATTGGTCGCCGAGCCGGCGTTGTAGAACGAGAACATTCCGCCAATAAGCAGCGAGCTCTTGTGGTGGCTCACGCTGAACGGGCCGCAGAACGCCGCGCACGCCTCGCCGTTGGCCATGTAGCTGTTGGCAAAAAACACGCTGCTGGCGGCGGTGAAGCCGTTGGTCAGCTCGCACATCTCGCCCACGAAGCAGTCCACCATCTTCACGCTGCCCGTGATAGCAGAGCCGCCGCTCACAATGCTGTTCTCACAAATCACGCCCGTGCCTATGGTGATGGGGTTGTCGTCGGTGCTGGCGATGGTACAGTCAAAAAGCCTCGAAGCCCCATTGATTCGGCAGCCGTCACCAATCACGGCATTGGTAATCTCGTTGGTGTTGCCAATGCTCACGCCGTTGCCGATGGTGCTGCACGTGGGCCGCGAGGCGGCAACCGCTTGCTCGACCAGGGCATTCAGGGCAGCCATGAGCGGGCGGTTGCTGGCGTGATTCACCATCAAGGCGGCCAGCTGACTGTTCAGCTCGTTGAAGATGAGCAGGTTGCCGTCGCCGGCCTCGTTGAGCACGGCGATGAGGTGTCCCTGGCCGTAGGTGGCGCGGTCGCGGGTGTTGATGGTGCTCACATTCGAGATGTGGCAGTGGTCGCCGATGGTCACATTGTTGATAAAATTTCCGATGTTCTCAATCAGGCAGTGGTCGCCCACGGTCACATTGCGCAGGGTGGCGTTGTTGAGACCGCACAGCTTCACAAAGCCGTCCGAAACCTCGATCGAGCCTTTGCTGCTCCCCAGTCGCGCCCAGCCGTAGAACGTCACACGCTGGCAGCGCGCGGCATCAAATCCCTCGCCCACAGTCACCTGGCTCCAATTCTCGGCCTGGCACCCATTGGCTGCCAGCGTACTGATTTCCCTTTCGGTAAGTTGTCGATAAGTTTTCATTGCAGTTGTGTTTTACGCCTGCAAAGATACACAATAATGCACAATATACAAAATGAATAATAAAGGTGAGCGCCATCAATTTAGAAATCAAAAGGGTATTATTGATAAATCCGGCTCAAGCAATTTATAGCGCACACTTGATATAAACTTTTTTGGAAAAAATCTTGCATCCATTATTGTCATATCAGAAAAAGGTATTAATTTTGCGGCTGGTAAGACATCATTCTTGCCTACATATTGAAAAAGAAGCGTTTTGCTCATTCTTGTGATTTGGGAACCTGAGAAATTTCTAATTACACACAAGAGATGGCATTGCGGTTCTACGCTTTATAGCGTGGGCTGTGGTTGCATTGTATCATTCGTGTGTAAGGGTTTTCTCAGGACCTCCAAATCAGAATGTGGCATAGCAGCACCACGTTTTCTACAATACTCCGTTAAAAAATTAGATAGATGGCTAAGCGGCTTCATCCGCTATGCCAAATAGTTCCTTGACAAGTTTAGCATTTATTGCCGTGTTCGGGTCGATTCCAGACACGCAAAAAAATCGATTCAGCAGATGTGCGT
>JAFSYB010000018.1 GCA_017443765.1 Muribaculaceae bacterium | reverse complement strand
GTCGCCGGGATTCGCCACGCCGAAGACCTCGCCGAGCAGCTCGACCCAGAACACTTGTGAGTCGCCTTTCTCGTAGCCCCGCCCGGCCCATCGCCTCGCAAAGCCCGACGCTGCCTCGGCTTGCCGTTTCTCGTTGTTCATTGCCACTCCCGCCACGGTTTTAAGCGCAATTATTTCATGCCGCGTTTCACCATTTCCTGCACGACAAACGATGCCACGTCGTCGGCGTATGTGTTCATGCCGAAGCCGGCATCGAAGCCCAGTTCCTTGGCCAGCTCGTGGGTGATGCGTGCGCCGCCGCAGCAGCAAATCATCTTGTCGCGCAGCCCCTCGGCCTCCATCAGCTCGATGAAGTTGGTGAGGTTGTGGATGTGCACGTCCTTTTGCGTCACCGTTTGCGAGATGATGAGTGCGTCGGCGTGGAGCTCGATGCCCTTGGCAATAAATTCCTCGTTGGGCACCTGCGACCCCAAGTTGTAGGCCTCGATCATGTCGTAGCGTTCCAGCCCGTAGTGGCCGGCATAGCCCTTCATGTTCATGATGGCGTCGATGCCCACGGTGTGGGCGTCGGTGCCGGTCGAGGCCCCCACAATCACAATCTTGCGCCCGATGTTCTCGCGGATGTAGTTGTCGGTCTCGTGCATGTCCATGGTGTTGCTCTCCACCTTGGGCACGTAGATGGTAGAGTAATCCACCGTGTGCGTGCAGCTGCCGTAGCAGTTGAAGAAAGTGAAGCCCGGGGTGAGTTCCTGATAGAAGACCACGCTGGGATTTTCGAGTCCCATCTTGCGCAGCATCTGCTTGGCGGCCTCCACGGCCTCGGCTCCCACCGGCACGGGCAGCGTGAAGCTCAGCTGCACCTTGCCGTCGTTCATTGTGTCGCCATACGGCTTTATTTTGGTGAGGTCAAGTGTTTTGTCGTAATCCTTGGCCTCCATCGAATATAGTCCTTCGCTCATAGTTCAGAATCGGCTACATGGTTATCGTTTCCCTTTCATTAACTCCACAAAGGGGTTGAGGTAGTTGTCGCCTTTCATGGTCACTCCCTCAAGTCCTTTTCCTCCGTTCTTGGGGCGCTTCACATCGCCGAAGATGCCTTTCTCCAGTGCGGTGAACAGTCCTTCCTTGGTGATTTCCTCGAGCAGCTTGATGGTGTTGCCCAGCACCTCCTGCACACGGCGGCGGCAGATGCCACCCTCGGCAAACTCCATCTCTTCGCCAATGCTCTTCATGTTGTTGAAGATGTACTTGGCGTTCTCAATCGAGAGGTAGCGGTCGCTCATGAACGGGGTGTGAATGGCCTCGGTGGGCATGCCCAGGAGCTGGATGCCTTGGTGGGTCCAGATGCCAATGATGTTGAACAGCGCGTCTTGGATGTGCCCCCGGAAGATGTTGCCGGTCATGAACTTGGTGGGGGGCATATACTTGAGCGTGGCCTTTGGGAAGATTTCGCGCGTCATCTGCGCCTGCGCCAGCTCGAACAGGAATCCGTTTTCGAGCATCGGGTCCATCTCAAAGGCGTGTCCCAGTCCCATCTGCTCCTCGCGCAGGCCGGCCATCAGGGCCAGCTGCTCGTTGATCAGGTCGCTGGCCAGCACGGTGTGTGCGGCCTCCACGGCATCGGCGGTGGTGAGGTAGTTGTCCTCGCCGGTGTTGATAATCACGCCCGCAAAGCCGTTGATGATGCGGCTCATATACTGGTCGATGAGTGTACGCTGCATGTTGATGTCGCGGAACAGGATGCCGTAGAGGGCGTCGTTGAGCATCACATCGAGCCCCTCGAAGGCTCCCATGATGGCAATCTCGGGCATGCACAACCCCGAGCAGTAGTTGCACAGGCGAATGTAACGTCCCTGCTCCTCGCCCACCTCGTCGAGGGCCTTGCGCATGATGCGGAAGTTCTCTTGCGTGGCAAACGTGCCGCCGAAGCCCTCGGTGGTGGCTCCGTAGGGCACGTAGTCGAGCAGGCTCTGCCCGGTGGTGCGAATCACGGCAATCACGTCGGCTCCCTGGCGCGCTCCCGCCTGGGCCTGCACCACATCCTCGTAGATGTTGCCCGTGGCAACGATGATGTAGAGGTAGGGCTTTGGCCCCTCGCCAATGGTTTCGAGGTAATGCTCGCGCCGTGCGCGCCGCGTGCGGATGCGCGACATGCTCTCGTCAATC
The DNA here is from genome assembly GCA_017443765.1 of Muribaculaceae bacterium. Classification (GTDB taxonomy): domain Bacteria; phylum Bacteroidota; class Bacteroidia; order Bacteroidales; family Muribaculaceae; genus Sodaliphilus. The sequence goes on along the minus strand of JAFSYB010000018.1, from coordinate 13,202 downwards.
ACCGGCTGCAAGGTGGCGGCAATCTGCTGCGGGTCGCGGGTCACGACCTGGGTGATGTCCAGCGCGCCGGCTGCCACTTGCTCGGCAATCTCTTGTGGCTTCAGCCCCGTGCGAACCATGGCGTTGGCGATGAAGAACAGCGCTCCCTCGCCCAGCACGCCCTTGTCCTTGATGGCCTCCACGACCACGTTGGGCAATGGCACGTCGTTGTCGTCAACACCATCGATGCCCATCAAGCGGCACAACGTGCGCTCCACGGCCACCGTGGTATACTGCTCCACGAAAGCCTGCACGTCCTCGGCAATGCCTTTGGCCAAGCCGCGGGCGTACTCCACTTTTTCAAAATCTAATCCTAATTTGCTCTTTTGCATATTATATAGTAACAGTAATTATGTCGGTTTATGATTGTTGGCAAGCAAGGCTCTTGCCTGGTTGATCCATTGGCTGTCGATGCCTAAGCTCTCGGCGATGCGCAGTGCCTCGTGTGGCACCTCGCCGTCGCGCACCTCCACCAGCGAGTAGTCCATTGCGCCGTCCACGAATCCCTTCACGCGCAGGCAGTGTGCCTGGGCAGGCTCCACATCGTAGTGTGTGGTCATGAGCAGGCTCATGCGTGTGTGGGCCAGAATCCGCAGCAGTGCACTCACCAGGGCAGTGCCCTCGACGGGGTTGGTGGTGCGGGCGGGCTCGTCGATGAGGGCCAGCAAGCGGCAGCCGGTGCGCGATGCCTGAATCACGGCATCGATGTTTTTCATCTCGGCGGCGAACGACGACAGCCCTTTCTCCACCGACTGGTCGTCGCCCATGCACAAGCGCACCTCGTCTTTCACGGCCACCACGGCGCTTGTGGCCGGGAGGCCAAAGGCGAACTGTGCCAGCAGCTGGCACAGGGTCACGGTCTTGAGCACCACAGTCTTGCCGCCCATGTTGGCACCCGTAATCAATGTGGGCTGGAGGCCAAAGGCGATGTCGATGGGCTGGAAGGTTTTCCCTTGTGCGGTTAGGACTGCTTTCACCTGCGGGTGGAACAAGCCCTGGTAGGTTGTGGTGTCGTTGTCGGCCAGCGTGGGGAAGCACAGCCCCAATTCCTGCACCTGGCGGGCTTTGGCAATGTTGGCGTCGATGCGTGCGAGTGCCTCCTGCGCCTGCTCGATGGCGGTGGCGTAGGGGTGGAGTTGGCGGCTCAAGTCGTCGCGAACGCCCCGCTCCAGCTCACTGGCTTGCACCAGCAGCTCCTCCTGCTGGTCGGGGTGCTGGCGCATCTCGGTGCGCAGGTCGCGTAATTCCTGACAGTAGGAGTCATATATATAAAAGGTGGCGATTTTCATTCCGTCGGGGTCGAGAATCGCAATCACCTGGTTCAGGTCGGGGATGTGCACCACGCCGTCCATGCCGTGATTGCGCAGCAACGCGGCCACATCGGTGGCGAGGATGGCCAGGTGCTTGACCTCGAACATCTCGATGTCGTCGAGCGTGGCCCGTTGCTTGAGGTTCTGGATGGTGGTGCGAATGTCTTTCAGGCACTGCAATTTGAATAGCAGTGTGTTGAGTTGCGTGTGGTCAACCTGCTCGACAAAAAGTGCGAAACGCCGCAGCACGGCATAGGCGGCCAGGATGTCCCGCTCGTTGGTGAGCAGGGGCATTTCCAGCAGCCACCGGCGGGCGTAGCCCGACTGCAACTCCAGCTGGTCGAGCATGAAGCGCAGGCCGCAGGGCGAGTCAATCACATCTTTCAGACGCATGCTTGGGTCTTTAACAGGTCATACACAGGAAGGCCGATGGCCTCCGATAGTTTGCCGCACAGCCGCTCCGAATCGAGCACATAGCCGCTGGGCGACGTGGGGTTGACGGTGACGGCGATGAGTTTGCTCTTTTGCAGCACGCTCACGCGTCCGCCCGACTTGGTGAAGAGCCGGAACTGCTGGGGCGAGACAAAAATCTTGGTGAAGTCGCGCACCACCAGCTCGGCGTGCTTGAGTTGTGGGTGCTGGCGCACTTTTTCCAAAAAGCGGTCGACCAGCGCGCCGGCCACATACAGGGTGGCGCATTGCTCCATGCCCTGGAAGTGGATGTCTTGCGACAGCGAGGTCACGCCGTTCATCTCGTGCAATGCCCCCTCGCTGTCGGTCCACCACACGCCTTTCTCGTGCGGCAGGAGCTGTGAGCGCAGTGGCTCGTCGGCCAGCGGCAGGTTGATGAGCTCGACCACAAAGGCGGTTTTCTGCACCAGCGTGGTCATGTTGGCCGAGTAAGCCGCCCCGGTGGCCAGAATCATTGACTGGCTCACTGCCGGCGAGGCCAGGCTCATGCGCGACAGGGCACCGTCGATAATCACCAGGTCGATGCCATGGCGTCTCATCTCGCCCATCCACCGCTGCAGGCTCACGCCCGACGACGGACCCGACAGCAGGATTTTGCCGCCGGTGAGCGCCCGGGCGGTGACCACGCGGCCCAGCGAGGTGGTGACATCGCTCACGTCGATAAGTTCCGACACCAGCCGCCGCTGGCGGTAGTGCATCTCCGATGTGCCGAAGTACATTCCCTCGCGCAGCACAATCTCGGGTTTCTGCGTGCGGGTCACCTGGTCGGTGCTCTCGCCGTCGATGCCGATAGAGGTCACCGCCACGCGCTTGTGGTCGAGCGGCAGGCGCGCGAGCACATATTTCAGGCACTCGGTCTTGCCGGTGTTCTTCTCCAGCCCCACAATCGACAGGCTTTCGTACTTTAATATGTCGGCGATGATTGACAAGGCGGTTTTCGGTTTTCGGCTCTCCGTTCTCAGCGCTCAGCTTTCAGTCGGCGTTGGCCAACTGAAAGCTGGGCACCGGAACTGGATGGTTCTCATCAATCGTGCTTGTTGCGCTCATGGCGTTTGAGCGCGCGTGGCTCGATGTTCATGCGCTCGCCCTCGAGCAGCGAGATTACGCCGTCCACAGCCTTGTCGGCGGACACCTGCTGTTTGGCACGTGCGGCCTCGCACTCGGCGCAGTGGCACTCGTTGTGGTACTCGGTGGGCTCGGTGTAGGTGGTGATGACGCCCTCGAAGTTGCGCAGCACCACGCGGCCGGGCGACTGCGAAATCACATACTGCGGCATCACGGGTGTCTTGCCGCCGCCACCGGGAGCATCCACCACAAAGGTGGGCACGCAGTAGCCGCTCGTGTGGCCGCGCAGCCCCTCGATAATCTCGATGCCTTTCGACACCGGGGTGCGGAAGTGCTCCAACCCCATCGACAGGTCGCACTGGTAGATGTAGTAGGGACGCACGCGGATTTTCACCAGCTGCTGCACCAGGTGCTTCATCACATGCACGCAGTCGTTCACGCCGCGCAGCAGCACACTCTGGTTGCCCAGGGGAATGCCGGCGTCGGCAAGCATCTCGCAGGCGCGGGTCGATTCGGGTGTCACCTCGTTGGGGTGGTTGAAGTGGGTGTTGATCCAGATGGGGTGGTACTTCTTGAGCATGGCGCACAGCTCGGGGGTGACGCGCTGCGGGCACACCACCGGCGTGCGGGTGCCCAGGCGCACAATCTCCACATGCGGGATGGAGCGCAGGCGCGAGATGATGTACTCCAGCTTGCTGTCGCCCACCATCAGGGCATCGCCGCCCGAGAGCAGCACATCGCGCACGCACTCGGTCTTCTCGATATACTCTAAGGCCTTTTCAATGCGGTCGCTGCCGCACTCCTTGTCCTGCTGGCCGGCAAAGCGCCTGCGCGTGCAGTGGCGGCAGTACATCGAGCACATGTCGGTAATCAGGAACAGCACGCGGTCGGGATAGCGGTGCGTGAGCCCCGGTGTTGGCGAGTCCTCATCTTCGTGCAGCGGGTCGAGCAGGTCGGCAGCTGCCTGGTGGGTCTCCAAGCCGGTGGGAATGCACTGACGCCTCACGGGGTCGTGCGGGTCGTCGGGGTTGATCAGGCTCAGGTAGTAGGGGGTGATGGCCATGCGCAGCGTGGAGAGCGTTTTCTTCACGCCCTCTTCCTCCTCGGCGGTGAGGTGCACATATTTCTTGAGCTCTTCCAAGGTCTCGATGCGGTTGCGCACCTGCCATTTCCAGTCGTTCCACTGTTCGTCGGTGACGTCGGGGAACAGTTGTTTTCGTCTTGATTCAGCCATAGCGAATAGTGGTTGGTTTTAAAATATCATGACGGTAGAGCCCGCCGTAAGAACACAAGGCATCGCTCTTGTGTTCTTACGTCTTCGGGCCTTGATTTCTCGTTAAGCGTAAAGCTCCTCAAAGATTTTGCGCAGCTCGGGGCACTCGCGCAGCTCTTGCAGCGTGAACTCGGCGTGTCCCTTGGTGTAGCCGTTGCCAATAATCATGTTCACGTCGGCACCGATGCCCTCGGCGCCCAGGGCAGCCTTGGTGAAGCTGGTGGCCATCGAGAAGAAGTACACGATGCCATCGTCCTTGGTGCACAGCACGGCGGTCATCTCGCAGTCGGGCACATTCACGCAGTTGATGGTCACATCGGCCATCTGCCCGTTGGTGAGGCGGCTCACCAGCTCGTTGACCTCCACGGGGGTCATGCCGGCCACGCTCTCCACCACGTCGCAGAAGCCAAGGTCCTTGATGCGCTGCGTGGAGCGGGGGCTGTTGGCCAGGCCAATCACCTTGCCGGTCACGCCCACGCGCTTCTTGGCCTCGTAGCAGCACAGCATGCCGCTCTTGCCGCCGGCTCCCAGCACCACCACGTTCTGGCCATACTGGCACAGCTTGGCCGTCTGGGCGGGGGCACCGGCCACATCCAGGGCACTCAGCGCCAGCTTCTCGGGCATGTCGTTGGGAATCTTGGCGTAGATACCGCTCTCGAACAAGATGGCCTTTCCCTTGATGTCCACCTGGTCCACGTCGGCCTTGATGTTCAGAATCTCGTCGATGCGCAGCGGGGTGAGGGACAGCGACACCAGCGTGGCGATGCGGTCGCCCTCCTGGAGGTCGATCTTGCCCTTGAGGGCATCGCCAATCTTCTCCACGGTGCCTAACAGCATGCCGCCCGAGCCGGTGCGGCGGTTGCGGTGCTTGCCCTGCAGCTCCACGTTCAGGAACATCTCTTTCTTGATTTCCTCCATCACCTCGGCCTCGTCGTCGGGGTTCTTGGCCTGGCTCTTGGCGTAGTTGTGGATGTCGGTGAACGAGGCCGAGTCGATGTTCAGCGTCTGCACATCAATCAGGATTTCGTTGTCGTAAATCTCGTCCATGTTGTTGTCCAGCTTGTTGGCGGGCTGGGGGAGAACACCCTTGGGTTCAATCACGCGGTGCGTTCCGTAACGGTTGCCATGTTTCTGCATAGTTGTATTCGGTTTTTGTTTAGTTATTATTGATTTTTTTAATTTGGATTAATGGGGCCAATGGGACCCATGAGCTTGGTTGGGCTTGGCGGTTAATTTCTTTGCTTCAGTCCCAGGATTTCGCGTGCCTCGTCACTGGTGGCGATGGGGCGGCCCAGCTCGTTGGCAAGGCGCACCACTTTTTCAACGAGTTCGCCGTTGCTCTTGGCGAGCACGCCGCGCGAGAGGTACAGGTTGTCCTCGAATCCCACGCGCACGTTTCCGCCCATGGCGATGGCTGCTGCGGCCATCGGGAAGGCGTGGCGGCCCACACCGGTCACCGTCCAGGTGGAGCCGGCGGGGATGCCGTTCACCAGCCAGCACAGGTTGGCCACGGTGGCAGGTGTGCAGCCGGGTACACCCAGCACAAAGTTGAACTGCATCGGTGCGCCGGGCACCTCGCCCTTGCGGGCCATCGCGAGGATGGTGTCGAGGTGTCCCATCTCGAAGCATTCGTATTCGGGCTTGATGCCGCGCTCAATCATGCGCTTGCCAAAGGCGCGCATCGTGGGCATGGTGTTGTCGAAAATCTCGTCGCCAAAGTTGCAGGTGCCGCAGTCGAGAGTGGCCATTTCGGGCAGCGGGGTGGTGTCGGTCGACTGCAGCCGCTCGTCGGGGGTCATGCCCACGGCACCGCCGGTGCTGGGAATCAAGATCACGTTGGGGCACACCTTGAGGATGGCCTCCTCGCACTCCTGGAAGCGGGCGCGGTCCTGCGTGGGCGTGCCGTCGTCCCAGCGCACGTGCAGGTGCACGATGGCTGCTCCGGCATCCACGGCGCTCTTGGCCTCGCGAACGATTTCCTCCACGGTGTAGGGCACGTTGGGGTTCTGCTCCTTGGTGACTTCGGCGCCGCAAATGGCGGCGGTGATAATCAGTTTGTCCATAGTTTGCTGTGTTATTTATTTGCGTTGACAGTCTTTGGGGGTGACACAGGTGCCCGAGGCCCGGCACACCACAATGGGCTCGTCGAGCTCATCGGCTGCCGAGGGCGAGATGTCGGGTCGCGAGATGGCCACCTTGCGGGCCTCGAACTGCATGTGGCGCGAGGTGTTGCCCTCGCGGTCGATCCACCCCTCGGCCTCGATGAAGTCGCCGGCGTAGACCGGGGCCAGGAAGTCGATGCTGTCGTAGGCGCGGAACAGTCCCTCGTCGCCATCGCGCATGATGAGCAGCTCGGTTGCCACATCGCCAAACAGGTGCACCATGTGGGCACCGTCAACCAGGTTGCCGCCGTAGTGGGCGTCTTTTGCGCTCATGCGCAAGCGGATTTTTGTTCTGTATTCCATTACTTTTCAACATAAATCGCGTCAACATAAATGCCCGAGGCGTGCACGCACTCCGGCTTGATTTCTCCCGTCTTCACCAGCTTCTCGGCCTCGACGACCACATAGTCGGCCGCGGTGGCCATCAGCGGGTTGAAGTTGTTGGTGGTGCCCAGGAACACCATGTTCCCGAACTCGTCGACGATGTTTGCGCGCAGGAAAGCGATGTCGGCACGCAGCGGCTTCTCGAGCAGGTAGTCCTTGCCGTCGACCTTCACAACGTCCTTGCCATCGGCGATGATGGTGCCCAGGCCGGTAGGGGTGAGCACGCCGCCCAGGCCGGCACCGGCGGCACGGATGCGCTCGGCCAGCGTGCCCTGAGGCACATACTCCACGATGAGCGTACCCTCGTTCTTTTGCAGGGCCGTCTGCTTGTTGGTGCCCGTGTGCGACACAATAGCCTTCTTCACCTGATGGTTGCTCACCAGCTTGCCGTGAGCCACCTCGTCGTAGGCGGTGTCGTTGGCGATGATGGTCAGGTCTTTCACGCCTTTGGCCACGATGGCGTCGATAATTTGCGTTGCGCTTCCCACGCCCAGGAAGCCTCCGAACATAATTGTCATGCCGTCATGCACTTTTTCGACGGCTTGCTCCAATGTGACTTGCTTGTTCATAGTTTATGTTTTGAAATGAGTTGATTACTATCCTTTTCAAAACTGCAAATATACTGCAAAAAAACGACTTTGAAAAGTTTTTGAAACGATTTTAAACATTTTTATGGCGCTTGCGTGGGGGCGTGCACTTGCCGGCTTTAGTGCCCCATTGCCCAACTATCTCACTTATAGGAAGCTATATTAATGTGTAGTCAGGGCGGCAATCAAGCCGAATCGGGTTTGCGCACGGCGCAAGCAGCACCACCCCCCTCACTCCTGAAACAGGCCGGAGAGGGGCGCTCGCAACATATTCAACATGGGTGGAACGTGTTATTGAACCCACCTTGTCATCGCCACGGCGAGGCGAGGCCGTGGCCGGGGTGGACAATGCGTCGCGCAGCCAGCCGGGCAATGCGCTCGAGCGAGGCAGCGGCGGCTTGCTTGTCGCCGCCGGGCAGGAGGGTCACCACTTTCACGCCGGGGATATAGGCGTCGCCCGTGAACAGGTGGTTGCCGATGGCATAGGTCAAGCAGCTGGGGTGGTGTCCCGGAGTGGCGTAGACGTGTGCCGCGGCATGGTTGAACAGCGACACGGTGTCACCCTCGTCAACCACATCTATGGCATGGTCGTCGGCCAGGCGGAATGGGGAGTCGTGATAGGCCGAAAGGTTCTGGTACTCATCGAGCAGCGCCTCGCGGCCGGCGGCATTGGTGACGATGCGCACGGCGGGAAACCGCGACAGCAGGTGACCCAGGCCGTAGATGTGGTCGAAGTGGGCGTGCGTGAGCAACACGCCCCTCAGCGGCGGGGCAATGAGCGGCACCAGCGGCTCCACATCGCCGCAGTCAACAAGCCATGTGCCCTCGCCCTCGCTGCCGAGCAACCAAGTGCTTGAGCCGAACATTGAATTCTCAACCCGATTGATTGTCATTTGCTTGATTCTGAATTAGGGTAGCTGCTTTGAAAAATATAGACTAAAAGAACAAAAAATCATACGCAAAATGATGGTCTGATTTTTAGAGGTTTAAAATGATGCTCATAGACCCTTTTAGACTTGAATCACGAATAGTGTTCTGTGGCCTTTGTGGCGTCTAAATGGCGGTGGCACCCCAAACACAACGGGCGCCCGTCGATGGGGCGCCCGTGGCGGTGCGTACAGGACTCGAACCAGCGACCTCCTGCGTGACAGGCAGGCATTCTAACCAACTGAACTAACGCACCATTTTGGTTTTGCGCTGCAAAGGTACTGCCTTTTTTTGGAATGGCCAAAAAAATCGGCTCTTTTTTGCGAAAAAAAATAAAAACGCCAAAAAATGCCGGCCAAAATGCAGAAAATTGCTCCAGCATTTTGGCCTTCGGAAAAAAATAGATACCTTTGCACGTTTTTTTGGCATTATGTGCCATGGGGCGCTGCCTAAACGTGCCCACATTAATATAGTAAGAAACAACAAAAACTCATAGATTTTAGAAATGGCAACATTAGAGAAAATTCGTCAGAGAAAGAAAATCCTCGCCATCGTGATTGGCGCCGCTCTGCTGGCTTTCATCATCGAGGTGGGTATCGAGGCCCTGGGACGCCAGGCCTCCAACAGCACCGCCGCGAAGGTGGGAAGTGAGAAAATCGACATCATGACGTTCCAAAAACGCTACGAGAAGGAAACGGCCAAGGACCAGGACAATCCCCGGGCTTCGCAAGCCGATGCCGCAGCAAGGCAGCAGCAGGTGCTCAGCACCATGATTAGCGAGAAATTGCTCGAGAAGGAGTATGACGACGTGGGCATCTATGTCACCGACAACGAGCTTAGCGAGCTGATGATTGGCAAGAACGCCATTCCTGCCGCACAGCAGTACGCACAGCAGGTGGGTGCCCAATCCCCAGCCGAGCTTAACGACATCCTCAACAACCCCTCGAAGGTGGGAGCCGACCCGTCGCAATTGGTCGATATCCGTGCCGGGTGGGAGGACTTGAAAAACAGCGCCGTCGAGCAGTACAAAATGGCCAAGCTGCAGATGCTCGTCGCCGGTGGCCTCCAGGCCAACGACCTCGACCGCAAGATGATGGCCGAGGACGAGGCCAACACCTGCTACGTCAACTTCGTCAAGAAAGACTACGCTTCGCTGCCCGACGACAAGTACGCCGTCACCGACCAGGAACTCAAGGCCGAGTGGGAGAAGATGAAAGCCCAGTTCACCCTTGATGAGGAAGCGCGCGCCATCCATTACATCGCAGTGAAAATCAACCCCTCGCCGGCCGACATTGCCATGGCCGACAAGGTGGCCGACGCTGCCTATGCAGCCCTCCAGAAGGGTACGGGCATCGACTCGGTGCGCGTGCTGGGCACCGTGAAGTGCGACACCGCGCGCTATGCCGCCGACAAGGTGCCCGCCAACATCAAGAGCTTTGTGCTCGGGGCTGCCGTTGGCGCCACCCGGCGCGACTCCACAGCAGGGGCAAACAAGTACAAAATGTACAAGGTGACCAACAAGTTCGTCTCGCTCGACTCCATCGAAATCAACGCCGTGGCTGTGGGCGGTGCCAAGAGCACGCAGGATTCGGTGCTCAATATGCTCAATAGCGGCAAGAATGTGATGGAAATCGCCAAGACCATCAAGAATGTTCAGGGCGACACCATCTCGCAGTGGGTGCAGATTGTGAGTTATCCCGACTCAATCAAGAGCAAGCTCGCCGCCGCTGGCACCGATTATATGGTTCTGATGAGCAACGACCAGGGCGCACAAATCGTGAAAGTTGTGAACAAGAAGGCTCCCAAGACTTTCTACACCGTGGCCACCATCACCCACGAGGCTTACGCCAGCCAAAAGACCATCGACGATCTGCGCGGCAAGCTCCAGGACTACCTGAATGCCAACAAGACCGAGGCCGACTTTGCGAAGAATGCGGCCAAGGCCGGGTTCAACGCCATGGAGGCCATGGTCACGCCCAGCACGCCGCAGCTGGGGCAAAGCCCCTATGGTGGCGGAATCAAGGATACACGCAAGGCCATCAAGTGGGCTTTCGACAGCAAGAAGGGCGAGGTGTCGCCCATCTTCAGCGACAACAACGACTACTTCGTGGCCGTGGCCCTCGACGACATCTACGATGGCGGCTATATGCCGTTTAATGCCCCGGAGGTGAAGGACATGCTCACCGCCCGCGTGCGCAACGCCAAGAAGGGCGCCGACCTTATGAAGCAGTTCGAGGGCAAGGCCAAGGACCTTGCCGGGTTTGCAACCTTGATGGGTGCCCAAGTCGACACCACGCAGGTGACTTTTGGCGGCAGTTTCGCAGCCAAGATGGAGAATGAGCCCGCCATCGTCGGACGCATCGTCGGCACCAAGCAGGGCGAGGTCAAGCTGTGGAAGGGCGAGAACGCTGTCTACGCCTTCCAGGTGACCAAGGTCGAGAAGGCTCAGCGCCAGCCCTCCAAGCAGGAGCTCGATCAGCGCTACTCCCAGCAGCGTGGTGGAGCTTTCGCCTCCAACCCGCAGGCCATTGCTGCCATCCTCTCCAAGGCCACCAAGGTGGAGCGACGGCTCATCGACTTCTATTGATAATCCAAGGGAACAAAGGTTTTTTCACCCCTTTAAGGATTCCAACAATCACTCAAAAAACCGCGAAATTCACGCTTTTCTCATGAATTTCGCGGTTTTTCTTTCCCATTTGCAAGATATTGACTACCTTTGTAGATTATTGTCAGTACAATGGCAGAAATGAAGACCATCAGTGAATTGCAAGAAGAAGTCATCGAGGAGTTTGACGGCCTCGACGACTGGATGGACCGCTATGCGGTAATCATTGACATGGGAAATGCCTTGGAGCCCCTCGATGAGGCTCACAAGACGCCCGAGAATCTGATCGACGGGTGCCAGAGCCGTGTGTGGGTGCACGCCACCACGACTGCCGACGGGCTGCTGCACATCGAGGCCGACAGCGACGCGCTCATTGTGAAAGGCATCATCGCCATGCTCGTGCGCGTGCTTGGCGACCACACCCCGCACGACATTCTCGAGGCCGACCTGCATTTCATTGCCGACATCGGCCTCCAGGACCACCTGTCGCCCACACGCAGCAACGGCCTGCTGGCCATGCTGCGTCGCATCCGCGACATCGCCGCCACAGCCGGGGCGGCGCAAAATGAGAATATACAATAAATAAAATAACACTCTAACCTAAAACAAAATCTAACAATGTTTGAAAACCAACCAAAAGGACTTTTTGCCCTCGCGCTGGCCAACACCGGCGAGCGCTTCGGCTACTACACGATGATTGCCGTGTTTGCGCTGTTCCTGCGCGCCAACTTCGGCCTGGATGCAGGCTGGGCTGGTGAGATTTACGGCGATTTCTTGATGCTTGTTTATTTCCTGCCTATTCTTGGCGGTATCATGGCCGACAAGTTCGGTTTTGGCAAGATGGTTACAATTGGTATTGTAATCATGTTTCTTGGCTATCTGTTGCTTTCCATCCCATTGGGAGGAAAAACTTTGGGACTCGTGGCCATGCTTATTGCTTTGGTGTTTGTCAGTTTAGGAACGGGGCTCTTTAAAGGTAACCTGCAAGTGATGGTGGGCAATCTTTACGATGATCCCAAGTTTGCTGACAAACGTGATGCTGGCTTTTCGATTTTTTATATGGCCATCAATATTGGTGCTCTTTTTGCTCCTACGGCTGCCATCGAGATTTCGGAGTATGCCAAGAATCATTTAGGGTTTACCGCTCCTGGCGAGGCCTACCATTTCGCTTTCGCAGTGGCTTGTGCATCGCTCATCCTTTCCATTGCGATTTATTACCTGTTTCGGGGTACATTCCGTCATACAGAAGGAGGCAAGAAAACCGAGGCCAATAAAGCTGCCGTGGCTGCCGAGCCAGAACTATCAAAAGAGGAGACCAAGCAGCGTATCGTGGCTCTCTGCCTCGTCTTTGCTGTGGTTATCTTTTTCTGGATGGCATTCCACCAAAATGGTTTGTCACTCACCTATTTTGCCGATGAGTTCACACAAAAAACGGCTTCAGGTGTCGATACCATGCCATTTGATGTTATTAACCTCGTGATGATTATCTTCATGGTCTATGCTGGATTCTCTTTTTTCCAGAGCAAGACCCAAAAGGGAAAAGGGATTTCGGCTCTTGTGTTCATTGCTGCTTTGGCGGTGCTTGTTTTCAAATATTTCCGCGCAACTGGCACTATCGACATCTCAGCTCCCATCTTCCAGCAGTTTAACCCGTTCTACGTGGTTGCGCTGACCCCTGTTTCGATGGCTCTTTTTGCATCGCTTGCAAATAAAGGCAAAGAGCCGTCTGCACCCCGCAAGATAGCTTATGGCATGCTTGTTGCTGCATCGGCTTTTTTCATGATGATGTTTGCTTCTCAGGGACTGCTCACTCCAAATGAGCAGGCTGCGTTGGCCGATAATGGAGAGCTTGGACCGCTTGTGTCACCTTATTGGCTGATTTCAACTTATCTTATCCTTACGTTTGGTGAATTGCTGTTGTCGCCCATGGGCATCTCTTTCGTGTCGAAGGTGGCTCCTCCCAAGTATAAGGGATTGATGATGGGTGGTTGGTTCGGTGCCACGGCTATCGGCAACAAACTTGTTAGCGTGGGCGGTTACCTGTGGGGCGACCTGCCGCTCTGGGTTGTGTGGACTGTGTTTATCGTTCTTTGTCTGCTTTCAGCCCTGTTCATGTTCATCATGATGCGCCGCCTCGAGCAAGTGGCCAAGTGATGCCAATGGAAAATAAAAATCGGAATGCGAGGTTCAAAGCAAAATTGCGTGAATCTCGCATTTTTTGATTGCGTTTTTTTGGGTGCCTCAATTCCGCAGAAAGAAATAGCCCAGCCTCAATTTGGAGCCTGATGGAGCATTTAGCCGGTCGTGAAATCTTGTTTTCCCGATTTTCGTCTGATATTTGGGTTGTGTCCTGCCCATGTGACGCATCAAAACTGGATT
>JAFSYB010000017.1 GCA_017443765.1 Muribaculaceae bacterium | reverse complement strand
GAGCAGGCCGTACTGGTTGTAGCCGAAGAAGTGCGGCACATAGACGCCGTAGCGCGCGGTGGAGAGGCGGTAGTCCTGGAAGCGCAGCTCGGCGATGGTGTTGTCGTCGGGCGCGTTATAGACGGCAAACATGGCGTTGCCACATGAGCGGTCGGTGCCGACGCTGGGGTTGTTGCGCGGGCCGAGCATGGTGGTGTAGAGGATTGACGAGCCGCCGCCGTCCAGGTTCATGGCATCGGTGGCTCCGGCATAGCGCATAATGCTGGGCAAGCCATCAATCTCGATGCCTGCCGAGAGACTCTGGCGACCATCCACCACAAGAAAATACACTTTCTTGCCGCCGTCGCTGTAGCCGATGGCGGTGCGGGGGTGCCTGTCGCGGTTGCCGTTGTAGATGGGCTGACCGTTGGCCAAAATTACGGGGTTTCCCGAAATCACCTGCTCGGGGTCGATGTTCAGCCCGCCAATGGAGCAGGTCATGTTCACCTCAATCTCATCGCCGGGCTTCAATGCTGCCAGCACCTGCTCGGCGGTGCCGCTGGCGTGCAGCACAAATCCCTTATTGGGAATGAGCATGTCGCCCTCGGTGTTTGGGTCGCTGGTGACCACCAGTCGCGTGGTGCCCGTGGCGTGGAAGGCGGGTTCGCCCGAAGCCAGTTTGGCACTCACCTCGCAGCCGCCAAAGGCATCGCTGCTGCCGAAAAAATAGGAGTTGTAGATGGTGACAGCATTGTTCTCGGGAGCTGCCTGCACCGGGTTGATGGCCGACACCACGGCTTGTTCACCGCCCGCAGTGGCGAGCACGCCCCGGTAGTTGAAGGGGTTGATGTACACCTGCCCATCGGTGTCGGCAATGAAACTCGCGTAGCTGCTTGCATTGGCGCGGGTGAGAAACACTTCGCCATCGCTCATGGTGGGTCCTGTGGGTGAGCCCCAAAAGCGCACGCCCCGGTGTGTGGACTGGCCCGACACGTCGAAGAAGTCACCATTGATGCCCATAAACTGCCGGTGTCCCTCGCGGGTGTGCTTGCCAATCATGTAGTCCAGGGTGTTGGTTGACTGCAGTCGGTTGGCTGCCACCAGGCATTCAAGCGACAGGTAGGGGTTGGTCAGGTCGAGCGTGGCATAGAACGCCCGCAGGTTCACGTTGCCGCGCAGCGACAGCGAGGTCTGGGTAACCCCCGGACCAATCTGGTTGTGGAACAGCGTGTCAACCGTGAACGTGTTGCCCAGGATGTCGAGTGTGTCGCCAGCTTGTGCCGTGCCGAGCCACAGCGTGGCGAGCAGCGGCAGCACCGGGCGTAGGAATTGTTTCATAGCTGTAATTAAAATGGGTTGTGAAAAAGTGCCCCGCCGGTTGCTGCACACAGCTGCCGGCGAGGCGCAATGGATTGTCAGGGCCGGTACTTGCCGAGCATGACGTTGATGACCAGGTTGAGGTCGTCGATGTCGATGTTTCCGCTGCCGTTGACGTCGGCTGCGTCGGTTGCCGGTGTGCGGCCAACCATGATGTTGATAACCAGGTTCACATCGTCGATGTCGGTGATGCCGTTGCCGTCGGCGTCGCCGGGCACGGCGGGGGTGTCGGGCACGCGGGCGTAGACGGTTTCCAGCCCGTTGATTTCCAAGTGGTAAGGCTCGCCGCTGGTCATCGCGTTCAGGTCCAACTGGATGGCCGAGAGCGTGATGGGGTAGGAGCCCATGTCGTCGGCGGGTGTCCACTGTGCGGTGGGCAGGTCGAGCGTTAACGGCTGGTCGGCAATCACGGTGTCGGGCACGGCGGTGACCGAGTTGAGCTTGCCATCGCCGGCATAGAGGCTGAAGACGACCTGCTTGACGGGCGCGTTTCCGGGGTTGATGCGCAGCCGCAGGGTGTCGGGCAGGCTCCACAGGCGCAGTTCCTTCTCGAGCAGCAGTCGCGGCAGTCGTCCGGTGGCTCCGGTGTAGTCCCACCGGAATCCG
>JAFSYB010000016.1 GCA_017443765.1 Muribaculaceae bacterium | reverse complement strand
TCCTTACCCCTTACCCCGTACTCCTTACCCCTTACCCCTTACCCCTTACTCCTTTACTCCTTTACTCCATGCCTCTTCGAGGCACTCGATTCTTGCTCATTGCTTTTGGTTTTAATTCGATTATACTCCGCTTATGGCTTCAAGCAGACTCTGATAAGTCGGCTTGCAGACCGAATATTTCACGTTGGCCGTTGAACATTCGTTGAACAGTTTCTTAGCACATTCAATCTTGGCGCGTTCCACACCGCGAAGTTCCATTTCTTCGAGCGAGCCTTTGGTTTCGGCGATAAAGAAGATGTGTTTGACGCTGCCCTTGTTGAAGGCTACTGCCCAGTCGGGAGCATAGTTGCCCACCGGCGTAGGAATTTGGAATGTGCGCGGCAGCTTGGCATAGACGCACACTTCCGTTGCCGCATCGAGTTGTTCGGCAAACTCACGTTCTCCCTTGCTGTCGGTGAACACGTAGTCCAGGATGTGCTTCTTGGCTTGGAACGCCTTTGACAGCGGTTGGGTGGGTTTCTCTTGCGTGAATATTGATGACTCGTACTGACCGTCAATCATATTATAGCCGATATGCTCCACAATCATCGTGGCTTTTTGGTCACGAATGAGGCGTATGGCGTTGCGGATAAACTCCTCCGGGTTGTTGCGGAACAATGCGAACTTCTGAGGTAAAAGGCCTTGTAAGATGCGAACCACGGTGCGGCGTGTCAGTGTGGCACCGCGTGCAATTTCGCCCACAAGGTCATATTTAACGGTTGAAGTCGATACGTCTGATAACGACTTGGTGGCAGTGGTAATGCCGCCGAACTCATCCACCTTGTCCTCTTGGCCGCCTTCCACGACAACATACTTCAACTCGGTAACTTTCAGCGAAGCATTAAGCGAGTTGATTGCTTTCTCTATAAGTTCGTCACTGTTGTAGTGAACGGTATAAGCATACTTGTGGTTGATTTCTTTCCACAAGTCTTGGAATTCCTTACGACCGAAATTGTCTTGATTGATGGTGTTGGCTGCCGGAGTCTGCATATCATCCTCAATCATGCTATCAAGAATGACGCTTTCGTCGTAGGTGCTTTGCACCATCTTGTGTAACTCGGCGGCAATGGGTGCGATGTTGACAAACAAGTCCATAGATGCCAATGTGCCATTATTGACGGCTTCACGATAGGTGTCAGTAGGAATGCCTTTTTCGTCGATGTAGCCATTCATCGTGAAATAGGTGACAGCCATTGCACTGCGCACTTCGTCGAGTTGGAATTTCTCGCCATCAACAACGATGGTTTTGCCTTTGAACAATTCAAGATTGACGTGCGTGGGACGCTCACGCAGTTCTTGCCGCGTCTCACGCTGGAGCGCATCGACAAACGAACTGTAACTCTCGTTGGCGATAACTGTGAGGCTGTTGAGTTCTTGCACGTTCTCGCCAAGCACTTCGGCATCCATGCGGCTGCCTTGCTGGTTGACGCACAATCGCAATCCGCGCCCCACTTCCTGCCGCTTTGCCGTAACGCTGCCGGCATTGCGCAGGGTACAAATCTGGAACACATTGGGATTGTCCCATCCCTCACGCAGCGCGGAGTGCGAGAAGATGAAGCGCACGGGTTCGTTGAAACTGAGCAACCGTTCCTTATTCTTCAGGATAAGGTCGTATGCGCTGATGTCGTCGCTGGTGTCATCGCCACGCCCTACGTGGCTATTCACCGAGCGTCCCGTCCGTTTGTCAATGGAAAAGTAACCGGCGTGAACTTGTTCGGCGGTACTTTGACGCAGATAGCGTTGATAGGGTTCGTCGAACAGTGAGATATGCTCGTTCAGGAAGTTGATGTATTCTTCCTCGAAATCTTTCCAGAACTGACCTTTAATCACTTCGCCATTTTCATCGTAGCCTTTGTAGTGCGCCACCTCGTCGATAAAGAACAGCGAAAGGCACTTGATGCCCTGGTTGAATAGCGAGCGTTCTTTCTCGAAGTGCGAGGCAATCGTTTCGCGGATTTGAACCTTTTGCATGGCACGGCGGTTAGTGTCGCCCACGACCTGCCCACGTCCAAGCATTTCGCCATTGAGGAATGCCACATAGCCATGCATCGGATTAATCTCGCTGATGGTGTAGCCGCCATATTCATTCAAGCCCGACACGGCTTGCAGCGAATCGCCTTGTGAGAAACGATGTTGCTCACGACGAATGCCGCTCGCCTTGCGCACTTCGATTTCAATCACAGCCCTGGGCGGTTTGTTCTTTGAAAGCTCGAAGCCGCTGAGATACATATATTTTCCTGTGCCACGCAGGTTCTTGACCTCAAAGCCTTTCACACGGATGCGCTTCACCAGTTTCTGCTTGAAAGCGTCGAGTGCGTCGAGTGCGTAAATGGTGTTGTGCTGCGTGCGGTGGGTAGCACTGTAGTAAAGCATAAACAACGGACGGAACTTCTTCAAGCCGTTCTGAGTGGCGGCACCCTCCATGCGTTGTGGCTCGTCCATGATGATGATTGGGCGGTTAGCGGCAATCACATCGATAGGGCGGCGTGACTGGAACTCGTCGCGCTTGGAGTAGATGATAAGACTGTCCTTGCTGCGACCACCTTCCTTCAGTGAAGATGCAAACGCCTGTGTGTTGATAATCATCACATTGATGTCGGCACTGCTTGAATAGTTATCAAGCAGTTGCAGATTGCCACTGTTGTAGATGAACCAACGAGCCTTTTTGCCGTAGTGTTCCATGAAGTGTTCCTCAAGCATCGAGAAGCTCTTTGCCACGCCCTCGCGGATGGCGATGCTTGGAACCACCACGATGAACTTGCTCCAGCCATAACGCTTGTTCATCTCAAACATCGTCTTGATATAGACGTATGTCTTGCCAGTGCCGGTTTCCATCTCGATGTCGAGTGCGGCACAGCCCAGGTCGGGCAGTTTGACAAGTTTGGAACTTTGCTTGATGTCGGCGGCGAATTGCACGCGGTGAATATTGGCAAGCAACTGCGCGTCGCTCAGTTCCACGTCGCTGTTGCGGTAGCCGGCATCTTCATCATCAAATTGCAACCGACCATGATTGCCCAAGTCACGGCGATATACTGTGTTGTCGTGACAAGGTTGACCTGCGAAGATTTCAACGGTGTTCTCCACCGCGTCGGTCTGGTATTGTTGTATCTTGAATTTGAATTTCATGCGTCTGCCTCCTTTTGTTTTGTTCTATATCTTTGTCTGGGATGATTCGGAGTATCTGGAAATTCCTTCTCCAGTTTCTCCACCAATCTTGGCAAGACTTTATTCCTAATATAATTCTTGTCCCGTTCCGTGAACTGGGCTATTTCTTCGATAGAGCGCCATGTATCGCAGTACTCAAGGATATAGATGGCCATTTCTTCAGCCGATTTGTATTTCTTGCCAGTTGCAACCTTTTCATCAATGGTTGCACCTTCCTCCACATCGATGACATTCACCCTGAATGCAGTGATGAGGTTCACGATGAATTCTGCTGGCGGGTTCCCATTGCCTTGCAAGTCTTCCTGAACTTGTCGCACACCACGGTTGAACATATTCACATAGCCCATCGTCTTCATAGCACTGGCGATGATGTTTATAATGGAACACAACTTTTACAACTATTACAACTTAAAACGGTTGTTTCAGGTTGTGATGGTTGTTTTTACAAAATTCGGCAAATTGTATCTGGCGAGTACGCCCTAAAGATTTGGTCGAAATTGTCAGCAACGTTGTCGGTTGCCATGCTGTTGTCGCGCATGACGAAGTATTGCGGCTTACGCTTGGCGATTGCCGTGATTGTGTCTTCGTTGATGCCCTCGTCGAAGCAAGCGATGAGGAAATCCTGCTCAACGAAGTACACCTCTTTGCCGTGAATGTGTTCACTCTCAATCTTGCTTGAAAGCGAAATACCCAATTCAAGCATGATTTGGAACAGCAAGTCTTCACTGCTGCGGTCTGTCTTCACGTTGTCAACACTAGAGAATAAGTCGGCTTGAACGGTGTCCTTTGGCAAGTAGAACACGTCCTCCATATTGCTGCTGTCAAGGCGCAATACACGGAAGCCGATGTCAAGGTCTTTGGCTTCGGGGTGTTCAGCCTTGATTTTCTTCCCTGCACGGCGAATGCGTTCCTTGCCAATCTCGCAGATATTGGCATAGCCAGCCTTGTAAGCCTCGCTATTTTCATCTGTCACTTCGGGCAGCTGCACCATGATAAACTTGCGGTGTCCGCCGTCTTCGGCATTCAGCTGCATCACGGCGTGAGCAGTTGTTGCACTGCCGCTGAAGAAATCAAGAACAATGTCATCTTGACCTTTTGGCAATAAATCTATCAAATGAGAAATGAGGGCAAAAGGTTTTGAGTAATCAAAATATGAACTGTTGCCCAGTAGATTTTTAATTTCTTCTGTGCCATTTTGGTAGTTTACTTCAGAGCCGTCCCAGATTGATTTGGTTTTTGTCCTTCTGCCGCCGTCTCTTTCAAGATAATCTTTTTGGTAAATATCCCATATAACTTCACCATTTCTTGTGACGGATTTTGCAACCAAAAAATTCTTGTCATTCAGTATCTTTTCATAACTCCACCTCCACGTTCCTTCTATGCCGGTTGATGGTTGAATTGGATATACTTTTTGTGTAAATCCCGGTTCTTCATCGAGAGAGATTTTCTTATTGGTGGGGTTGACAAAAATTGGGAAAAACAATTTTGGGCGGTCTGTTCTTCTCCAAAATCCACCACGCATTCTCAAACCGAGTAAGCGGTATTTTCCAATTTCATCTGTATATTGATACTCTGATTCCATTTCTTCAGATAACTTGTCGCCTATTATCGTGCAAGCCATTCTGTTTTTTGCAAATACTACAACATATTCATGTACGTTAGCAATTTCAGCCGTCGACATTGAACCACGAGGATTACTCTTTATGACAATAGGACCGATGAAATTAGATTCACCGAAGACTTCACACCCCATTTTCACTAAATTCTCTACCTCGTTGTCGTCAATCGAGATAAATATTACACCGTCATCAGCGAGAAGATCACGAGCGACTTTAAGTCGAGGGTACATGAGGTTGAGCCAGTCTGTGTGGAAGCGACCGTTGCTTTCGGTGTTTCGCTCGTAGTTGTCAAGGAGCATATTGCCGTCCTCGTCGAACATTCCACTCTTGCCCTTGTAGTCGGCATAACTCTCGGTAAAGTCATCTTCATAAACAAAATCGTTGCCGGTGTTGTACGGCGGATCGATGTAGATCATCTTGACTTTGCCGAGATAGGTCTCACGCAAAAGTTTCAGAACTTCGAGATTGTCCCCCTCGATGTAGAGATTTTGCGTGTTGTCGAAGTCAACGCTGTCTTCACGCACTGGGCGCAGCGTGCAGTTGGTCGGTGCGTTGGCGAGGCGAATAGCCTCACGCTTGCCCGGCCACGTGAACTGATAGCGTTCCTCGCCGCTGTCTATAATGTCGCGACTCAGTTCCTGTCGCAACAGGTCAAAGTCGATGGCACGCTCCACTTCGCCGTTCTCACCCTTGCGCTCTGTCACGCAATTAGGAAAGAGTGCGGCAATGCGTTCCACATTTTGCGTCACGCCATCCATCGAATGTAATTTCAATTTTTCCATTTCTTTATAGTTTCAAGACAACTTGGACAACTGTTACAACTTTTAAAAATGTTGTTTCAAGTTGTTTGGGTTGTCGTTATTTAATAATCATCAGTCAAGCGGTTTTGTGTTTCAAGACAACTTGGACAACTGTTACAACTTTTAAAAATGTTGTTTCAAGCTGTTTGGGTTGTCGTTATTTAATAATCATCAGTCAAGCGGTTTTGTGTTTCAAGACAACTTGGGCAACTGTTACAACTTTTAAAAATGTTGTTTCAAGCTGTTTGGGTTGTCGTTATTTAATAATTCTCCCGTCAATAGTTAGTATGTTTTGATTGACATCATCGTAGAGATAGCGTTCGATAGTAGCAAATTTTGGGCTGAAATTCACAAGTATGCCACAGTGTTTCTTCAGCAAGCGCATATAATTGAACAGTTGTGCTCGATGATTAGTGACCAAATCGGTCACGGCTTTGCACTCAACAATGATGTCGCCTTTGCAGAGAAAGTCAAGACGGAACTCGGCATTCATGAGTTTCCCGTGATAGGTAGGGTGAAATGATATTTCACGTTCAAATATAATGCTGTCTTCGCTGAATTGCATCGCAAGCCCCTCTTGGTAGCAAAACTCGTTGAGGCCTGCTCCCAATTCTTTATGGACTTCGTGAATGGCGCCAACCACGTCGAACATATAATCTTTATATCTCGCAATATCCATATTCATTCATGTTAAGAAAAAATTTAACTTTAAACAGTTGTTTTAGGTTGTCAATGTTGTCTTTAAAATATTTATTTGAGTATGCAATTCCAATTTCTTGCGCGGTTGTTTCTCTTTGCGCATTTTGCTTTCGAGTGCGGCAATCTGTTTGCGCAGTTTCTCCTGCTGCTCGTCGAGTGTGATTTGCTCGGTGAGCGTGTTGCCGTCCTTGATGTCGATGTCGCCAATGGTGGTGACAAACGACTGCCACACATCATCGAGCGACAAGCCGGTGAGCGGTAAACTCGCTTCGTCAGCAGGTTGCCATGGAGCGAAGAAAAGCCGCTCGTGGAAAATGGCGAACTGCACTTGCTCGTCGAGCAGTAGCGCAATAACCATTTTCTGCGGAATGAGTTTGGTAAGCAACTCAATGTTGCGGTGGTCAAAGTCGCGGCGTTTGAGCAGGACAGTGACCACATAGATGCCTTGAATGTCAACCGTGGCCAGCGCAGGGACTGAGCGTGTGGTTATTTCGTGTGAAATCACCAGTCGGCTAATGTCCTCGTCGAAGTGGTCGCGCTGTGCCGCCTTTAAGCCAAACTTGGCAAAGATGGCTTTCTTGGGCAGTGCCTTGTTGACTTCGGCTGTATGTGGCAGTCCAAAACTCATTGGTCTCTCTCTATTTTTGCGAAAACTCACGGAAAGTTCACGTTTTTTCGCGGAAAGTTCACGTAAATCTCACTTAAATTTTGAATTTGTAATATTCTTATTGTCAGTATATTATCTTTATTTGCCGCTTAAATCTCGCTTAAATTTGACGTTTTCTCACTTAAATTTGACGGAATTTTCACAGAAAACGCCATCACTTAAAGTCGCTTAAATTTCGCTTAATTCTAAATTTTGTATTTAGTTGTCTTTCTGCATTTTGCATGAAACATCAAAGCTGAAATTGCGAGAATTTTGCTTTAATCTCACTTAAATTTATTTTTTTCTCACTTAAATTATTGACCAATCGCCAATATCGTTCTTTGTCATTAAAAATGATATTGTTACGTCTCAATTTAGTGAGCATATTGCCAATCTTACTCAACTTTTGTTCTTGGCTTAATATTGACGGCAGTTTGTTCAGGAGCAGTTTGTCGATGTCAGCCCGTTTGAGTTTGCCGTGCTGAGTCAAAGCTTCGATGATAAGGTCTTGGTAATATTTGTCGTCAAGACCTTTCATGTCGGTGTATTCAGCCTCTTGGTGTGTGATTCCAGCTATGCGTTGGCTGATGAAAACATTGGGCTTTCTGCCCTCGATTAGTTTCAGCTTACGCAGCTTTGCAATAGCTTTGTCTCCGATAGGCTTTTTCTTCTGCACGCTGTCAAGTAGCACAGCCGTCGTCAAGTCAAGGTCTGCGCGCTCCATAAGTAGCAACGAATATTTTGTGTCTATGACATGCCCGGGCACGATGAGTTTCACGCGCGTCGGGTCAGTGCGGTCATAGTCGGGCATTGGCAGGTATCGTTCACGTTGGCGCAAGAACATTTCGTGAATGCCATAGCCTTGCGTGTCAATCATTTTCAGATTGACCATAGCATTAGCAAGGAATGAGTTGCGGTATTTCTTGGGTGTTTTCTTGCCTTCGATATACTCTGCGCACTCACGGGCGATGGCTCGTTGCGTGAGTTCGTTGCGCAGCTTGATTTCAAACTCCGAGCCGAACACCGTGCGCTCACGGTTGAGGCGTGGGATGTAAAACTCACGTTTCTGCTTATCCACCTTGTCGGTGGTGAAAGTCGGCGACGTGAAGATGAAGCGCAGCTCGTCGATGTCTTTGAGCCGTTCTTTCAGCTCCTGATAGGCATAGATGGAGAAACAAGACGCAGCGATGGCTACCTTGCTTCCGTCCTGAATGACGGTGAGCAAGTCGTCGCGTAGTGTTGTCGTCTTGTTATCAATGAGCTTCATTTACGGGTCTGATGTTAATGCCAAAGATTGACGTACTCCGATAGAATGCTAAAAAGCCGGCCAAAACTTGTATTCCAACAAAAGAGTTCGTAAGTCGTTATATGTTATCTGCTTATAGCGGGTTGCGGTCTGATAAACTGGATGTTGTCGGTGAAAAATCGTCGGTTATAGATTGCAAAGGTACAAAAAAAATTGCAACGTGGTTACAAAAAACTATGATAAAGCGGAAAAAATGAGGCCGCTGGCCTCATGCAGACCTACGGCCTGCGTTTCACCATGCGAGCTTAAATTCGCCTAATCCGTGCAATTCGCATTGAGTATCACCCGCACAAAACGTTACAGCGCAATTAACAAACTATTGTGGCAAAGAAAAAATCGATTTTTCTTTGCTTTGCGCTCGGTTTGGTGTAACTTTGCATTTCCAAATCAAATCTTCGCTATGGACAACAAGACGTTAGTGGCTCGTGTGGCCACCAAACTGGGCAAGAGCAAGACCGATGTGTCGCGGCTGATCGAGGCACTGGCGGGAGCCGTGGCCGCACGCTGTGCCGAGATGAATACCGTGGCTCTGCCGGGGTTCGGCAATTTCGTGCCGAGGAAACACGACGAGGAAATCCGCAACAATCCCGATACGGGCCGACGTACGCTCTATCCGCCACGGGTGGAGTTGACGTTCCAGCCAAGCAACATTCTCAAGAATAAACTCAAGTGATGCCATGAACGAGAAAATCACTTTGCCCGAGCTGGTAGAGCAGGTGTCGGAGGCGACTAACACTACGCAGCGCATGAGCGAGCTTTTCCTGCGCGAGCTGCTTGCCACGGTAACCGAGGCACTGGTTGCCGGCGAGAATGTTTCCATCAAAGACCTGGGCATGTTCAAACTGCAAAAAGGCGATGGCGAGGCGCACTTGCTGTTTGTACCCGCCAAAAAACTCGCCGAGGCGCTCAACCAACCTTTCGAGGCTTTCGTGCCGGTGGAACTGGACGACGACGTTACCGAGCAAGCTCTTGCCCAAGCTGCCGAGGCGGCTGGACCAGCTGAGCCTGAAGAGCCTGCCGAGCCTGAAGAGCCTGCCGAGGCCGAACCGACTGCCGAGGCTGAACATCCAGCTGAGCCTGAAGAGCCAGCCGGGACTGTGGCGCCTAAGGAGCCTGCTGAGGCCGAAATGCCTGCCGAGCCTGCCGGGGCTGATGAGCCGGAGCCTGTTACGGCCATGCTGGTTCATCCGCAGGCTGTGCCCACCGATGCCCTCCTTGACCAGGTGCGCCGCGAGGTGGCGCAGCAGGCCGCACACACTGCTCTGTGGAAGGGGCTTGCCATCGGACTGGTGGCCGGCGTGCTGGTGACCACACTCATGCTGCGCGTGCTGTTGCCCACCTCGACAACTGCCACACCGGCCGCCAACAATGCACCTGCCGCCGACACTGCGGCTGTGGCCGACGTTCCTGACCGGCAAGCCGTGAAAGCGCAGCCTGTGGTCACCGACACAATCTCGGCAACCATGTACCTGACCAAAATGGCCATCAAGCACTACGGACGGCAAGAGTTTTGGGTGTATATCTACGAGGAAAACAAGGCGCTCATCAGCAATCCCAACCATATCAAGCTTGGCACGGTGATGGTGATACCGCCTGCCGACAAATATGGCATCGACCCCGATGACCCCACCAGCGTGGCCCTGGCCGAGCAGCGAAGCATGGCAATTTTCAGTCGGTACAAGTGATGTCCAGCTGCAAGGTGGTGACCACGGGAAAGTGGTCGCTTAATTTGCAGGGCACCACCTGGGTGTCGACAACGCGCCAGCACCCGGTGGGGCGGGCAAAGATGTAGTCGATTTTCTCGGTGGGAGCCTCGGTGCTGAAGGTGGGCTGGCGGTCGGTGCAGTCGAGCCAGTCCGGGAGCATTACCTGTGCGATGATGGCATCGTCGGGGTGTGCGTTGAAGTCGCCCGCGATGATGGTGGGGTGGGGTGCCGTGGCGTAGTGCTGCCGCAGGAAGTGACCCTGGACTTCGCGGCACTGCTGGTCGAACGCCTCAAGGTGTGTGCTGGCCACTGTGATGGTGTCGCCCGATGGCAGCACAAAAGTGGCTTCGAGCAGCGCGCGCTGCTCCATCTCGGGATTGGGATTGGGCAGCATGATGTTCCGGCTTTGGCAGTGGGGGTGGCGCGACAGCAGTCCGATGCCGTAGAGCCCGCCGCTGAACTTGATGGCGGGGCCGTAAAGCCCCATCATGCCGCTGTGGTAGGCCAGCTCGGTGACGAAGTCGCGTCCGTTCTGGTGCCGGGCGCTGGCGCGGTGCGTGCCGCAGTCCACCTCTTGCAATGCCACAAAGTCGGGCTGCAACTGGTTGATTAGCAGTGCAATCTCTTGCAACGAGGCATCGTGGCCCGCGTGCAGGTTGAACGTCATCACCCGCAGGGTGACAGTGTCGGTGCCGGTGGCGGCCATGGCGGCGGTCAGGCAGCAACACCAGGCGGCAATCAGGGGGAGCAAACGTTTCATGGGGAGTGTAGTGATGTGTTAGCGGCGTGTGCGCACTGCGGGATAAAATGCGTTGGGAATATAGTGGATGTTGAATTGTCCGGGTTGGCCTTCCACAATCACGATGTCGAATGTGACACCCATGTTGAGCCGGTAGCAATGCACATAGCCGTTGGCGGCATTGAACAGGTTGCGTCGCTTCTTGGCATTGACCGCTTGCAAGGGGTCGAAGCCCACAATGCTTGTGCGGGTCTTAACCTCCACGATGTGCAGCACACGGTTCACCGGGTCTTCGACCACGAGGTCCAGCTCCAGGTTTCCCATGCGCCAGTTCTGCTCGCGGATTATCCATCCCTTGCTGAGCAGGAAGTCGTGTGCGGCCTGTTCGCCGGCCTTGCCAAGCTCGTTGTGTTTTGCCATGAGGAAGTTATGAGTGAAGAGTGAAGAGTAATGAGTGAAGAGTAATGAGTAATGAGTAAGCTACGAGCTACGAGCTACGAGTGAGATTCGGGTTGTGAGTAAGTTACGAGATACAAGCTACGAGCTACGAGTGAGATTCGGGTTATGAGTAATGAGTAATGAGTTATGAGTAATGAGTTATGAGTGATGAGTTATGGGTGATGAGTAATGAGTTATGGGTGATGAGTAATGAGTGACGAGTTATGGGTGATGAGTTACGAGCTGCGAGTGCTTTGCTTTTGTGTTGCGAGCCGGGGATGTGGTGTTGGGTGCGGTGTGAGCTAACAAACACGGCACTGAACCGCGTTTTGGTGATTCAGTGCCGTTTTGTTTGGCGTTGTTATTGGTGTCAAGCCTCGGCGGGAGCGTCGGGCTGTTCGGTGGGAGTGTCCTGAGCGGCGCCCTCGGCCTCCTTGGCGGCAGCCTCGGCAGCCTCTTGGGCGGCCTTGATGGCCTCGGCCTCGGCGGCCGCCTTGGCAGCTGCAATCTCGGCACGCTTCTTGGCCACGGCCTCGGCCTTGGCCTCGTTCTTCTTGCTCTCCTCCTCAAGCGACTTCTTGGCGGCCGCTTTCTTCTCCTCGCGATTCTTGTTCTTTACAGCTTCAAGCTTGGCATCCTTCTCTGCCTTCCAAGCGTTGAAACGACGCTCGGCCTCGGCCTGATCGAATGCACCCTTCTTCACACCGCCTTGCAAGTGCTTCATGAGCAACACGCCCTCGCGGCTGAGAATGTTGCGAACGGTGTCGGTGGGCTGGGCACCCACGTTGAGCCAATACAGTGCACGCTCGAAATTTAAACTTATTGTAGCAGGATCAGTGTTGGGGTTATAGTAACCAATCCTTTCAATAAATCTACCATCTCGTGGTGCCCTGCTATCGGCGATGACAATGGGATAGAACGCATAGTCTTTGTGACCGTGGCGTTGCAATCTGATTTTTACTGCCATGTTGGATAATGAGTTTAAATTTGTAAAGTTAATTGTTTCACACTAAAAGTGACCGCGTTCACGGTCACTTTTGCTTTGTTGTCCTGGTAGGATTCGAACCCACGCAAACGGAACCAGAATCCGGTGTGCTACCGTTACACCACAGGACAATTTCCAAATGCGCTGCAAAGGTACTGCTTTTTTTTGAACTGGCAAGCATTTTTGCGAAAAAAAATCAGAAAAAAGGCGTTTTTTTCCGCAAAGGAAGCGTTTCACGCCTGTTGGCAACGTGTTTTTTCCGAAAAAATGGCTGTCGCGGACCGGCCACGCTGGTTGCGC
The DNA here is from genome assembly GCA_017443765.1 of Muribaculaceae bacterium. Lineage (GTDB taxonomy): Bacteria > Bacteroidota > Bacteroidia > Bacteroidales > Muribaculaceae > Sodaliphilus. The sequence goes on along the minus strand of JAFSYB010000016.1, from coordinate 3,547 downwards.
ACAACGGCCTCGCAGGTGCCGCACAAGCTAACAAGGAACAACAAGCCTGGCGATTTGCGCGCAGCTGCTGTTCCTTGTTGCTTTGGGTTCGCGTACCGCCGCCGGGCGGGGTGCTTAGTCGGTGATTTCGCGCCCCTCGACAATGGCTTCGGTGTCGCGGGCAATCATCAGCTCTTCGTCGGTGGGAACCACGACGACCTTCACGCGGCTGTCGGGGCCGCTGATCACGCCCTCGGCACCGCGCACGGTGCGCTCGTTGGCAGCCGGGTCGAATGTCACGCCAATGAAGGCCAGCTGGCGGCACACGGCCTCGCGTGTGTCGGTTTGGTTCTCGCCCACACCGCCCGTGAAGGCAATGATGTCCACACCGTTCATCTCGGCGGCATAGGCGCCGATGGTCTTGAGGATGCGATGCTCGTACATCTCAAGGGCCAGCTGTGCGCGCTCGTCGCCGGCGGCCACGGCGGCCATCACCTCGCGCATGTCGCTCGACAAGCCGGTGACCCCAAGCATACCGCTCTGCTTGTTGATGATGTCGCTCATCTGCTTGGCGGTGTAGCCGTATTTCTCCATCAGGAAGAAGATGGCACCCGGGTCCACATCGCCGGCGCGGGTGCCCATCATCAGCCCCTCGACGGGGGTGAGCCCCATGGTGGTGTCGATGCTCTTGCCGCCCTGCACGGCGGTGATGCTGGCACCATTGCCAATGTGGCAGCAGATGATTTTTTGGTCTTCGCGACGCACGCCCAGCAAGTCGCACACGCGGCGCGACACATAGCGGTGGCTGGTGCCGTGGAAACCGTAGCGGCGCACATGGTCGTCGGTGTAGTATTTCATCGGCAGCGGATACATATAGGCTCGCGGCGGCATGGTCTGGTGGAAGGCGGTGTCGAACACAGCCACCTGCGGCACGCCGGGCAGCACCTTGTCGATGGCCTCGATGCCCATCATGTTCACCGGGTTGTGCAGCGGGGCAATGGCATAGCACTCGCGAATCATCGCTTTCACCTCGTCGGTGATGCGCACACTCTTGCTGAACCGCTCGCCGCCGTGAACCACGCGGTGTCCCACGGCATCAATCTCGGTAAAGCTTTTGATGCAGCCGTGGCCGGGGTGGGTGAGGGCGTCGAGAATAGCTTTGATGGCGCCGTGATGGTCGGTGATGTCGAGGGGAATCTCAAGCTTCGACCCGTCGGTCAGCTTGAGCTTGATGAAGGCGTCGGGCAGACCGATTTTTTCCACGCCGCCCTCGGCAAGCGTGCGGTTGGCCTTGACCTCAATGAGTTTGTATTTTGCGGAACTGCTGCCGCAATTAAGGACTAAAATGTTCATGTGGTTGGTTTTCAGTTATCAGTTATGCCTTGTTGATAGCCTGGTTGCAGGTGAGGATGACGGTCTTGTAGATGTCCTCGTCGTTGCATCCACGCGAGAGGTCGTTGACGGGAGCTGCCAGACCTTGCAGCACAGGCCCCACGGCGGTGGCACCGCCCAGGCGCTGCACGAGTTTGTAGGCGATGTTGCCCACGCCCAGGTCGGGGAACACCAGCACATTGGCATAGCCGGCGATGTCGCTGCCCGGGGCCTTGCTGGCTCCCACGCTGGGCACCAGGGCGGCATCGGCCTGCAACTCGCCGTCGATTTTCATGGCCGGGTTCATCTCGCGGGCCAGCCGGGTGGCCTCCACCACCTTGTCCACGTTGTCGTGCTTGGCGCTGCCCTTTGTCGAGAAACTCAACATGGCCACCTTGGGGTCGATGCCCGCCAGGTCGCGGGCGGTCTTCTCGGTCGAGACGGCAATCTGCGCCAGCTCCTCGGCGTTGGGATTGGGGAGCACGGCACAGTCGGCAAACACCATGATGTCGCGCTCGCCGTAGGGCGAGCCTTGCGGCAGGAGCATGATGAACGCCCCGCTCACCACCTTGATGCCGGGAGCGGTTTTCAGCACCTGGAATGCGGCGCGCAGCACGTTGCCGGTGGTGTTCTGCGCTCCGGCCACCTGGCCGTCTGCATCGCCGTTCTTGATGAGCAGACAACCCAGGTAGAGGGGGTTGGCAGCCTGCTTGCGAGCCTCCTCAATGGTGATGCCCTTGCTCTTGCGCAGCTCGCAAAACAGCTGTGCGTAGGGCTCGATGGTGGCGGCGTCCGTCGGGTCGATCACCCGCACGCCGTCGAGGTGCGTCAAGCCCAGCTCATGGGCTTTGGCCATGATTTCGTCGCGGTTGCCAATAAAGATGATGTCGGCCACGGCATCGGCAGTGAGCCGGTCGGCGGCACGCAGCGTGCGCGGCTCGGTGCTCTCGGGCAAAATGATGCGCTGGCGGCAGGCTACCGCCTTGGCGCGTAGTTCTTCAAACAGTGGTTCCATATATTATAGTTAAATAAGGTTGCTTGTGTGGGTTGCTCACGGTGTCAGTCGTTGTCCTTCACTTCCCAGCCCAGTGCCGATGCACCGAGGATGGCGGCGTCGGCCTCCTTCATCTCGCTGAAGATAATCTTGGCCTTGCCTTTGAAGATGGGCAACACGCTCTTGTCGTAAGCCTCGCGAATGGGCTTCATGATCAAGTCGCCGCTCTTGGCCAGTCCGCCGAAGATGACGAACGCCTCGGGGCTTGAGAAGGCGGCAAAGTCGGCCAGTGCCTCGCCCAGGATAGTGCCGGTGTAGTCGAAAATCTCCTTGGCCATCTTGTCGCCGGCCATTGCTGCGTCGAAGACGTCCTTGCTGGTGATTGCGTCGGCGTCGAGCTCGCGCAGCTTCGATTCGTCGCTGCGGATTTCCAGGAACTCCCGTGCTGTGCGCGCCACGCCGGTGGCCGAGCAGTAGGCCTCGAGGCAGCCGGTGCGCCCGCAGCCGCACTGGCGGCCGTTGTTGCGCTTCATGATCACATGGCCCAACTCGCCGGCAAAGCCATCGTGGCCGTAGACGAGCTGCCCGTTCACCACAATGCCGCTTCCCACGCCGGTGCCCAGCGTGATCATGATGAAGTCCTTCATGCCGCGGGCCGCGCCGTAGGTCATCTCGCCAATGGCCGCCGCGTTGGCATCGTTGGTCACGATGCAGTGGATTCCGAATTTGTCGGTGATTTTCTCGGCCAGTGGGATGGGGCAGGGCCACGGCAGGTTGGGGGCACCCTCAATCATGCCGGTGTAGTAGTTGCCGTTGGGGGCGCCAATGCCGATGCCGTTGATTTTCCCCTGCGCGTCGGCGGCCTCGATGATGCGCATGATGGCCTCGTGCAGCTCGTCGACGTAGTTGTCGAAATTGTTGTGCTTGCCAGTTTTGATGGAGTCGCTCGCAATCACGTTGCCGCGTGCGTCCACGATGCCAAAGGCGGTGTTGGTGCCGCCCATGTCGATTCCGATTACATAGGGTTTTGCCATAATATTAATTATTAAAATGTGTAATTATGGTGGGTTCTATAAATTGCTTGAGTCGTATTGGGATTGATTGCTGAGTAGATTTTGTCTCAAGCTGCGCGAAGCAGTAGCGGGCTACGGTTCAAGTAGTTGAGACAAAATATGCCAGCAAGCAACCCAAGACGACCAAAAC
>JAFSYB010000015.1 GCA_017443765.1 Muribaculaceae bacterium | reverse complement strand
TGATTGCTGAGTAGATTTTGTCTCAAGCTGCGCGAAGCAGTAGCGGGCTACGGTTCAAGTAGTTGAGGCAAAAGATGCCAGCAAGCAACCCAAGACGTCCAAAACCATTCATCTCATTTTTGCAATTTATAGAACCCACCTTATGTCCTTTTAGTCTATAACGCCCATCCCAGGCGTTACAAAGCCGGAATTTTGTGCCGAGTTCCCATCATGTCGAAGAGCGTTGTCGTGATTGACGGTGCAAAGTTACGGTGGGCGGTGCGCAACCTATTTGCGCAGCTGAAAAAACTTTTCGGTCACGCAAATAGGCTGAGCAGAACCCACTCGATTTAACGTCTATTGATAATTGGGACACCAGCAAAACCGGTGTGTCTTGGCTCGGAGCATGCTGACCAATCGCCGATAGGCGATAACCACTGTGAAAACCCCACCATGATAGGAACACAGTGACTGAATGGTGGGGATGCGGACAAGGTGTGGTGGCGTTCGTCGCCGAGGAGCACCACGCTGCCAGCAACTCTACGTCTGATAATTTGCCTGGCTATCGCACAACCAGGCCGACATAGTAACACAGGTTTTTGCAGGTGACCCGGTGTTCTTTGTGATTCGGGCCGATGGCGCAAACGATTGCGCTTTTTTTGTTGAAACATTTCGTCAAATAGGTGAGAGATTAAGCTAAAAGGTTGTACATTTGTAAATTGCAAAATAATCGAAAAACAAAAACAACAATAAAATGAAAAAGCAATTTCTCATTATTATGCTGGCCGCGTTTTTGCCGGTGTTTGCGCTGGCACAGGGCTGGCCTGCCGCCTACGGCGGCGTGATGCTCCAGGGCTTTTTTTGGGACAGCTACCTGGAGAACCCTGACTTCGGCCCCAACGGCACGCAGCAGCAGCGCAACCTGGGAGCCATCAGTGTCGTGCCCCACAGCAACCCCTGGGGACCGAACATCCGGCACACATGGGCCACGATGTACGACGCCGGCTGGGGAGCCGGTACCGACGACTGGGAAGTGCCCCTGACCTCGTGGGCCAATCTGGAGGCCGTAAAAGACTTCGTGGCTCCGTTCATCGACCTGCTTTGGCTACCGCAGAGCGGCGCCACCATCGCACAGCCGTCGATGGTGTTCAACGGCTCCACCACGCAGACACGCGGCATGCGCGGCGGGGTGCAGTGGAACTTCGTCCCCGGCGATTCCATTGCCAACACTGACTGCAACGGCTTTGTACCCTACCTGTGGTTTGACCACGGACGGGGCGAGAACTACACCTACTACGTCAACGGCAACCCGGTGCAGTACACATCGATGACCTATTTCGGCACCGAGGCCGAGCTCAAGTCGTGCATTGCCGCCTACAAGGCAAAGGGCTGCGGAGCCATCGAGGACGTGGTGATTAACCACAAGGGCTTCGCCGGCGACTTCTGGATTCAGGAGGACTACACCGACCCCTCCACGGGTACCCTTACCAGCACCGGATGGACGCTGGCCGACTTGGTGGGCAGCATCTATCGCGACGGTGCTTGGACCGACTGGTATATGCCCCTCGACGGCAGCGGACAGATGAAGCAAATCACCGGCGGCGGCACCGGTCGCGACGACGGCAACTACGGCGGCTGGGCCAACGAGGTGGCGCATACCAGCGCCAACGCCCAGCGAAACACCATCAACTACCTGCGCTACCTGAAAGATGAGCTGGGCTATGCCGGCTTCCGCTACGACTATGCCGCCGGCCTGGCCCCGGGACGCTTCGCGCAGTACAACCAGGCCACCACGCCCACCTTCAGCGTAGGCGAGTTCTGGACCGACACCCATCCCGCTGTGTGGATTAAGAACACCGCCTCGGATGGCGGCATCACCAGCGCGGCTTTCGACTTCCCGCTGATGAGCGACATCAAAAACGCTTTCAACAGCGGCGATTTCCAGGGACTTAAAGACGCAGGCATGCTTCACGACAATATCCTCAAGCGTTATGCCGTGAATTTCATCGCCAACCACGACACCAACAAGAACCTGCCCACCGACACCAGCAACTCCAACTATACCAACCGCACCAACAGCAACATCGTGGAGGCCAACGCCTTCCTGCTGGCGATGCCGGGCACGCCGTGCCTGTTTTGGGCGCATTTCATGCACCCGGCGTGGCACGACGACATCTGCCGCATGATTCTGGCGCGCCGCGCCGCCGGCGTGACCAACGAATCGGCCATCGAGAGTGCCGGCAATGTGGGCAGCAATGGCGTGTGGTGGATTGTCAAGGGTGAGCATGGCACGTTGCTGCTCCAGCTGGGCACCGATGCCGTGAGCCAGGGCAACCGTGAGGGGTACACCGAGGTGTACACCAGTGCCGTCTGCCGCCTGGCCATCAGCAACGAGGCCTACGCCAATGCCGACTTCAACGACATCTACAACAACACCAAGCCGGCCATGACCGGCGGGTATCCCGTGTTTGACCAGTCCAGCGGCAGCTATGTGAGCCAGGTGACTGTGCGCGTGCGCCCGTCGACCGAGGGTTGCACGCTGGTGTACACCACCAACGGCGAGAACCCCACCGCCGCCAGCCAGCAAATCACCGCCGCCGAGGGCGAGGCGTTCACTTTCTACGAGAGCACCGACCTGCGCGTGGGCGTGCTCGTCGGAGGGCAGGTGGCTCCCGGCAGCATCGTGCGCAAGAGCTATGTCATCAGCAACGACGACCCACCGGCTAACGCTATCAAGGTCTACGTCAACGACCCCACCGGCGCCACACCTTATATTTACGCCTGGGACGGCGACTCCCAAGACACCCAGTACACGGGCAGCTGGCCGGGTTGGGAAATGAACTACACCAAGCAGATTGGGGGCATCACATGGCGCGAGGCCACCATCCCCACCACCAAGTTCAACATGGTGCTGAGCGAGGGCGGTGATGCCAGCAAGACCCACAACATCAACGGCGTGGATCACGAGGTGTTCTACACTTTCCGCAACGGCATCGCCACCGATGTCACCGCCACGTTTGTCAAGGCGCTCCACGACCCCATTGTGAGCATCGACCGTGCCAGCGGCGCTTACACGGGCAACCTGACGGTGAACCTCACCAGCAGTGTCGAGGGTGCCACCATCGTCTATACCATCGACCGCTGGAACACCGACATTGCCGACGACGCCGCCAACCGGCAGAGCAGCACCGCCGCCAACGTGCCCATCACATTCCAGACCGATGGCAGCCACCTCGTGCGGGCCGCCATTCTCAAGGACGGCCAGTGCATCGGCAAGGTGGCACGCACCTATCAGCTCACGGCCACCAGTGGCAGTGCCTGGCAAAGCAGCACTCCGCTCACCACAGGAATCAACCTCTATATTCACACAGATGACGATGCGCCGTTCATCCACACATGGAGTGTCACAAACGCTGGCTCTCCCGTGTCAACGCCGTCCTCGCCCACGCAATTGACCGCCAAAAAGCGCACCACGGCTGATAATAAAGAGTGGTGGTACTATCACATCGATGCCGATGTGATCAACTTCTTAATCTGCAGTAATTCATCTTACGGAAATCAGACTGCCGACAAGCGTATAGACAGTGAGGGCTGTTTCTTCTTTGATTATGTTCCCGGTGCTTCTTTCACCGAGTGCACCAGTTTATATGCACCCTGGTCGACCGATTATCCGCAGACGGGCGCCAACATTTTTGTGAAAGTGAATGGGAATTATAATTACGGTCCCAATATCCATGTTTGGGACTCAAATGACGGCAACACGTCGTGGCCCGGCAGTCAAATAAGCTCAACCGCAACGATAGGCGGTGTGACGTGGTACTACAAGCACTTTGATACTGCCAATATGGACTTCCTGCTTAATTACAATGGTGATGCCGACAAGACAACTGACATTAATTTTGTCCGGGGGGCTAATGGAACGTCGTATTTTATTGAATATACTCCAGCAGACAAGTCTTACAGTGATGTGTCGGAAAATTATAATGCATGGCATCAGAGCATTAACTTCTCGCAGGAGGATTATGCTGGCGGCTCGGCAGCTTGGGCTTCCGCCACGCTGCCGTCGTGCGCCACGTGGGTGACGGGCAGGCCGTTCTGCTATTTCGAGAACACCACGTCGATGGCTGTGCCCAGCCTGTGGGCCTGGAACGACAGCCAGAATTTGTGCGCCAGCGCCTCGTGGCCGGGCGACGAGTTGGTGGACCTGGTAGGCATCTCGCCTGCCGGCCACGCCATCTACCGCTGGACAGCCCCCGGCACAGATGTGCCGGCAAGCCTGATTTTCAGCGACGGCGGTGTCAACGCGACGGCCACGTTGGCCTTTGAGAACGGAGCCTACTACACGGCCGACGGCAAGCAGGGGGTGGTGCCCGACAACCTGCGCACGCTGGCCGACCTCACACGCGACAACACCCTCACCGTGGGAAAACGGGTGGTGCTGAGCAACGACCTCGAGGTGGTGTTCGTCAACGCCGACGGCTCCACGGCCTACGTCAAGGACCGCAACGGCGACTGTGTCGCACCCTCGGTGATGAAAGCCGGACAAAAGGTTTACAACGGCACCACGGTTTATAACTACCTGCGTAGCGACTTCGACCAGAGCAACTGGGTCAAGCTCCAGCTGCCTGCCGGCGGGCAGCTGGCCTTCGGCGACCTGCGCCACGCACTCATGGCACAGACCATGGTGGGCACCGTGACCGATGCCGACAACCTCACCATCGCCCTGGAGGCACGCCCCGTGGCCGACAACCAACAGCGCTTTGCTTACCAGCCCAACACCTACATTCCCGCCAGCTTTGTCGACCAGCCCACTTACTTCTTCGTGAAGCCCAAGCCGGCCGAGCTGTGCCACGTGGTGTGGGCCGTCTACCGGGGAGTGGAGAACGGCAAGCACGTGTTTGCCATGCCCGCCAACGAGGACGGCAACAATACCATGGACCTCGAGGGCGCATTGTGCATCGACATCGACCCCGACTACACCGGTGCTTTGGTCAACGGGCAGGTGACGTTCAACATTGGCCAGGTCTACGACCTGGTTGGCTTCATCAAAAAGATGCCTGCCGATGACGGCGGCAACGCACCCCGGCGCTCCTCGACCGGCATCAACCCCAAGGACACGGAGCCGGGCACCGAGTTGTCGTTGAGCGTGATTGACGTGATCACCGACGGCTACATCATCACCGGCGTGAACGACCTCACCGAGTCGGTGCCCCGTCAGGTGAGCAGCGTGACCTACTACAACGTGGCCGGCCACGCCAGCAGCAAGCCATTCCCGGGCATCAACATCGTGGTCACGCGCTACACCGACGGCTCGGCGACCACTGCCAAGGTGTTGCGCTGACAACACGCGAGCCGGCGCCGACACCCGAACGGGCTGGCACAATAAGGAAGCTGTGGCCTCCAAGGGGGGGGATAAGTGGCGCATCGCGACCCGCATATTCCCCTTGGAGGCCGCATTTTTGGGGGGCATTTGTGCGCGGAATCCAAAAAAATGCGCCTTGCGCATTGTCCATTGTGCATTAATTCGTATCTTTGCAGGTTGTATTAAAAACAATGCGAGAGATGGAAGAGCGAAAGAGCGTGTTCAAGCGTGGTGCGGAGTGCGGCGTGCCTGTAGGGGTGTATATGAGCATCATGTCGTTGTGCACCCTGTTTTCCGACAAGGCCAGTGTGCTTTCGCTCCTGTTTTTGTTGATGTTGCTGCTTGGGCCGGTGGTGATTTACCGCTTCCAGCGGCAGTATTTCGTCCAGACGAATGGCATGGCCGAGTATTCGGCGTTGTGGATGCAGGGCATTTTGATGGTGATCTACGGTGCGCTCATCAGCGGCGCGGTAACGCTGGTGGTGCTGCAATGGGTGCGCCCCACGCTGCTTTACGACCAGGCGCAGCAATTCCTCGAGCTCTGCAACCAGGCTCCCGAAATGCGGGCACAGCTTGGAACCATGCCCGACATGGTGGAGAAAATCATTGAGAACGGACTTTTGCCCAAGCCCATCGAGGTGGTGTTCAGCACGTTCTGGTTTGTCACGTTCAGTGGCTCGGTGCTCAGTGCCATCACCGCCGCATTTGCCGGCAGAAAGTTGAACATTCCTTGAGCCAATAATGTCAGCCCGGCGGCAGCAACGTTGCCGCACAGCAATAATAAAGAACGAAATGGATATTTCAGTAATAGTACCCTTATACAACGAGGCCGAGTCGCTCCCCGAACTGTCTGCATGGATTGCACGGGTGATGGAAGAACATGGGTTCACCTATGAAGTGCTGATGATTAACGACGGCAGCACCGACGATTCGTGGCAGGTCATTCGCCAGCTGCATGAGCAGAACCCCGCCATCAAGGGCATCTGCTTCCGCCGCAACTACGGCAAGTCGCCCGCGCTCAACACCGGCTTTGCCGCAGCGCAGGGCGATGTGGTCATCACCATGGATGCCGACTTGCAGGACAGCCCCGACGAGATTCCCGAGCTCTATCGCATGATTACCGAGGAGGGCTACGACCTGGTGAGCGGCTGGAAGAAAAAGCGCTACGACCCGCTGTCGAAGACGCTTCCCACCAAGCTCTTCAACGCCACGGCGCGACGTGTGAGCGGCATTCGCAACCTGCACGACTTCAACTGCGGCCTGAAAGCCTACCGGGCCGAGGTGGTCAAGCACATCGAGGTTTATGGCGACATGCACCGCTATGTGCCCTATCTGGCCAAAGTGGCCGGCTTTACCAAAATCGGCGAGAAGGTTGTTCACCACCAGGCGCGCAAGTATGGAACGTCGAAGTTTGGCCTCGACCGCTTTGTGAACGGCTACTTAGACTTGCTCACCCTGTGGTTCCAGGCCAAATTTGGCGTCAAGCCGATGCATTTCTTCGGCCTCCTGGGCAGCTTGATGTTTGTGCTGGGCTTCATTGCCGTGGTGCTCGTGGGGGCGCTCAAGCTCTATCACATGTGGCACGGCGACCACTATACGCTGGTGACCAACTCGCCCTACTTCTACCTGGCGCTCACCGCGATGATTCTCGGCACACAATTGTTCCTGACGGGTTTTCTGGGCGAGCTCGTCATGCGCCACGCCCCCGACCGCAATCATTACGAAATCAGCGAGAAACTGATGTGAGAGGAGTGAAACACGAGTTAACGAGCTAAACACGCTGCCCAATGCGGCATTATCCATTATCCATATTCCAATATGCAATATGCCTGTGTGCATTGTGCGTTGTGCTGGCGTCCTGCAACGATGCCAGTTGCTACGACAACGGCAGTGCGCTGCCGCTGGTGCGCTTTTGCGCTTCGGGCAGCACCACACAGGTGAGCATCGAGGGCCTCACCATTCGGGGCATCGATGCGCCGGGCGACAGCGTGCTGGTGCAGGGCGGAACCACCTCCGAGGTCTATCTCCCCTTGCGAGCTACCACCACGTGCACGCAGTGGGAGTTGGACTATCCCGCCGATGGCAGCACGCCCGACACCCTCACCATTGCCTACCAACCCATTCCCTACTTTGCCAGTGCGGAGTGTGGGGCGATGTACAACTTCCAAATCTCGTCGGCCACCGTCACGCACCACCTTATTGATTCGGTGCAGGTGGTCAAGCCCTTGATTGACAACGGCACCGATGTGGCCATTCGCCTGTTTTTCCCAACACAATGACGATGAAAAGATTGTTGCTTCTTCTCGTGGTGGTGCTGGTGGCGGCAACCACCGTTTGTGGGCAGGACACCCTGCGGCGGCACATTACTCCGGTGAAGCCAGTCACCAACAAGACGCTGCCGCCGGCACGGGGTACCGACGAGGAAACCATTAGGCGCTTCCTGAGCGGCGACACGTTGGCAGCGGCTGCCGAGGCTCGGCGCGATTCGCTCCGCAAGGCCTATACACGTTACCCTCTGCTGACCGACATGACGTTGGGGTTCAATTTTATCGACTTGCCGCTTATGGCCTTTGGTCAGGACTATGCCAGTGTTGACGTGCACGCCACACTGAATATGTGGAATCGCCTGCAGCCCGTTCTCGAGCTGGGAATGGGGTGGGGGCGAACCTCGCCCGACGGCCTGAACTTCACCTATCGGGCCAAGCCCTCGCCCTACGTGAAACTGGGGGCGAACTACAACTTTATGTTCAAGAGCGAGCCGCGCTATCAAGCCCTCTTGGGCGTGAGGCTGGGCTACAGCGCGTTCCGTTTCGAGGTTTCCGACATCCATTACCAAAACACCTACTGGCGCGAGGATATAGACCTGGCCATCGACGGTCAGCACAGCCATGCCTTGTGGGGCGAGGCGGTGGCTGGGCTGCGAGTGGCCATCTGGCGACAATGGTCGCTGGGCTGGACCATACGCTACCATGGCCTGTTCAACTACGGCAAAAACGACAACGCGCAGCCCTGGTTCATTCCAGGATATGGGTCTAAACGGCAAAATATCGCATTTACCTTCAGCGTGGCTTACACCATTGGAAAGAATAATTAATAATGTGTGGCACTATGCCTTTGCCGGCGCGGACTCGTTTTTCTTGTGCATAGTGCACGTTTTTCTATTCACCTTTTTCACTTCTATTCTATGAAAATCATTCACACGAGCGACTGGCATTTGGGCCACGTGCTCTATAACTACGACCGCAGTGCCGAGCAGCGCGCGATGCTCCGTCAAATCGCCGATGTGTGCGCCGCCGAGCAACCCGATGCGCTGCTGGTGAGCGGCGACGTGTTTCACAACGCGGCACCTGCCGCCGCTGCGCAGCAGCTGCTCGTCGAGGGGTTACTGGCCATGCGCCAGGCCTGCCCGGCAATGCCCATTGTGGTGACCGCCGGCAACCACGACAGCGCGGCTCGCCTCGAGGCCACAGCCGCACTGTGGCAACTGGCGGGCGTTTTCGTGGTGGGACACCTGGCCCGCGACCCCGAGGGGCGCGCACTGCTCGACCATCACATCGTGGAAATCCCCGGCAAGGGCTGGGTGGCGGCTGTGCCACACGCCTATCCCGTTAATTTCCCGGTGGTTGGCACCGATGATGTGCCTCGCGACCAGCGACTTCAAGCCTACTTCGCGGCGCTGCTCGACCGCGTGGCCGAGCGCAATGCCGCCGGCTTGCCTGTTGTGCTGATGGCTCACCTTTCGGTGGCTGGCAGCGATTTCACCGGACACGACAACATTGGCACCCTCGACACCTTGCCCATCGAAGCCCTGGGCAGCGGTTTCGACTATGCCGCCTTGGGGCACATCCACCGTCCGCAGACCCTCGGCACCAACTCGTGTGCGCGCTACTGCGGCACACCGCTGGCCGTGAGCTTCGACGAGCAGTGCGAGCACAGCGTGAGCGTGGTGACGCTCAACAGCCACAGCCATCCGCACATCGACACACGCCGCATCGTCAACCCGCGGGCACTGCGCACCATCCCTGCCGGAGCACCGGTGCCACTCGACGAGGCACTCGAGTTACTGCGGCAATTAAGCAGCGCCGAGCCGGCTTATGTGCGACTGAATGTCCTGGTCGACGGCTATGTGCCCGCCGATGCCCGGCACCGTGCCGCCGAGGCTGTCAGCGGTAAGCAGTGCCGCTTTTGCACGCTCAAAGTCACCAGCAAGGTGGCTCCCGGCGAGCACAAGCGCGAGCTTTCGGTGAGCGAGCTGCGTGAAAGCGCACCCATCGATGTGGCGCGGGCTTTTATTCTTGAGAAAACGGGCAATCCCATGACCGAGCGGCAAGAAGCCATGTTCGGCGAGGCCGAGCGGCACGCTCTTTCGCCATCTGAATAGTTCTTGTGGATGAGAGTTTCCACAGCCGGACAGAACAATTCCCTCCACTATCCAATCACCCCTACTGCTATGAAACTCAAGCAATTACATATCAAGAACCTTGCTTCGATTTCCGAAGCTGTTATCGACTTTGAGTCCGAGGCCTTGCGCGACGAGAGCCTGTTTCTCATTGCCGGTGAGACTGGCTCTGGAAAAACCACCATCCTCGACGCGATTTGTCTGGCGCTGTACAACGACACGCCGCGCATGAGCCGTGCGGCCAAGGAGAAATACATCGTGGGCAGCGGCGGCGAGCGCGACGCGTCGATAACAGCCGATGACCCGCGCCAGCTCATGCGTCGCCACACGGTTGACGCCGAGGCGCGCCTTGACTTCGAGGGCGACGACGGAGTGACCTACACAGCCACTTGGGCCGTTCACCGTGCCGGACACAAGGTGGGAGGTAATTTGCAGAACGTGCAGCGGTCGTTTCACAACCACAGCACCGGTCAAATCACCAGCGGCATCAAAAGCACTGAAAGTGAAATCAACCAGGTGGTGCGCCTTTCCCTCGACGAGTTCACACGCACAGTGATGCTCCCGCAAGGCAGTTTTGCCGAGTTCTTGAAAAGTGACGAAGGGAAAAAGGCCGACCTTCTTGAGCTAATCACCGGCACCAAGGTGTACAGCGACATTGGTAGCGGCATCTATGAGCTTTTTCAGCTCCATAAGCAGGAATGGGAGCGCGCCCTCGCACGATTGGGCGACATCACCTTGCTCGACGATGAGCAGCGCGCCGACTGCGAGAAGCTCATCAAGCTCACCGAAAGCGAGCTGGCGCAGCACCGTGCCGCTGACGAGGCTGCCAAGGCCAAGCTCGACTGGATTGGGCAAATGCGGCAATTCACTCGCCAACACAAGGAGACATTGGAGCAGTTGGCGGCTTGCCGGCAGCAGGCGCTCGACCCCGTCTACCAAGCCGAGGAGGAAACCCTGCGGCTGTGGAAGGCCACGCACGAGGCACGGTCGCTGCTGCGCCGAGCCGCCAGCGCCGAGCAACGACTTCACGAACTAAAAGCGCAGGAGAACTCGCTGCAAACCACCTACCGCAATCTGCTCGGCGGCCTGCTCGCCTGCCAGCGGCGCACCGACAGCGATAGGCAGGAACACGACGCACTCGCCGTCTGGCTCGATGGCGAGAGTGCCCATGCCACAATGTATGCCAACGGCGGCAAAGCCATCACCGACGACATCGCTCGCCTGGGAAAACACGAGGCTGACGTGAAGGCCGATGAGCAAGAACTCGGCAAGGATATGGCCAGGCAACCCAAAACCGCCGAGCGCCTCACGCTGAAGCGCAATGCGGTCGACAAGGCTCAACAGGCGGTGAATGATGCGCAAGCCGATATCGACTTGCGCCAGAAGCAACTCCACGCCTTGCGGCTGTCCGCCTTGCGCGAGCAAATCAGTATGCTCGAAAAGCGTGCAACCCTGCTCACCCAGGTGCAGGGTGAGTTGCGCGACTACACGAACCAGTGCAAACGACTGGCCACCGAGAAGGAAAAATTGGCCGAAAAGTGCCAAGAATTGAGCAAGAAGAACAACAGCCTTCCCGACCTGTCTCGGGCTGAGCGGCAGGCATACGAACAATTAACCCTGGCGGCACACAAGTTGGAGATGGCGCAGGCAAGTGTGAAAAACTGGGCCACCGCGCTGCGGGCCAAGTTGCAACCGGGTGACCATTGCCCGGTGTGCGGCGCGGCCATCGAACAGATGCTCAGCGACGAAGCCACACAAGCACTTTTTGCCCACGAGCAGAGCCAGTACGATGAGGCACAAAGAATCTACGTCGAGGCCAAGGCGCAGGTCGAAACAGTGCGGGGGCTGATTCAAAACCTCGATGCCGAGATCAACCGAATGAAGCAGGAAATAGCCGAGCTGGAAACGGCTGTCGCCCACCAACTTGAGGCGTTGCAGGCAGCGTGCGGCAACGCCGGTCTCGCTTACGCCGCCTCGCTCACGAGCGATCTGATTGGCCAGATGAAGGCTGACCTGGAAAAAGAAAAAGAACCCATCAATCAGGTTATCAAGCAGGGCGAGCAAATGGAGCAAGCGTTGTCGGGCAAGCGCGAGGCCATCAAGACGCTTAATCAGGCGCGCGAGCGGGCGGTCAAAGCTGCCGAGCAGGTGCGCACCGAGTTGGAAGAACTCAACTCCTCGATAACGACGCAGCAGGCTCAGATTGCCCTCGCCCGCAAGAATTGCGATGAAATGCGCCTGCACATCACCCAGGCCATCACCCGGCAGGAGTGGGCCGCCAAGTGGAGCGACCACCGCGATGAGTTCACCTCTTGGCTTGGGCAGCAGGCTGGTGAGTACTCGCGCAAGACGACGCGCTGCCAGGAACTGGAGCGCCAGTTGCCGGTGGATGCCGCGGCCATCGGGGCAATGCGCGACCTCTGCGCCCAGGTCGGACGGCTGCTGCCCTCCTGGGGCACCGAGGCCGGCGAACAGACCCACAGTGACGAAAGCCACAATGCGCTGCGCGAGCGCTGGCAGCGGTTCGTTGCCGAACTCACCGCCTGGCAGGCCGATGTGGAGCACACGCGCAACGACGCTGAAACACTCAATCGGCAGGTGGACGACTGTGCCGCGGCGCTTAACGTGGAGCGCAGTTGCATCGTGCAGCTCAACAGCCAGTCGCAGAGCGACATCGACGCTGTGGCAACACGACACCAGCAGCGCGTGGCACGCGAGGACGAGCTGAAAGGGGCACTCAGCGCATTCGAACACCAAATCAATGAACTTGAAAACAAGCGCGATGGCCTTGTTGAGGAAAGTGACGTCGAGGCACTCACCGCCATGAGGAACCAGGCCAACCAGGCCTGTGATGCCGCGCTCGCTGTCATTGCCGAGAACAAGGCCAAGCTGAATGCCGACAACGACCACCGCAACCAATATGCCGACCAGGCCAAGCACGTGGAAACGCTCGAGGCTGCCAAGACCGAGTGGCAGCAACTTAACGACTTGCTCGGCAGCAAGGACGGTAAAGTGTTCCGTAAAATAGCGCAGAGCCTCATTCTTGGCGAGCTGGTGGCTCACGCCAATGAATATCTCGCGCACTTTTGCCCACGGTTCAAACTCACGCGTCAGCCTGGCAGCCTCACGCTGCTGGTGAGCGATTCCGGGGCAGCCCCGGCGGCCGTCACCCTGCTCTCAGGCGGCGAAACGTTCATTGTGTCGCTCTCCTTAGCCTTGGCGCTGGCTCAGGCAGGAGGAAATATGGCCGCAGTCGACACGCTGTTCATCGACGAGGGTTTTGGCACCCTCAGCGCCGACTACCTCGACAGCGTGATGGACACCTTGTCGCGCCTGCACGAAATCGGAGGGCGGCGTGTGGGAATCATCAGCCACATAGACACACTCAAGGAGCGCATACCCACACAAATACTCGTCCAGCGCGACCCGGCCGACAACACCCGCAGCACGGTCACCATCACCGCTTAACCGCCCCAAGCCGGGTCGCTTCGTGGGCAAGGATGATGGAGGCTGAAAAATTTTTTCGCATTAAAATTGTGCGGGGTAAGAAAAAAATGCGTACCTTTGCAGCCGGATTGACAGAGTACCTAAAAAAGCGCCCTTGTAGTTCAATGGATAGAACGTGGGTTTCCTAAACCTAAAATTTGGGTTCGATTCCCAGCGGGGGTACTTTGAAGCGTGAACGATGCGTTGTAACACAACAAGTTACAACGCATTTGTTGTTTTCTGCTGGAACATTGCTGGAACATTTTTGCCTCGCTCTATTTTGGGTGTGAATAAATTTCGGCATAAGGGTCAATTTGCAGGATGAAAAGAACCTATAGAGGTTCTAAGGTTCATTTTGCAGGATGAATTTTCAGACCGGTAGATGAACATCGAAGAATTGTGATTATCTTTGCCACGCAGCATGAAGCGTAACATGGCTCTGCAGGGGAGCAACCATGCCAGGAATAATGCTGTGGCGCAAGACGCAAAAGACTGGGCGGCCTCGAACCGCCCTTTTCTATTGCGGATTGTTGCCCAATGCCAAGAAAAACCCATTGATGAAGCGTTCCCTGTTTTTTCGGCTCATGCCACTGTGATTGTTGATGTTGCGTTTCAAGTCAGTGAAGATTCCCTCGAGTTTGTTGTTCGTGTTGGGCATGCCATCGACCTGCCGCTAGGTGAACAGATATGGCAGGTAGAACTGGATGCTGGCCAAAGCTGAGCGCAGTCTCCTGTGCGTGTAGAATGTCTTTCCCGTATCGGGGTTGACGGAGCGCTCTTTCAAGAAATCTGCCCATTTCACAGCCCAGGCCTCGAAGGCCATGGTGAAACTGTCCCTGTCGCTGGTTGCCAGCGTGGCCATCAGCGCCTTCAGTTCACGACCCGCCGGAAGGCGTGGGTTCCCCGTGAGCTTTCTTCTTATGATGGCGCACATGTGGTATTGGCACATCTGCACCTTGTAGCCCTTGAAGATCGAGAAGAGTGTCTGCATCCCGTCGATGACAATGCCGTCAACCACATAGCCACCACGCTCGATCCAGGCAATGGCCTCGGCATAATCTGTGGTGCGTTCATGAGCAATATGCTTCAGGTACAACGGCTTTCTGCTCACGGCATCAAGTGCCACCAGAACGCCACAATTGCGGCCGAAATTGGTCGCGTCAAGCTGGACCATGCCATGTCCTCGGCACACGGGATTGCTCCATGCGATGCTGACATCGACCAAGATACGCTTCACTGTTGAGCGACTCACACCATTGGAGGCAGCCAGCTCACTCATTGTCTGCTTGCCCTCAAGATAATCATGCCAGAGTGTCCGCTGACTGAGATAGACTTTCCCGCGGAACTGACGGCCACATGCCATGCACTTGTACAGCTGCACGCCGTCACGGGTGCCATTGCGCACTGTGATGGGCGAGCCGCAATGAGGACATTTTTTTGTTCATATCGCTTCGTTTTTAGAACTTTTCAAATAGCCGCAAAGATAGGTAACTATTCAGCGATATCAAATTCTGGTTGATGAGGCATCAATCAGTCGGTGGCGGAACATTGGCCGTTAAAAAAACAAATTGTACAAGGCAATTTGATTGCATTTCCCCACGTCCTTTGGCTGGATTTTTGTCTTAACGCGCTGTGTGTCAGTTTGTTGTTATGGCCATTTGCGCTTGGTGTGCTGTTGCTTCGGCACGCCCACATAGAGCCCATTGTGTGCCCGCCGTGAATGCGAGAGAGAGTCAATATGAGGCTTATTTGATTGATTGCCAATGTGTTAAACTGTGTTTTGCCT
>JAFSYB010000014.1 GCA_017443765.1 Muribaculaceae bacterium | reverse complement strand
CGCCGGGCTCGCCAATGAGCACGGGGTTGTTCTTCTTGCGGCGGCTCAAAATCTGGGCCAGGCGCTCAATCTCGCGCTCGCGGCCCACTACCGGGTCCAAACGCCCCTCGGCGGCAGCCTGGGTGATGTCCTTGCTGTATTTGTCAATCACCGGGGTGCCATTATTGTCACCTTTCATGACATTTCGTCGCTGTGTGCGTTTCTCACCACCGGCATCCGCTGACTTGCCGTCTCCTTCGTCGGGCAGCTCGTCCTCTTCCTCGTCGTCGGTGTGCAGTCCGGCTGCGGGCAGCTGGGCCGCACGCAGCATGAGTGTGTGTTGATTGTGTCGGTTCAGTTTCATCTGTATAAAAATATGGTGTTACAACCACTGTTGTTGCAACAATCGTGCCAATCGTTCCTCTTGGCCAGGTTTGCCTACAACGCCTTGTTTTCCCCTCCTATGCCATGGGCATTAAAATAATTCCGGCTTTTGCTTTGTCGTTGTTTGATTATTGCGTAATTTTGCACATTGTTCTCATGCTGCCTTGTCGCACGAGTGCAAGCGGCACATAATCAATCGTTTCCCCTATGAAAGCAACCAAACTTTTTTTTGCCTTTTCGATGCTCGTTTTGCTCGCTTCGTCTTGCTTGAGAGAAAAGTCGCCAGCCGACATCTATAATGAGCAGGCTTCGGGCGTGGCACTCGTCCTCAACCAGTATTACTACACCGCCACGCTGCCCGACGGCTCGGAGATTTACTTCAGCGGCATGGACGAGAACGGCGACATGAAGGATTTCTCGTTTGACGAGGACGAAATTCCCAAGTCGATAGCTTTTGGCACGGCGTTTTTCATCGACAGCCGAGGCTCGCTGCTCACCAACAGGCACGTCGTGGACCCATATATCAAGAAGGAGGATGTGCAAAAGTATGTGGACAAAATCATCAGCGTTTTGAAAACCTACATCGCATACGAGCAGGTGAACATGGCCGAGCAGTACAAGGAGCTGCAGGAGCGCATTGATGCCAATATCACCGTGGAGTGGGACCCCTACGAGGAAGAGTATGTGGCGCGCGAATCGTCGGAGAACGACGAACTCAGGCGACAACAGCAGGAACTCTCCAATAATTTCGACGAGGCCGAGCAGTACCTCGACGAGCTCAGGCGCGTGGATGTGAGCCAGCTACGCATCGGCACGCACTGCGAACTGGGCATTGCCTATCACGACAGCTACGTCACCAAGCCCGAGGATTTCAAGCCTTGCGTGGTGGTGCGCACCAGCGAGAACCAAGACGTGGACCTGGCCCTTATCCGCCTCAAAAGCCACGAGACCCCGCAAAAGGCTCACGTTTTCGAGCTGCCCAAGAGCGAAAGCTCGATGTTCGGCCCCAGCGTTGACGACCGCGAGAAGCTCAAGCTTAACCAGTCGCTCATCCTCATTGGTTACAACCACGGTATGCAGCTTGCGGCCACGCAAGAGGGCATCAAGGCGCAGCTCACCACAGGAGCCGTGTCGCAGGAACCCGACGGACAACGTGTGATGTACACCATTCCCATGCTGCAAGGGTCCAGCGGAAGCCCCGTCTTGAACACCTACGGCGAGCTGGTTGCCGTCAACTTTGCCGGCATGATGGGCACGCAGAGCTTCAACTTCGGCGTGCCTTTGCAGCGAATCAAGGAGTTTTTGCGCCAAGAATGAGCCTGGCCTGCCGACGACGGCTTGGCCCGGACACCGCCCGACGGCTGCAGCCCACGAACTGCGTCGACCTATTGCAACTGCTGCAAGGTGGCAGGGCTGAGCGTGGCAATGAACCGCTCACGCACAATCCGGCCCACTGGGTCGTGGCGTTGCATGGCCTGCAGCAGCACGCGCTGCAACGAGTCGGCCAGCAGCGAATCGGCCAGCGCAGCCTCGCGCTCGCCGCGCAAGGTGAGGGTGCTGTCGGCCACCGCTTGCCGGTAACGCTCCCGAACAGCCTGCCGCTCGGTGAGCAAGCGCTGGCGCATGACGAGCAGCCTCACATAGTCGGCATTGCCGCTGCCGCCGGATAGCACCCAGTTGTGGCGATTGATGGTGACGCTGGTTTTTCCGGGCTCAAGCACGAAATAAAATGGGGTTGACAAGGTGTCGAACGTGAGGAACGCCACATGGCGGCCATCGACCTGGCCAGTGAACATCATCGTTCCCCCCGTGTTGCGCGCCATGCCGCAAGTGCGCAGGCACCGATAATCATCGTCCACCACTCGCAGCGCGACACTGTCGCAGTGCACGCTGTCGCCCAAATGCAGCACCACCGTGTAGTCGTGGTTGGCCACAGCACTCGGCTTGTCGCAGCCCGAAAAGGAAATCGGCAGCGACAACGCTACGGTTAATGCAAGTATCATCTTCCTCATTCTGCCTGCAAAATTACGAAAAACAGCTGAAATCCGCTCCAATCATAAAAAAAATCACAATATTTTTTGCCATTTCAAAAAATAGCAGTACATTTGCAGCCCGTTTATCACACGACGGCACAATTCGGGGCTGATTTGGCTTTGACAGCGTGTAGAGGTGGTAAGCAAGCATGCAGAGCGATGATGGCAATGCTCTCTAATCTCAGTCATTACCTAAATTTAACTGGCGAAAACAACTACGCTCTCGCTGCCTAACCGAAGAATAGTAGGTTGGCTTTATCTCAGCCCAAGGCTGGTTGAGACGAGACATCACCCGATTGCCCTCGCTCCGAGGCGTTTCGAACCGGTGGTGCTGGAATATCGGAGATAGGGTGAGGCAAGCCTCGGGCCGAACCCAAAATTCAGAGGATAAGCCCCAGGTTGGTGGTCGCGAGCCTGCCTGCGGTCGAAAACCAAGTCGTGACTAAGCATGTAGAAACCTTATTGTTTCCGCGTTTGGACGAGGGTTCAAACCCCTCCAGCTCCACAAATTAAAATTGCAAGTAACTGATTTTTAGTTGCTTGCGATTTTCTTGTTGCTTTGTTTCTGGTTTCCAAAGCTGCCTTCCATCACAGTGGCACACAGGTTGCCGATACTGCGTCGCTTGGAACCCACTTGGGAGTCTTCGTCCTTTGGCTTGGGACCTTTGCGCACAAAATCACAAAACTTTTATCTAACTGACAAACAGTTTGTTATCTTTTAACTAGATATCCCAATATAAGGGTTTAATGTGCCTCCCCAAAGGAGGAGGATAATGCAGTTGATGAGCTATAAGTCCAAAAAAAATCAAGTTATAGCTCACTTTCTCAATGCAAGAACTTGCACATTAGGATAGTTTTCAGTACTTTAAGCTGAGCCAAGTCTGAATATCGCAGCGCGGTAAACGACATGAAGCAAAACAAGTCACGGGCACGTTCAAGATACTTGGGATGAGCAGGAAACTACTCACAAAATAGCTTGTTTTAAAACGAGTAGGCTGGTGCCGTTGTGGTAGTTGATGTCGAGCACGCCCATGTCGTGGAGGTTTACGGCCATACGCTCGGCTGCCGGACGCGAGCAGTGCACCAGCCGGGTGAGACCGGTGATGGTGATGCCGCCATGGGTGTCGAGGTAGTCGAGCAACAGCCGCTCGCGCTCGGTATATTGCAGCACGGCAGGCTGGTTAGGGTGGGTGTCGTGGTTGAGCATTTTCACATGCACACTACTGGCCAGCACATTCTCGTCGGCCACGCGATAGTAGGCTTTCCATTGGCCGTTTTCATCGGGGGCTTTTACGGGCTTTTCGCTTGCCTCGGCAATGTCGGCTTTAAGCACCGACTTGCCCTCCACGCGGTAGAGCGTGAATTGCACAGGCTGCGCGGGCCGGCAGCAAAGCTGCGCGGCTTGCTCCACCATATACATCTCCTCGTCGCTGCGCACACCGGCCACGGCGCCGTTGTCCTTCACGCCGATGAGCAGGTGACCGCCGTTGTGGTTGGCAAATGCCGAGATGCTGCGGGCAATCTTGCGTGCATCAGTAATCTGGAACTTGAAGTCCTGATGCTCATGCTCGCCCTCGGCAATCAGCGACAATATGTAGTCCTTGGGGTTCATACGCAGTAGTAGATGGGTGAAAACTGGGTGGCGATTGCCTATTCCTTCGTGTCCACTGGTCCGGCTTTGCGAGCCTCGAGGATGTTTTGCAGGTAGGGCTCCAGTGTCTTGGCGTAGAAGTAGAAGCCAATGTCGGTGAGGTGGATGCCATCGACGGTACCCTCGTTGTTGGGTCCCCACAGTCCGTTGCTGCTGATGTAGTACAAATTGTCGGGGTCATCGTCGAGCAGGCGCAGGAAATTCTTGTGTAGTTCCGAGTTTTTTTGCGGCAAATACTCGCCGTAGAACGAGCTGTACTTGGCATAACTGTACATGGGTCCCTCGACCATGATGATGGGCACGCCGGGGCGCAAGGTGCGCAGCAGGTGCACGAAGCCGTAGGTGAGCGAATCGCACATGTTCTTGGTGCAGTTGGGCACGGGGTCGAGGATGAACGCGGCCACATCGGGGATGGTGGCCATGGCGCGTGCCATGCACGAGTCCATCTTGCCCTCGCCGCTAAAACCCAGGTTGATGCACTCAACGTCCAAGTCGCGCTGGAGGATGCTTGTGGCCACCATGCCGGGACGGCACGCGCAGCCGCCTTGCAGGATGCTTGTTCCGTAGAACACAAAGCGTGGGCTGCTACGCGGGCTCTCCACCACGGGTTGCAAGATAGTGGCGGTGCTGTCGATGCCAATCTCGAGCCACCGCACGCCATCGTAGAGTGGCAGGTAGAGCATATACTCGTGCATGCGGCCGTCGAGCCTGTCGATATAGACCTTGCGCTGGATGGAGTCCTCACGCGGGCGCACATCGCTGTCGATGCGCACCGGGCGGTTGCAGTTCACAAACTGCCACGTGCCGTCGTCATCAAGGATGTACAGGTCGGTGCCCTTGATGCCGGTGTCGGCCATGTGCATCATGTGCATGTTGGTGAGCAGGTTGTAGCGCACTGCCACGGCACGCGAATCGGTGGCGAAACGGAACGCCTTGCCGCTCGTGCACTGCGAGCGCTCCCACAACGTGGGGCGCACACTGTCCTTTAATTCGGGCGGAATGCGCGTCTCAAGTGTTTTGTCGAAGGCGTAGTTAATCATGCGGAACTGCATGGCGTCTACAAACCTCAGCGTGTCGGCATTGGTGAAATCCTGTGCTGATAATGCGCCAGCAAACAGCAAGAGCCATCCAAGGCAAAGCGTTTTCAAAAGTCTATTCATGAGCGTGATGAGTCAAGAGTGGTGAAGCGTGCGGACCAACGATGGGTGAAGGGCATCGCCTGGGTGATTATCCGTTATCAAAAGTCCATTATCGATTATCCATTAACGCCAGGCAGACGGCGGTGCGAGCGGCCAGCCGGGCATTGTTGAGCACGAGCTGGATATTTGCCGCCAGACTGTCTCCGCCGGTGATGTCCTTGATTTCGGCCAGCAGGAACGGTGTGGCGGCCTTTCCCCTGATACCCAGCTCCACACTGCGCGCCACTGCGCGGTCGATGGCCGCGTTGATGTAGTCGGGGTCGAGCGAGTATTCCTCGGGGATGGGGTTGGTGACCAACATACCGCCCTTGAGGCCCATCTCCAGCTTGGCGTGGAACGCGGCGGCAAGCTCTTCGGGCGTGTCGAGGCGGTAGTCCACCTTGAAACCGCTGGTGCGTGTGTAAAAAGCGGGCAACTCCTCGGTGCCGTAGCCAACAACGGGAACTCCCTTGGTTTCAAGATATTCCAGCGTGAGTCCCAGGTCAAGAATCGACTTTGCGCCAGCGCAGACCACCATTACGGGTGTCTGTGCCAGCTCCTCGAGGTCGGCCGAGATGTCCATGGTGGTTTCGGCGCCCCGGTGCACGCCGCCGATGCCGCCGGTGGCAAACACCTTGATTCCTGCCATGGCGGCAATAATCATTGTGGTGGTGACGGTGGTGGCCCCGTCCTGGCCGCGTGCCACCAGCACGGGCAGGTCGCGGCGCGAAGCCTTGGTCACAGCTTGGCCTTGTTTGCCAAGATGCTCAATCTCGTCGGGTGTGCAGCCGGCTTTGAGGCGGCCGCCAATAATGGCGATGGTGGCTGGCACGGCGCCGCAGTCACGAATGGTCTGTTCCACGGCCAGGGCGGTGTGTACGTTCTGTGGATAAGGCATACCATGCGATATGATGGTTGATTCCAAAGCCACAACGGGTTTTCCCGCCGCGATGGCGGCCGCCACTTCGAGCGATAGGTCAAGGTATTTATTCATTTCAACATTTTTTTGAGATTCACAATCTGTTTGCTCACGGCCATGGGGCATTGCAAGGCAATGGCGGCCGCTTCCAGACCGCAGTCGGCGGCTTGGCGCATGGTCAGTCCGTTGAGCTCGGCGGCCACTGTTGCCGCCATGAAGGCATCGCCAGCACCTGTGGCGTTGACCATGTGTGCTGGTTTGGGTGGCAGCGTGAAAGTTTCGTGGCTGTCGTGGCAGCACACGCCATCGGCTCCCATGGTGATGTAGGCGCGCGTCGCTCCATTTGTGGCGAGTGCGCGTGCCATATCCTTCACGCTGCCGTCAATGCCGGTGAGAGCTTGAGCCTCGGCACGATTCACCTTAATAATCAGCGGTGCCGTGCGATTGGCATTCAGGATGGGTCGCAGGCGTGTGGCCTTGGCCATCGAGGTGCCATCGACGTAGAGCGGTACGGTGCAGTGCCGTGCCAGGTGAAGCAGCGCCTCGGCACTCGCGTTGCAGTCGGCCACCACGGCATCAGAGCTGTTCAGGAAGTGCATTTCGCCATCGAGCAGTGCGGGGGTGAGGGCGGCCATCAGCTCCATGTCGGCCGCCCCGGCTTGCATCTCGCCATGCTCGTCGTTGATGCAGATGAAATAGTTGCTGCGAGCATGGTCCAACTTGATGACCGGGTCGATGGTCATACCCAGCCGTCGACAGTCGTTGAGCAGTGTCTGCGCAATGGCATCGCTGCCGAACACGGTAACAAAGCGCACTTCGTTTCCCAGCAGCCGCAGGTTGTGCGCAATATTGCGCCCCACACCGCCGAAACCGATGTCCACTCGGCTCGGATTCGACTCGCATGGGCGATAGGATTGCAGTGGCGAGGCGGTGATATCAACGTTGGCCGCGCCGACAACGGCAACTCGCTTGCTCATTCTTCCAGGGTCGAGGCGTAGTAGTAATAGTCGTTCAGCACCGTGTAGAGGAAGTCCTCGCGTGAAGCACTCGCGGGCTTTACCGTGTCGAGGAACTCCTGCACCTTTTCGGTGAGGCGGTTCAGGCATTGTTCGCGGTTGGCTCCGTTCACATCGTATAGCGTGTGGTTAATCACTTCCACCTGCCGCAGCGACAGGTTGGCCGCGTCGGCAAAGGTGGGTTGGTAGCCCTGGCTCACATAGTAAAATTCGCTCAGGCTGATGCGCTGTTTCTCAAGGGCGTTGCTCTTGATGACCATTGTGCCGGCAGCGAGGTCGCCCAGACGCTGGTTGTTGTCGGTGAACATGATTACAATCACCCCGAGGCCGCCGCTCACAAGCACATCGATGGGGTAGAGCAGCCAGCGAAGCAAGTAGCCTCCGAGCGTGGGCGTGGAGCCATCGACGCTCACCACGCGGCACTTCATCACTGCCTTGCCGATACTTTGCCCGTGATTCAGCCACTCACAAACGGGATGGTAGAAGACTGTGGGAAATATGCAACCGAAGAACAGAATGGGATAGAACCAAAAGGGGTGGTATTCTATCAAATCGTAACTCTCATCAACTTCCATTAGGAGATAAATTGCAAAAGCAGAGTAGATGGTCAATATCACATAATCGATAAGTTGTGCCAGCAGGCGATCGCTCACGCTGGCAGGGGTCTGGCGCAGCTTCACATACTGGCCGGTGATGATGTCGGATTTTGCCATTGGATGTTAGATTTAGATTTTTGATGTGATGTTAAGAGGAGTATTCTATAAATTGCAAAGAATAAAATTGGTCTTGGCCGTTTGGTGGTTGCTTGTTGGCAGATTCCGCCTCAGCCCGTCGGCTTAGCCTGCTCTTGGCTGCGCTCGTCGGAGCTGGAGCTGGTTACACGCTGCACGCTCTCGCACAAGAGTTGAGCCGCCGCCAACAACAGATTCGCCCAGATTAAGACCTGATCGGCTCAGTCATCAAACTCGCCTCAAGCAATTTACAGAACTCACCTTGACTATTTGATTTGGCAAAATTACAATTCTTTTCCCACATAGCAATGTGGTGCGGTATTTTTTTGCTAAATTTGCGGCATGAATCAATCTTGGGCTTTTGAAATCTTCGCACCCGATGGGTGGCTGAATAAGGCGTTGACCACTGTGGGCGATGCGTTGTGGACATACCTGCTGATGGGTGTTCTGGTTGCTTGCGGCCTGTATTTCACATGGCGCACGCGCTTTGCGCAGTTCGTGATGCTGGGCGAGATGGTGCGTCTGCTGGGCGACAGTGCCGGCGGCACTCGCGGCGAGCGGCGCGTGTCGTCGTTTCAGGCTTTTGCCGTGTCGGTGGCCACCCGTGTGGGCACGGGCAACCTTGTCGGCGTGGCCACGGCCATCGCCGTTGGCGGGCCGGGCGCGGTGTTCTGGATGTGGGTTATTGCCCTGTTGGGCGGTGCCACGGCCTTTGTCGAGAGCACCCTCGCGCAGCTCTACAAGCGGCGCGACGGGCAGTCGTTTGTCGGTGGCCCGGCCTATTACATCTTGCACGGCCTGCATTGCCGCTGGATGGCTGTGTTGTTCGCCGTGCTGATTACGCTCACTTTCGGCCTGAGTTACAACAGTATCCAGGCCAACACCATTTGCGATGCAATGCACAACACATTTGGCATCGACCCCGTGTTCACCGGTGCGGCACTTGCCGCCCTGGGATTGGTGATTGTGTTCGGTGGCATTCACCGCATTGCCCGGGTGAGCAGCGTGCTGGTGCCGCTGATGGCCATCGGCTATTTTGTGCTGGCTTTGGTGATTGTGCTGATGAACATCTCGCTCATACCCCAAGTGCTCAAGGAGATTGTGCAGAGCGCTTTCGGTGTGGGGCCGTTTGCCGGTGGGGCCATCGGCATGACGATGATGATGGGCATCAAGCGCGGACTGTTCAGCAACGAAGCTGGCGAGGGGTCGGCTCCCAATGTGGCCGCCACGGCCCACGTCACGCACCCTGTGAAGCAAGGGCTTATCCAGGCCCTGGGTGTTTACACCGACACGCTGATTGTGTGCTCGTGCACGGCTTTCATCATTCTCATCAGTGGCTTGCATAACGATGGCGGACCGGGTGGCATTGTGCTCACACAGGCCGCCATGCACGCCCATGTGGGCAGCTTGGGCAAGGTGTTCGTGGCTGTGGCCATCTTCCTGTTCGCTTTCAGCAGCATACTTGGCAACTACTACTATGGCGAGGCCAACGTGCTGCTGCTCACGCACCGCCGCTGGGTGCTCACCGTCTATCGCATCTTCTCGGTCGGCGTGCTGGTGATGTTCGGTGCGCTGGCCAGTCTGGAGGTGGTGTGGAGCCTGGGCGACCTGTGCATGGCCTTGCTCACTGCCTGCAACCTCGTGGCCATCGTTGCCCTGGGGCGATACGCCTTTTTCCTGCTCGATGACTATCGCCGACAGAAACGCGCGGGTATTGCCGAGCCGCGATTCACGGCCAGCCAACTTCCCCTGCTCGCTCCCGACCTCGATGCGTGGGGCGACAATTGCGACAAATGATAACGAGAAGATAACGCAGAGTCACAATTTCCGGCAGCGTAGCACGATGTGTTGGCCGGTTGCGGTGGTGGTGCCGAACAGGTAGGTGTCGCCGCCGTCTTTCATGCGCAGGCGGCGTGCCAGTTCGGCGGCACGAAGCGGGAAGTTGCGCACAGCCACATTGGCCTGCGTCAACCCGGCAAGCACTGACCGAAGGCGCGTTTTGTTCAGGGTAGAGACAGCTTCCACCCGAAAGGCACGACCGGGAAAACCGTCGCGAGGGCAGCCCATGAGCAGGTGGCTGTAGCGGCTCACTACTGCCAGGCCATAATGTGCTGCCACATGGTCGAAGCACCCGGCTTTCATCATCGATGGGTTAGGCTCGTACAGGCACAGTGCCTCGTGCCAGATTTCGTTCCATGCAGGCTGGGGTGGGGCAGAGGCGCCCCAGTTGATGACAAAAGTGTTTCCGTCGCTCACGCAATGCACGCGGGGAGGGCCGCTGTGGCTGCGGTGCATGAGCACAAGCAGCTCCTTGCACTCGCCGTCGGTGCTTACGATGTGCAGGTCGCTCACGGCGGGCAATGCTTCCAACGTGTGGCTAACGTCGAGCATGGGCGAAAGCTTTACCATCACTGTCGGGGTCTTGGCAAGCAGTACGTGGGCAAGCTCGGCCACGTTGGGTGCGCAGTCGGCAATGTCGTGAGTGCGCCGCCCGGCATGGTCGCGACGCGAAGGGTCGATGTAGATGGCGTCTACGGGTGCCATGCTGTGCAGATACTCCTCGGCCTCGGCGTGCACCACACGAATGTTGTGCGCGCCCAGAATCGTGAAGTTGTGGCGTGCCAGCTGGCATAGCCTTTCCTGCCGCTCCACATAGGTGACTTGCGCAAAACGCTGCGCCATGGCCTCGCAGTCCACGCCCAGTCCGCCGGTGAGGTCGACGAGGGTGTCGCCCGGTGGCATAATTGATGCTTTGTAACGAGCAGTAGCGTCGCTCGAGCACTGTTCCATGGCCAAGTGCGTTGGGTAGACGATACCCTCGGCGGCCGCCCAGAGGGGCAGCTTGCGCCGTGCAGCCAAACGACCGGCAATCTGGTCCAGTGCCAGGCGCATGTCCACGCCCGGCCATCGCGCTCCCTGCAACGCCAGCCGGCTCACATCGTCGCCGGCATGATTGGCCACGAATCGGCGTGTGGCCTCGTCAAGAAGCTCATTCATGACTTCGCCTCACTTTGCTCGTGCGCCAGCGCAGCACCGAGTGCCGTGCAGTACTCGGCATATTCGGGAATGTGAAACCGCACGCCATACAGGTCTTCCATCATCGGGAAAATCTCGTGGCACTCTTCGAGGCGTGTCATGTTGCCGATGAGAACGAAGTCGCTATAGCCACCACCAGCCTGTGACAGCACAGCGCACGAGCCAATGGTTTCCAGCACCATGCATATCAGTCCCTTGGCCAGGTCGCACTCGGTGGCGCCACCCTGGCGTGCCTTGCCAAAGAGCGAGGCCGTGGCGTGCAGCGGCAATCCCTCTAAGTGCGTGGCGCAGATGTCCTTGATTTGCAGGTTTATTCGTTCCAGGTCGCCTTCGCGTGCCAATTCTTCCACACGGCTCACGTCGCTGGTGCCCAGCAGCTGCCGGGCGAGTCCCTGCAGCGTGCCGCCGCCCATGCCTATGCCGCCCATGCGCGTGATGTTGCTACCATCCACACGCACCAGCGAGGTGCCCGTGCCCATCGACACCGCCACAAGCTGGCTAAGCCCGCTACAGTGACGCGCACCCAAGCCGTTGGCCATGAACTCGTCAACCTTGTGCGTTGAAAGTCCGTAGATGGGGGTGTTCACCATCGAACTCCCCACGCCGGTGAGCATCACGCGGTCGATGTCGTGCAACGCGATGCCGTTGTCATAGACGTATTTTCCGAAAGCGCCAAAAAGCGAGGTCACAGCATCGGTGGCCGTGATAAACAGCGGCGAGCGAATGGCTCCATCGTGCCAACCCACAATTTTGGTCGTGCTCCCGCCAACGTCGATTCCTATAATGTGCGGCATATTATTATAAATGTGTCTTGCAAAGGTACTCCTTTTTTCACACACTGGCAAAAAGAGGCGACTTGTTAATAACTTTTTTTGCCAGTATGCAAGATAAGCAGTAATTTT
>JAFSYB010000013.1 GCA_017443765.1 Muribaculaceae bacterium | reverse complement strand
GTCAAGGCGATAGTAGTAGATGAGCATTTCATCATCGCCAGGGCGTAGGTTGCCCATTCGGTCGATGCCGCCCTTGCGCATTGCCGGTTCAAGGCGTTCAACTGTTTCGCCGTTCACTGTTTCCTGGACGCGCACCATCACATCGTCAACCGTCAGCCCCGAGGCCTCCAGTTGCGTCTCACAGAAACTCTTGGCCATCGCCTTGCGGTGTTGGCTCACAATCTGCTTGCGCTGCTCCTGCTCACTCATGATGTAAATGCCGTTAGCGTCGGCGGCGCTCTTGACGGCCTCGGCAAAACGGCTGCGGTCGTCGTTGCAAACATAGTAAAGAGCGGCGGCGATAGCGTCTGCCAGCGAGAAACCGCATGAAAAACATTTCGCGAGGTTCTTGCCGCTCTTGTGTGTCACGCAAAGCCCTTTATTCTTGCCCGAGGCACCGCACTTCGGGCACGGAACATATGACGTGGCTCGAGTGACCGACGCATTCGGCACGCAATACCTAATATCGGCATTTTCACGCACTTTGCGTATCGTCAATTCAGAATAAAAGTCGCTCATTCAAACAAATGGTTTGATTCCGCATACCTGAAAAACTCAGCTTTCTCATGGATGCCAAGCCGGGCAAAAGCGTTGCGGATATGGTTGTTTACTGTATGGATTGATAAATATAACTGCTCGGCAATCGCTTCCTTGCACATTCCATCATACCAGAGACGCAGCACACGTTTCTCGGCTTCACTCAGGCGACTGTCAAACTCCGGGTGACAAATCACACCTTCCTGCCGGCACTCACCACGGAGCGGGCAGGGTACGCACTCAAGATGGAAACGGCCATAGCGATCAATGTCGGCAATGTTGTCAATGTTTCCGAAGTTGCATTTGCAGAAGCGCAACACCATACGGAAACGATAGAGCGAAACATTGGGCAAACAACGCTCATACTCTTTGCTCAGCGCAACGAATGCTTTCGGGTAGAGCGTCTCAATCTTGTCGAGCACATCACTGATGATGTCGTGGTGACGCTCAGTCAGACGCTCGGTGTGACCATCGGACGTGCGGTACCACAACTCATCCTCATAGGTGTAAAACTCAATTCTCAATGGCATTGTTGTGTCATTTTTTACAAATAGTTAGAGAATCAAAGATGCTCTCTGAAAAAATTTCTTCAATTTTACGCTTGTGAAGTTCAGGGATACGGGCCAAACCTCGAGTCCAGTTCATCACCGTGTATCGAGGAACGAGACAACCGGTGCAGATCTGGTCGATTACCCAAGTCCGACGGTTGCGCGTAAAGCGGTTCATAAAATCTCGCAGCGCAATCGAATCTTTGCGAATTTCGTTGTTTTTTGAGTCCATAATGATTGTATTTGCAATAATTATTGTAATTTTACAGCCGCAAAGGTACAATTATTTTCGAGAACTCAAACACATTGTTTGAATTCAAACTATATGTTTTAGCTAATTTGACATTTTGTTTTATGAAAAATATTGGAAACGAACTAAAGAGATTGATTGAGGAGAAGCGTCTCGTCAAGAAAGATCTCGCCGCCGAGCTGGGCATCACGCCCACCTACCTGTCGGCGATTATGCGCAAGGAGAGCATCGACTGCTCGCTCCTTAATCGAATCTGCACACTCATCGGCGTGTCACCATCACACTTCTTTGATGATGATGCATCGGTGAGCGTGTCGAATGTTAAAGCCACCACGGTCATAGGCAACGCTAACGCAGCGGTGACTATCACAGCCAACGAGGTGAGCGCACTAAGGGAACTTCTTAAGGAAAAGGAGCGTACAATACAGATTCTTTTAGCTCAAACCGGGACAGTATTGGGACAAAAGCAATAAGTTTTAAGCCTCAAACAATCTGTAAATAATAGTCAAATGGGAATCATAACCTTGCATGAAAAAGCCTCTCACCCCGACCCGTTTTGGGGGACAACAGGCAGCCTGGCTGCGAGTTGTCCCCCCTTGTTATGCACATTGCAGTCATGAACCGCGAGATACTGCGCATTGCGCTGCCGGCCATAGTGGCCAACATCACCATTCCGCTGCTGGGATTGATCGACACGGCGATTGCTGGCCATTTAGGGTCGGAAACCTGTTTGGGCGCCATCGCTGTGGCCTCGATGATTTTCAACCTGCTTTACTGGAACTTCGGCTTCCTGCGCATGAGTACGTCGGGGCTCACGGCGCAGGCGTTTGGCCGCGGCGACGAGCACGGCTGTGTTGAGGTGTTGCGCCAGGCGTGCGTGGCAGCTCTAACGGTGTCGGTGGGCATTATCGTTGTGCAGGCGCCGTTGTTGCGGCTGGCCTTGTGGGTGATTGACCCATCGCCCGGGGTGGGTGTCCTGGCCGCCCGGTACTACCATGTGTGCGTGTGGGGCGCACCGCCGGTGCTGCTGATGATGGCTGCCAAGGGGTGGCTGCTGGGCATCCAGGATTCGCGGGCGGCCATGCTGGTGAGCATCGTGGTGAACGTGCTGAACATCGTGTGCAGCCTGGTGGCTGTTTACCTGCTGGGGCAGGGGTTCATGGGCATTGCCATGGGCACACTCGCCGCCGAGTGGCTTGGCCTGGCCTACACCCTCTGGCTCGTGCGGCGCAAATTGCCGAAATCGGCCTTCGTAGGCGGCCGGCTGACTTTTTCCTGGTCATCAGCCTTCGTTGGCAATTATCGAAGATTTTTCTCGGTGAGCGGCGACATCTTTGTGCGTAGCTTCCTGCTGATGCTTGTCAATCTTGCCGTGACCGCGATTGGTGCGCGCAGTGGCGACCTGGTGCTGGCCGCCAACTCGCTCATTCAGCAGCTGAACACGCTCTTTGCCTATTTTCTCGATGGCATTGCCTTTGCCGGCGAGGCACTGGTGGGCAAGTATTTCGGCTCGGGCGACCGTCGCCGCATGCGCTTGTGCGTGCGGCGGCTGTTTGTGTGGGCGGCATTTCTCACGGCAGTGTTTACCGTGTTTTACACCTTTCCGCAGTTCATATTCTCGTTGCTCACCGACAAGGAGATGGTCATTGCCACCGCGATGGACTATCGCTGGTGGTGCGCCATGCTGCCGCTGGCGGGCATGGCGGCCTTTGTGTGGGACGGCGTGTTCATCGGGCTCACACGCACACGCGGCATGCTCACCGCCGTGGCTGTGGCCACCGTCATCTTTGCCATGCTCTACGCCGTGCTGCCGTCCTCGTTGGGCAACCACCGGCTGTGGCTGGCCTTTGTGGTCTATCTTGCCACCCGGGGCATAGTCCAAACAGTTTTATACAAGCGGGTTGAATTGCAAGGCTGATGGCGTTTGCGCGGTAAGGAATCTGCCGGTATTGCGACACGCTGCGTGTTCAATGGCTGCGGCAACATGTGCTGTAGCTCGCCCTGGGTTGAGATGCTGTTTCATAGCCTTGTGTTACTCTGTTGAACAATAGTTCATGTTTAGCGCACGCCTGGAATTCAGCAATCGTTCAAAGTAGTCGTGAGATTTCGGAATGTGCGAGTCCTTTTGCTGGAAAACACACATTCCGAAACGTTCTCTGTCAGTGTACGCTCGGTGTGACGCTGAATGTGGCGTCATGCTCCACCGAGAAGCGCTGTGTGGGCGTCACCAAGCCAGGGCACACGAGTTCATAACTATCGCCGCTGGCGAAGGTCATTTGCTTAACACCTCGTTGATGACGGCGTTCACGTCCATGATGTCGACGGAGCGG
Source organism: Muribaculaceae bacterium (assembly GCA_017443765.1). Lineage (GTDB taxonomy): Bacteria > Bacteroidota > Bacteroidia > Bacteroidales > Muribaculaceae > Sodaliphilus. Next base: position 18,459 of record JAFSYB010000013.1, on the reverse strand, counting down.
TCGCTGTTAATATCGGCCTTCATGTCGAAGTTGTAGGGGTCGAGCACACTGTTGATAGCGAAGCTCACGTCCTCGATGTCCACCGTGCCGTCGCCCGTGAAGTCGAAGCGGTCAACTCCCAGGAAATAGGAGCAGAAAAATGCATATTCACTGTGGTTCAGGTTGTAGAAGTTGTAATTGTCATAGATGACACGCCCGGCTGCGTCCAGCACAAAGAGAGCCCAGGGTTTGGTGACATTCCTGCTCAGCAACAATGAGGCCGGCGCGAGCATGTCGGAGAAGCCTTCGCCACGGGGCATCATGCCGATGCCCTCGATGAGCTGGAGCTCGGCGTTATCGTCAACATAGCACGACCTGAGGATGCCTTCAACCATGAGGCTGCTGGCCGGCTCCAGGTGCTGCGCATATTTGTAAACCATGTTAGGGTCATGGAAATTGTAGAGAATCACCTCATAGTGCGTTTCGGTTCTGTTGATTTTCGGATACAGGTAATCGGCATGGTTTCCGCTTACGTCATCGTAGTTATAGCTGAATTGTGAGCTGCTACTGTTGTTCTCGCACATACGGTACACCACGCCGTTTACCTCGCGCAGGCAGGCCGCCGGGCGGCTGTCGCTGACGAATATGCCGTGTCCTTGCAACTCGTAGGGCTCCTCGCCAAGCTTGCGGCGGTACACTTTCTTGTAGGTCACACCATCAACCACTGTGTCGCCCTCCACCGTGATGGTGTAGGCAAAGTCGTAGGTTTGGCTGTATCCGATGCACCCAACCCAAGTGAGGTCTTCACGCAACAGCGGTTGCACGGGCTCGGCGTTGGAGTAGTCGGGTAGCACCACCACGGTGCAGGTGGCTGTTTGCCCTGGGTGCACAGTGCTTGCCGCCGTGATGGTCGCCTGACCGCCGGACACGGCGGTGACCATCCCGTCCGATGACACCGTGACCACCGACAGGTCGGACGACGACCACGATATGTTTCCCTCGGCATCGGTTCCGAATACAGCGATGGTGAGGGTGTCGCCTATATTGAGCGCAAAACGATACTCGCTGAGCTGCAGACTGGATGCCTCGCTTAACAACCACCCAAACACGGAAATTAAAATGAATAATAAGTGTTTCATAATCGTTAGTTTTTTGTTGGCAGTATAGATGATTTGGTAAAATTAAAAAAAATCCATAAGATTAAGATTTATGATTTAAAAATCCATATTTTTGCAACTTTTCCTGTCAATACTCACTCGGTCGAACGGTTAGTCTCGCACCCTTTTCTACTTCAAAGCCAGGGGCGAAGGTTACCATGCCTTTGTATTCAATCTCATAGTTCGCACTTTCAGCGATTGTCACCTTGCCCACTGTGCGACCTGCATCCACGTTGCTGCCTGCTACCACATCATGGGCGATGATGTATTGCGAATTTTCGATGGTGGTGTTCTGCAACACTAACGGCGCAATGTAAGGTAACTTGTCGTGGCGGCGAACCATCACAACCGAGTTCGGGTCTACGCTATTGAATGACAACGTTCCACCAGTCCATACCTGCTTACCTTGATTAGTATTGTTGCAGAATGACACTGTCGTTTCAAAGTTGCTTGCGTCAATCCCACTCACGACAATGCCGTTGTCGCTCCTAATGACACGGACACTGTCGAATGGGGTCAGGCTTGAGGTCCACATTTCAAATTCCGGGTCGCCCATCAGGTTGTTACCTATAGAGTTACGGTCAATATAATTATAGAAGCGTGATTTAGACAATGCAGAGGCTTTACCGATGCAATATATAGAGTCGGCCAGACACTGTGTGAATTCATAAGCCAGCAATGAAGATTCAGATAGATTGTTCGAACAAAAGAGACAATCCCTCGTGTGACCAATATAGGCTATACCGCCATAATCACGTTCAAGTGTGAATGACTGCCCCATGTTCCGGCCAGCATAATACACACTATCGTCATCGCTGAAGAATGCATCGAAAGGCATTGTCACACAAGAAATTGCATACATTACCGCAGGATTAAGCCTACTTTGCAGTTGATTTAAAGCTCCGTCATTCAAATCCGCTGCCTCATGCTCATAGGCAAACAGGTAGTTATATGGAGGTTTTTCGCCCGTACTGCCGCTCCTTTTTGCATTTGTCTGAATACGGTTTGGATGTCCATGCCCAGCTATGCACCAAAAGCCATAACCATTGGTGTTGATGTCCTGTATAAGCTCCTTGCCCCTTATCGTGTAGTCGTTGTAATCGATATTGTGAATGGATGTCTGCGAGAACACAGCATCAAGGCTATTCTTTATGCTTGTACCATCGTGGAACTTGCTACTCAGCGTTTCAAAAGCCCTACCCAAGTGGTTGGTGGAGCCGCAACTGGGGAGTATCTCATATTCTATAAGCTTGCTGCTGTAGTTTTCAACATCTGTTGCATTCTCAAACATCAGCCTTCCAACATACAAGTCGGGATGCATATCCAATCGATTCCCATATATGACTTCAAGAAAACAATCTCTTTCTCCATAATATTGATTCTCATTGATATTCCAGTTGCTGTTCAGCTCACTAAAATACCAATCCGATGGAATATGCCTACTCTCTATTTCCGTACTGTCGTTCTCATTTAGGTAGCCATACCTGAAAGGCACGCTTTTTCCAGCGAGTAGCACGTACTCCGTGCCATTGTCCTGAAAGTTCTTTCGGATATACTGGCGCAACTTGCCAGCGTTGTCGGTGATGAAAGTCATGGTGCCGTCCTTTTTTGGCCGGGCATCGCCGGCCTGTACACTCGTGTCGGCCAGTATCTCGGTCATTGTCCTCACATCGACCCGGTAGCCTTTCTGCCTCTTGAGGGCAGCAATTCTGCGTATGGCGTGAGCCAGCGAGTCGGTGGTGACTATCAGGTAGTGTCCCAGCGTGTCGCTTGGCGCATTCAGCGGTGGGGCAAGCATCGGCTCCTGTATGGGCGCGGCGAAGGATGCCGCTTGGGCAGGGTTGTCGACCATTGCGGTGACCTCGTCACGAGCGCGTAGGCGCAGGTTGGGGTTTCCTGGAACAATCGCTCGCGCAGCTTGAGTCTCGCTGGTGGTCCACGTGACGGTGAACGTGAGCGAAGTGTAGCGGCGAAGCGTGCCCGTATGTGGATTGTATCGCATGGGGAACACGTCGAGTGACAGCAGGTGGTTCTCGCCCATATAGTAGCCATCGCCGCCAACCATTACAGGTGAGGTGGGAAAGAAGGCATCGGTACCATAGACCGCTGTGTCGAACACTGGCGACTCCTCGTCGCCCGAATCATCTCCCTTGAGAGGCAGCGGTCTGGGTTTGACAGTGAACGGCTCTGTTAGATCAGTGGTCGTGCTGTCTGTCACTGTGATAGTGAAACCAGAGGCGTTGTAGGGTACGGCGAGACTCACACGCCTCGAGGGAAGCATGGGTTGTCCTGGCTGAACGAGGCAGTGCAGCCCAGCGTAGTCATAATTGGACAGCAGGAAGCCCTGTACGTCTTCAACCTGACAGCTCCAGTCGGAGAGGGTGAACTTGCAGGAGTCTACCACCTCGCCCATGGCCGACAGGGGCGGTAGCCACAGCATGAACACCGCTATGTATGCTAGGATTAGTCTTTTCGTTTTCATGGTCGTTAACCTTACTTGGTTAGTATCATTTTCTTGCTGGCCAGCTCTTTGCCGTTGGCAATGAGACTGTAAATATACATACCAGCTTGTAGATTGCCTCCGCGAAGGGTGACGCTGCCAGCACCTGGACCAGTGACAGCCAGTTGCTCCACCTGTTTGCCCAGTAGGTCGTAGATGCAGATTATAGCCGACTGTGCGCCCTCGGGGAGAAAGTAACTAATGCGTGTGTCGCTGCTGAATGGGTTGGGATCGTTTTGGGCTAGCACCTCAACGGCACGACTAGCAGATGAGCCGTCCACGTCCGTAGGATGCATCGCCGGGGCATAATTAACGGTGGGAGCGTTTATCTGGCGTTCCGAGCTTTGACGGTTTCTAGCTCACCGCTGAGTTCGTTCACGGCGTTTACTAGCAATGGGATGAGGCCGATGTAGTCTACATACTTCATGCCGTCCTCGCCCATGTGTACGAGCTCGGGCATAACTCGCTCCATGTCTTGAGCGATGAAACCATAGCGCGTTTCTTGCTGCTGCGTCTCCTGCCGCTGCCGCTGCCGTGCCATCACCTGCTGGCGGTGTGCAGCTTTGTCGGCTGATACGCCCAGCTCGTTTGGGTCGCAGTTGGCCACTTCGCGACTCTTTAGGTTGTAGGACACGCCCGACAACCCTTTGAGCGAAACCAGAGCATCATCCACGGTTCGTATGTTCTCCTTGAAGCGTGTGTCACTGGCCACGAAGACCCCGCTTGTGCGTACGTCGCAGCCAAACAGGAAATAGTCACCGCGTTCCGAGTCGTAATAGAACACCGTGTCGGCGGCATGGCTACCAGCTGTGGCTATGATGCCGTAGAAACCATGCAGCCAAAGCTTGTCGGAGTCGCCTCCAGCCTCACCCACGACAGCGTTCAAATTGTTGCGGTCATAGTTGTCGCCAAAAGCGATACGCCCACCAGCGTTGCCTGGTTCCTTACCGTATACTTTAATTTTTGATACGGTGTCACACCTTTGGGCATTGTAAAACTTGTGGAACTCATCATATTCGCTGTCTCCCACGAGGAAGATTCCTGAACTGTGTACCTTTACCTGAGCATCAGCGGAAAAAGCCGAGGACAATGCTACCAGAATAAACAGAATAAGATTTTTCTTGTTCATAATCAAAGAAATAAATAGTTTGTAAAAAGTATCTCCAAAACACCATAACGGTGTGTGTCAACTGCAAATGTATAATCAGAATATAAGAGGAAACTTCTATAAATTCAATTTTTGAGCAGTATTGTGGGCATAACCCTGTTTGACTCTCTATGTATATTCTAAAAAAACTTTGCAAAAATAATGATTTTTCTTTAATTCTGCATAATTCTCCATATTCCTTTAATAATGTTTGACATGATTTGTGTATTTGCAACTATTGGCCTTGGGTCAATCACGCGTGGTGCCAAAGCAAAGTGTCACAGGTTGGAAGCGAGGAACGTTGCGGCGTTTAGGCGCGCTGTGCGCTCAAGGTTGCCAGGGTCGGTGCCCCGTGTGTGCGCCAGTGCTGCTACCACATCGGCGATGCTGTGTGGCGCGTCGTCGGTTTCTGCCAGCAGCCTCGCTGCCGGTGTGTCCGTCACGGCACCGGCGTTGTGGTGCCAGCCAAAACTGAGCCAGCACCCGGCTTCGAGCAGTGTGCGCGCCACGTGTGCATTGCCTCTGAAGCCGTGGATGGCCATGGCCACGCGGTGCGGCGCGGTGCGGCGCCATAGCGCGGCCATCTGCTGGCTGGCTCGCACACAATGGACAATAACGGGCTTGCCAACGCGCTCGGCAATCGCGATGTGGCGTTTCAGGAGCGCCAGCTGCCGGTCGAGCGGTGCGCCGCGCAGCGTGTCGAGGCCGGTCTCGCCAATGGCCACCACCTGCGGGTGCTCGGCGAGCTCGGCAAGCAGACGCAGGTGGTCGCTGGTGGCCTCGGCGGTGTGCCAGGGGTGGATGCCCACCGAGTAGAGCCGCCCCGGTTGCGGGTTGAACTCCGTGACCGGGCAGCAAATCACGGCATCGCTTGCCGCGGTGTTGTGGGTGTGGATGTCGAGGACGTTCATGGCACGGGGTCGTAGCCGCTGCCCCCCCAGGGGTTGCAGCGCAAGATGCGCTTGATGGCAAGCCACGACCCTTTAATGGGGCCGTGCTTGGTGATGGCCTCGATGGCATACTGGCTGCACGTGGGCGTGAAACGGCACACCGGCGGCGTGAGCGGCGAGATAAAGCGCTGGTAGAAGCGGATGGGGAGTATGAGCAGACGGCGAAGCAAGGCGGTGTGGAGTGGGGGTGTGTGAAGTGGGGGAGTGGTGGGGCGAGGCCGCGTATCGACTTACGTAGGCAAGGATGTCCCATTGTCTGTAATCAGGTTGTCGCTTATGCGCTTGAGTAGGGTTTTCATTTTGCGGTCAATAATGTGGAAGTCGAGCACTTCGTTGGCCACGTAGATAAAGGCAAGGTCGATGGCGGTGTTGGCTGTTTCGAGAGCCGGGAGTAGCAGGGTGCGCCGGTTCAGCCTGTAAGCTTCCCTGACGCGCCTGCGGAGAAGCACGCGATTCACGGCGTGCCGCACGCGCTTCTTGGGAATGGTGATAAGCATCTGGGCGGGGCGTTCCGGGTCGTAGGGCCGTTGCCGAATCATGGCGCGCAACGGGTAGGCCATCACACCGCTCCCCTCGCCGAAGAGCGACAACACCGCCGTACGGCTGCAAAGCTTTTCACTTTTGTATAACCTTAGTCCTTTCATCATTCAAGGGGCGAAATTACGAAAAATCGGGGAAAACCCTGCCGGTCACCCCCGAAATTTAGAATAATTTATTATAGCTCTGTTAATCCAGTTCTCGGTAATCAGTGGCTGTTATGTGTGGCCACAGGCTTTCTTTATTCGCCATCGACGGGCTGCACACCCACTTTTTTCAGGTATGCCTCGATGGCGCTGGCCATCGAGGGTGTCTCGCGTGTGATGGTGGCATCCAGCCGCAGGCCGGCCTCCTTGACGGCCTCGATGGTGGTGTGCCCCATGGCGGCAATGGCCACCTCGCCCTGATTGAAGTCGGGGAAGTTGGTCATCAGCGACTTCACACCTGCGGGGCTGAAGAAGCACAGCATGTCGTAGTCGAGGGTTTCATCGGGGCCGAAATCGTTGCTCACCGTGCGGTACATGACCGCTTTCACATATTGCAGGCCGTGCTCGTCGAGGGCGTTGGGCTCGTTGTTGTGCACGTCGCTCACCGCCATCATATAGGTTTCCTTGTTGTGCTTTTGAATCAGCGGCACCAAGTCGTCGAGCTTCCCGCTCTCGGCGAAGAAGATTTTGCGCTTGCGGTAGATGATGTACTTTTGCAGATAGTGCGCAATGGCCTCGGTGAGGCAGAAATACTTTTGCGTGTCGGGAACGTTGTAGCGCGTTTCGGCGCACAGGCGGAAGAAGTGGTCCACCGCCGTGCGCGCTGTGAAGATAACAGCCGAGTAGTCGGGAATCATTATCCGCTGCTGGCGGAATTCTTTGGCCGAGAGACCCTCCACCTTGATGAATGGCCGGAACACAATCTCAATGCCATATTTTCGCTCAAGGTCAAAATAAGGCGACTTCTCTGTCTTGGGACGTGGCTGTGACACCAATATTCTCTTCATGCAATTATTCCTTTGCTCTGGTTGTTAATAAAAAAGAGCTACCCTCCTAAAAAACTTTGTAGCTGTTGGCATAAAAACACTGTGCCTGCACCCAAAACGACAACCGGCACGATTTCAACGGCGCAAAGGTACAAAATAAAATAGACAAGCGATGGCAAATTGCTATAAAAAATTCTAAACCCTTTGCAAATAAAAACAATTCTGGCGCAAATGTATAGGAAAGTTGCACAAATTAACATTTCTTTTGTGGCCTGGGCAACGATGAGCGCCAGCGCGAGCAACGGCAGCAGCAGCCCGAGCAGCGACTGCGTGGCATTGAATCCGGCTTTCCAAAGCCGTGCGTTGATGGCATCGGAGAACACATTCGCAATGAGTGTGTACACGGCGAGCTGGCCGACGTAGAAGACTGCCGCAACGGCGGTGAGCAGGCACACGTGCAGCGCGACATGGGCATGAAGGGCTGGTGAGAGCGACGGCACAAACGTGTCAAGGGCAAGGAAAAACAGCAGCCCCTCGACGATGCACGTGTTGGCCATCAGCGCTGTGAGGACGCGCGTCTCGTTCATCGTGTGGTCTTCAAACAGATTCTCGCGTCGTCGGGTCGAGAACATATTGTGCAGAAAGCTTTCCAGGTATTTATACCCCGAGCGGTAGCTCACCACCACAGCCATCACGCCGGCCAGCAGCAGTGCCATGCAGCCGGTGTCGTGGAGCGGCCCGGTGGTCAGGGGCTCGGCCGGCGTGCCGGGGGGCACTTCGATAACGGGCAGCGCGGTCATCGATGCCACGGCGGTGTCGCACTGCACGGTGTCGGGAAAGCCCGACAAGTACTGCGGCGCGACCTGCAAGGCGTTGGAATCGATGGCAAGCGTGTCGGCGGCGGCGCTGTCGGCTGGGGCAGCAGCCAGGGCATGGACAGGTTGTGGCATGGCGGGGTAAATTCAGTACTTACTTTCAATCATGGGTTGTTCAGCCTGAAGCTCGCGGGCGATGGCCTGCACCGCCTCGGCAGGTGTGCCTGCCAGCGTCCACAGTGCGGCGTGCGTGGGTTTCATGAACCCCTGCTCCAGGCAGCGGGTGAGCATGGCCACCAGGGGGGCGAAGAAACCGCCGGTGTTGAGCAGCACGATGGGTTTGTCAATCACCCCCAGCTGCCGCCAGGTGAGTGCTTCCATCAACTCCTCAAGTGTGCCGCAGCCACCGGGGAGAGCCGCCACCGCCTGCGTGATGCTGTGCATGTGGTGCTTGCGACTGTGCATGGTGTCGGTGACCACCACGTCGGTCAGGCGGTCGTAGCACCAGCCGTGGTCAACCATGAACCGGGGTATCACGCCAGTCACATGGCCGCCGTGGTCGAGCGCGCCATCACTCACGGCACGCATCAAGCCCTGCGAGCCGGCTCCGTTCACACAACGCCACCCTCGCACGGCAAGCAGTCGCCCAAACTCTTGGGCGGCAGCGATGTAGGCGGCCGGAACCTGCTGGCTCGATGCCGCAAACACACAAATGCCGATGCTCTCCTGCGTTTTCACGCCGCAAAATTACTAATTTGTTTTCACTTTTCGGCTAAAGGTGGGTGCTATAAATTGCCAAAAAAGTGTTTCATTCACCCCGTTACAAAGGGCGGTTTCGCAAAAACAGATGAAACATTATTAATAATTTGCAAATATAAACCGCTAATTATTGACAATTGCAAATTGCAATATATCTTTGCAGGCAAAAAACCGACAGCAATCCATGTTCACCTATCGACTTTTCCTCTTGGCCGCGTCGGCCCTGCTGACCGTTGCCGCAGCAACGGCTCAGGTGCGCCATGTGACCACCATGCGCACCACACAGGGGCGCAACGCAACGGCTATGGAGGTCTATGAGTTTGATTATGTGGACGTGCAGCCACAGTTCCCCGGCGGCGAGCACGGGCTGGTCAATTTCATCAACAACACGCGCGTCTACCCCTACGAGGCCTACCACAACCGTGTTCAAGGCCGTGTGCTGTGCAGCTTTATCGTGAACGCCGACGGCCGTGTGAGCCATGTGCGCGTGATTCGCGGTTCGGGCGATGAGAGCCTCGACCGCGAGGCGATGCGTGTCATTGGCGAGATGCCGCGGTGGACAGCCGGGCGCGTGGGACGCAATGCCGTGGCCGTGCGGTGTGTGCTGCCCATTGCCTTCAGGCTGTGAAGCGTGAGCGCTCGGGACCCCTCCCGACAACTGCGCGGCTCACTCAATGTGCTGCGGGGCAGCTGTTGCGACAATCAAATCACGCTTTGATTTCATCGCGTCTATGTGTTCTTGCAGTGTTGTCACCCCAAACCATTAGTCATGACAAGAATCTTGTATATTCATGGGTTTTGCAGCTCAGCTCAAACGGGCACGGTAAGCCGCTTGCGGCAAGTGTTTCCTGATTGCGAGGTGCACGCCATCGACGTCAACCACCATCCTGCCGAGTCGGTCGCGCTCGTCGAGCGTTATGTGGCGCAAAACGGCATCGGCTTGCTTGTGGGTACTTCACTGGGCGGCTACTACGTGCTGTGTGCCAGCGTGCGCTGCCCCAAGGTGGCGGTGAATCCGGCTACCCGCCCCGATGTAATGCTCAACCAACCCTCAATGATGGGCCACTTGCGCTACTTCAACCCGCGGCAGGACGGCAACTGGTACTTCGACTTCGGCCCTGAGAACCTGCTGGAGTTCCGGGGGCGCGAGTTCCACATCACCCCCGACACCTATATCATCTGCAGCGACCACGACGAGCTGCTGGGCGACAACCGTGCCGCCTGCCGCGCACTCGTGGCTCCCGACCATTACTTTGAGACCTCGCAAATCGGACACCGCATGGCTCCCGAATTTACACAACCCGGCTCCGGCCACCTGTGGCAGCTGCTGCAAAAGTTGAAATGAACGAGAGATGCAGGTTCGCCCTTGATCGACTTTCATCACACAATGACACAATAACTATGTTCAGCAAAGAAACCTACATCAATCGCCGCGCACGGCTCAAGGAGCTGGTGGGCGACGGCGTGATTATCCTGTTTGGCAACAACGAATCGCCCTGCAACTATCCCGGAAACGCCTATTATCCTTTCCGCCAGGATTCCACGTTCCTCTACTATTTCGGCCAGCAGCGCGACGGCCTGGTGGGGGTGATCGACATCGACAACAACCGCGAGACACTCATTGGCGACGACATCGACATCGAGGACATCGTGTGGTTCGGCTCGGTGGATGCCGTGGCCGACCTGGCCGCCCAGGTGGGGGTGTCACACAGCGCTCCCATGGCGCAGCTACAAGTGATTTGCGACGAGGCACGCCGCCAGGGCCGCACCATTCACTTCCTGCCGCCCTACCGACACGACACCATGATTCAGCTCATGGACCTGCTGGGCATCCACCCGAGCAAGCAGCGCGAGGCGGTGTCGCACAAACTGCGAATGGCCGTGATTGAGATGCGCAGCGCCAAGGAACCCCAGGAAATCGACGAGCTGGAGCGGGCAGCGCACATCGGCTATATGATGCACACCACCGCCATGCGGCTGGTCAAGCCCGGCGTGACCGAGAAATACATCGGCGGACAGGTCGATGGCATCGCCCACAGTCTGGGCGCCCACGAGAGCTTTGCAACTATCTTCTCGCAGCACGGCGAAATCATGCACGGCAACCCGTCGATGGCAGTCCTCGAGGCCGGACGCCTGGCACTGTGCGATGCCGGAGCCGAGACCTTGAACAACTATTGCAGCGACCACACGCGCACCATGCCCGTGAGCGGACGCTACACCACACGCCAGCGCGAAATCTACGACATCGTGGTCGAGTGCCACAACCACGCACTGGCCATTGCCAAGCCCGGCGTGAAATACATGGACGTGCACCTGAGCGTGTGCCGCCTGATGACCGAGCGCCTGAAGGAGCTGGGGCTGATGCGTGGCGACGTCGACGAGGCCGTGGCCGCCGGTGCTCATGCCATGTTCCTGCCTCACGGACTGGGACACATGATGGGCATGGACGTCCACGACATGGAGGGGCTGGAACAAATCTACGTGGGCTTTGACCAGGAGACACGCCCGCGACTGGACCAGTTCGGCACCAACTGCCTGCGCATGGGGCGCCGCCTGCAAGAGGGCTTTGTGGTCACCGACGAGCCGGGCATCTACTTCATTCCCGCGCTCATCGACGACTGGCGGGCCAGCGGACACTGTGCCGAGTGGCTGAACTTCGACCTGCTGGAAACCTACAAGGACTTTGGCGGCGTCCGCATCGAGGACGACATCCTCATCACCGCCGACGGATGCCGCTTCCTGGGCACCGAGCGCATCCCCTACCACGCCGACGACGTCGAGGCGTTCATGGCTCAGGGCTGACGCGTCGCAAGCCCACTTTCACCCACTGGCTGGGCGGCAATCACATGGTTGCCGCCCAGCAAGGTTTTAGGGGTGGGTAATTAGATTAAAAGAACAGAATGAGCCAAAGAATGAGCACCTTACAGATGGAAGACACATCATATCTCGCTACCAATGAATCGATTGCCTCATTGATGTGCATGGTTTTTTGAACCTTTTGTCCCTTTTGGTCTACGACGCCCATCTCCAGTGTCACAGAGCCCAAGGTTTCCCCGGCCTCTCGGCCATCGTTGCGCCTGCCTGCGAAAACTTGGGCGGGATTAATTTGGCCGTTTCGGCAAAAAAGAGTAATTTTGCGGTTAGAAAGAAAGAACGACGCAGAACCTTCTATGACCGAAGCCGCATTATACCTGATTCCCGTGCCGTTGAGCGATGGCTCGCTGGAGCGTGTGCTGCCAGCGGAGAACCTCGCCGTGGTGCGCAATCTCAGGCACTTTGTTGTGGAGAACGTGCGCACGGCACGGCGGTTCCTGAAGAAGTGCGACCGCGACCTGGACATCGACGCCCTCACCTTTGCCGAGCTCAACGAGCACACGCCGGCCGGCGAGGTCGAGGCCATGCTGCGCCCGCTGGAGCGCGGCGAGGCGGTGGGCGTGCTCAGCGAGGCCGGCTGTCCGGCGGTTGCCGACCCAGGGGCCGACCTGGTGGCCATCGCACAGCGCAAGGGATTGCGCGTGTGTCCGCTCGTGGGGCCGTCGAGCATCCTGCTCGGACTGATGGCCTCGGGATTCAACGGACAGCACTTCGCCTTTGCCGGCTACCTGCCCATCGAGGCCTCCGCAAGGGCGAAAAAGCTGAAGGAAATGGAACGCCGCATAGCGCACGACGACGAGACGCAGATTTTCATCGAAACGCCTTACCGCAATGCATCGCTGCTGACACATCTGCTTGCCGTGCTGCCACCCGCCATGCACCTGTGCGTGGCAACCGACATCACGGGCCGCAACGAGCGCATCATCACGCGCACCATAGCACAATGGAAAGCGAAACCCATTCAGTTAGAGAAAGTTCCTGCCATCTTTCTGCTTTACAAATGATTTAAGTTTCGGAAGCAGTATGAACGACCGAGCGACGACTATTGGACTGGCAAACAGCTCCCCCTTTATGATAGCGGGGGGCGGTGAGGTTGCGGCGTTTTCGTCAACGATTCTCTCAATTTTGCATTGTCGTTGCTGGGACACACTTCGCCAAACCCCACATCTCTCCCGCCCGAGGGGAGGTGGCCGCTGGTTAGTGGTGGCGGAGAAGTCGCTCCTTCCGATACTTGGGTAAACAGCAGCAAGATTGTGACAATGAACCGAGACTATAGCAAACACCACCATCGCGCAAGCGAATACATCAACTTCGACCCCGACGACACCGTGCCTCAGCCCGTGGTGGCCACCCCGCCAGCCCCGGACGAGGGCAGCAAGCCCACGGGCTTCGCCTTTATGAGCTTTGGCAGCGGCAGCAGCGGCAACTGCGCCTACCTCGGCACTTTCGAGAGCGGCATTCTCATCGATGCCGGCATCGACCCCGACCGGGTGTTCGGCGAGTTGCACCGCAACGGCGTGCCGCCCCAGGCCGTCAAGGGCATCATCCTCACACACGACCACCAGGACCACGTGCGCTACGTCTATGCCTGTGTTCGCAAGCACAAGCACCTGCGCATCTATTGCACGCCCAAGCTGATGAACGGCCTGCTGCGCCGACACAACATCTCGCGGCGCGTGCGCGACTACCACGAGGCCATCTACAAGGAAATCCCTTTCAAGCTTGCCGGCATGGCGCTCACGGCGTTCGAAACCTCGCACGACGGCACCGACAACATGGGCTTCAGCATCGAGCTGGGCGCGGGAAACACCTTTGTCGTGGCCACCGACACAGGCATCATCACCGACCGCGCCAGCCACTATATGGCACTGGCCAGCCACTTGATGATCGAGAGCAACTACGACCGCCAGTTGCTCGACACGGGCACTTACCCCGAATACCTCAAGGCACGCGTGCGGGGCGAGAAGGGGCACCTCGACAACCGCGTGGCGGCCGACTTTGTGGCCAGTCACTACCACGATGGGCTGCAAAACGTGTTCCTGTGCCACTTGAGCAACGACAACAACCGGCCCGAGATTGCCTGCGACACCATGTCGATGGCCCTGCGCCAGCGCGGCCTCACCGTGGGCGACGGCAGCAACACACCCGACCAGCGAGGACGCGACATCCAGGTCTACGCGCTGCCCAGGTTCAAATCCTCGCACTGGTTCATGCTGTGACGGCTAACCAACAGGATTAAGGTGGGTCTATAACGGATAGTTTGGGTAGCTTCCCTAAAATTCGCCTAATTCGCGCAATTCGCATCGAGGTATGAATTGCCCACCTTAAAGGAATAGTTTGCCGATTCTAATCAGTTCCTCGCCAAGGATTCGGCCGAACTCCACGGGCACGGCATTGCCAATCTGGCGGTAGCAGCTCCCCATCTTCCCGGTGAAAACAAAGTCGGGCGGGAACGTCTGCACGGTGGCACTCTCGCGAATCGTGAGCCGACGCTCGCCGTTGTAGTGCGGGATGGCGCACACACCGCCCTTGCCGTTGCCACGGGCAAGTATGGTGGGCGACGGCTTCTCGGGGTCGGTGACCCGGTGAGCCGTGAAGTTGCGGGTTACAAACTTGTAGGCCGAGCCGTAATTATTGGGGTCGTTGGTGGTGTCGCCGGGAGCCGGGCAGCCTTCAATCGCCTCCTTGATGGAAACCCATTTCGGTTTGCCGATGCCGTCCCGGCAATGGGTGGACACGGGAAACTCAAAGAGCATTTTTTCGCCCAAATCCACTCGCTGGCCCACGAAAATCACCCTTTCGCGGTGCTGCGGAATGCCATAGTCGGCCATGTTCACTTTGCGGTGAACCACGTGGTAGCCCGCGCAACCGAAATCGGCCATGATTTGCCGCACCACCGCACCATGGCCCAAACTCAAGATGCCCTTCACATTCTCGGCGATGAAAAAACGCGGTTGCTTCACGCGGATTACCTCGTAGAAGAAGCGGTACATCGCATTGCGCTCATCGTCAACCTTCCGCCGCAGGTTTGCACGCGAAAAGCCCTGGCAGGGAAACCCGCCCACCACCACATCGCCATCGGGAATGTCGCCGATGGCCACATCTCTGATGTCGGCACACGTAATCTCGTTCCCCACGTTGAGCCGGTAGGTGGCCACCGCGTCGCGGTCAATGTCGTTGGCCCACACAATCCGGTTTCCCGCCAGTTTCAACCCCAGGTCCAGGCCGCCGGCACCGCTGAACAACGAGATTATTTCCATGCTGTTGCGCTATTGTTTTGTCATTTTCTGACTGCAAAGGTAGTCAATTCCACGCACTTTTTTCCACTACACGAAAACTTTTACGCAATTCTTGCTCGTGTTTCCGAATTTTGCACTACCTTTGCACGAATAAAAAAACCTCAACCATTAGCAAAGAATTATCGAGATGAAAAACGTGTTGATTATCGGCTCCACGGGCCAGATAGGCTCGGAGCTGACAATGAAGCTGAGAGGCATTTACGGCAACAGTCATGTGGTGGCGGGTTACATCCCTGGCGCTGAGCCCAAGGGCGAGCTGGCCGAGAGCGGCCCCAGCGAGGTGGTGGACATCACCAATGCGCAGCAGATTGCCGATGCCGTGCGCAAATATGACATCGACACCATCTACAACCTGGCTGCACTGCTGAGCGCAGTGGCCGAGAACAAGCCCCAGCTGGCCTGGAAAATCGGCATTGGCGGACTGATGAACACCCTGGAGGTGGCCCGCGAGCACCACTGCGCTGTGTTCACGCCGAGCAGCATCGGCTCGTTCGGCCCCAACTCGCCCAAGGACGGCACCCCGCAGGACACCATCCAGCAGCCACGCACGATGTACGGCGTGACAAAGGTGAGCGGTGAGCTACTGAGCAACTACTACGCGCTCAAGTTCGGCGTCGACACGCGCTCGGTGCGCTTTCCGGGGCTCATCAGCTACGTCACCCCCCCGGGAGGAGGAACCACCGACTACGCTGTCGACATCTACTACAGCGCTGTCCGAGGCGACAAATTCACCTGCCCCATCCAGGCCGGGACGTTTATGGACATGATGTATATGCCCGATGCCCTGCGCGCTGCCATCGAAATCATGGAGGCCGACCCCACGCGACTCGTGCACCGCAACTCGTTCAACATCGCATCGATGAGCTTCGACCCCGAAATTATTTACAACAAAATCAAGGAGTACGTGCCAACATTCGAGATGGAGTACCAGGTCGACCCGCTGCGCCAGGCCATTGCCGAATCCTGGCCCAACAGCCTCGACGACACCTGCGCAAGGCTGGAGTGGGACTGGAAGCCCGAGTATGACCTCGACGCCATGACACGCGACATGCTCGACAAGCTTCGCATCAAGTTCGACAAGTAATACGCCTCCCATGGCACGCTTTTTGCACTAAACCCAACACGATGATTACTTAACGCGGCCTCGACCGCTTTCCCGTAAGAGCCTACGGCAATCCCCGCACGGGTGGCCTTGATGCCACCTCCCGCAGGGATTGCTGTAGGCTTTTCTTTGGCGTGCAGCATGTGCGACAGAGTTCTTTAACTTATTGTCACACAAAACACTAAACGCTATGATGTATTACGAGAAAGTGTTGTCGTGCAGCCCAGGCGAGGGCATCACCACAATCGAGGGCCGAACCCTTGACGAACTGCTCACCCAATGGATTGGCGAGGTTTCGCAGCTGCGTGGCGTGCGCCGCCGTGTGTGTCGCCTGCTGACACTTGCCGAACTGTGCCGCAAGATGCAACGCGCTCACACCGCGCTGCAGCTGCTCAACCGGGCTCTCGACGAGTGCCTCGACGATGACCACGCGCACGGAACCACCCGACACGCACACCAGGCAGAACGAATCGGCGCCGAGGTCGACGCGCTGTGGCGCGAGATTCGCCCTGACAAGCAGCGCCGCAGTCTGGAATTCTGGGTGCGCAGGCATTATGTGGAGCATTACTACACCGTGCTGTTGAGCAGCGAGGTGATGTGGGAGGCCTACGCCTCGGTCGACCCCGTGCCAGGCGCATTGCTCGTCAAGGCCGGCCCGCGGCCGCGATAGGCTCTGGATTCACTCCGCACGGCAAGCCGCCACTCCGGCCCACAGGCCTGGAGGGCGGCTTTTTTTGCGGCCTCGCGGCGATGGGCTGTGTCGATGGGCCGCCGCCGTGCCAGGCTACTTCTTGCTCTGGTGGATGGTGACCTGCGTGGCCCCGAAGCCGTACTCCTTGAAGCTCGCGTCCTGCACCTCGCAGGCTGGGTAGTGGCGCCGCAGCTCCTCAAGCAGGGCACGCCGAAGCACACCCTCGCCCTTGCCGTGGATGAACACGATGCGCTGCCCGGGGTGGCGCAGGTGCGCGCGCATCACCTCATTGAATTTGTCCAGTTGGTAGTTGAGGATGTCGGCGTTGCTCATGCCTGCCAGGTTGTCGATCAGCTCGGCAATGTGCAGGTCTTGCACCACAAGCTCCGGGCCGCGCTGCTGGGGTTTGCTCTTGGGCTTGGCCGGCCGCATGGGGCGGTCGTGCTTTTCGCGCATGGCGGCCTCCAGCTCGCTGCTGTCAATCACCAACTGGCGTGCCGGGCGGTCGGAGCGCACGATGTCGATGCTGAACACCGGGGTGTCGAAGTATTCGCTCGCGTGAAACGTGTGCAGCTTGTGGAACCGGGTCACATCGAGCCGCTGCACCACCAGGGCGGGGTTCTTGAGCTTGAAGTGGCGCTCCTGCTTGAACGCAACATATTGCACCGCAATGTGGGTCATCGCGTTCAAGTCCTCATGGCCGAACTCGTCGAGCTGCACCTGCACGCCCGGCTCCACCAGGCCATGGTTCCGTGTGGTCCACTCGCTCTCGTCGCTGCGGGTCATGTAGCTGAAGTAGAGGTAGTAGTTGCTGTCGTTCACCAGTATGGGGAAAAACGTGGTCGTGTTCAGGTGCTTCACCTCGCGCGGCTCGTAGGCAAGAACAATGTTCAGCTGTTCCCCCTCGGGAGTTTCCTCAATGTGGAAAGCCGGCCGGGGCTTTGCCTTTTCTTCGCCCTTGGGCTTGTCAGGCTCAACGAGTTTGCTTTTCACTTCGATGGCCCGCTCATAGCGCGAGGCTTGAGGCTTGCCCTCGCCCACCACCACAAGCTCGCTTGCCGGCACCGGACGCTCAAAGCCATCTTCGTCCTCAACAAAGACCAGCTTCCCTTCAATCCGCGACACCTGCCCGCCACCCACATCGTTCAAAAATCTTACGTAATTGCCTATTTGTATGTTCATTACATTATAGTGTGGTTGAGTGTATCATTTGTTCACGCTGCAAAGGTACAAAATTATTGCTAAAGTATATATATGTATGTATTCAAGATCCGCATCGCCCGCGTGAAGAACCGCAGGCCGTAGGTCAGCCCGCACGGCAAACCGCAGGCCGTAGCTTCCTTGTAGCGCGTAGCCCACTCGTAGCTCGTAGCTCACTTGTAGCTCGTAGCTTGTAGCGCGTAGTCCACTCGTAGCTCGTAGCTCACTTGTAGCTCGTAGCTCGCCCGGCGAACCGCAGGCCGTAGGTCTGCATGAGGCCGGCGGCCTCAAAGTGAAAGAAACCCCACGGCGCACACGTCGAAGATGTGTGTGGCGTGGGGATAGCTGCGCCTCCCGCGGCCGGGCCTCGAAGAGGGCAAACAAAGCGTGTGTGTGGCGGCGCCCTGCGGGCGGAACCACGTAGTGCTCGCGACCGAACGGGAGCCCGAAGGGCAAGCGTAGCGCAGCAAATTTAT
>JAFSYB010000012.1 GCA_017443765.1 Muribaculaceae bacterium | reverse complement strand
GGCAAAAATCTACAGCCTGCTGGGAATCTGCCCGAACCCCGTGGGAAAAGTCAAATCCGTGGTACACCCAAAACCACCTTCCAAAAAACGCCCGCCTGATTGACAGGGAGTTATATCAACATTAGCTGCAATGTGGGCTAAAGAAAATTCAATTTCTTTATCTCGACTGGCTTGTAATTCCCGAATTTTTTCTAAATTTGCACCCATAAATCCGTTCAAGTGATGAAGAATCTTTTAATTGTTCTTTCCGCAGTCCTTTTCTTCACGCTGGCACTCACCATTTCGGGCCAGCAGGTGACCCGCATCCCCGTGGTTTATTACAGCCACGACAGTTGCGGTAACATCGTGGCTCGCAAGGTGAAGCAGGAAATTGACCCTAGAAGTGCTTACCCCGGTGGCGGGGAGGGCGGCGGCTTGGTGCCAGGCGGCGACACAATGATTATTGTCTATCCCAACCCCACCGTAGGGCCGTTGACAGCCGAAGCCGTGAACTACTCCGGAGCATTTCCCCTGCGCTACGAACTTTATACCGAGGGTGGAGCCTTGCTGCAAACACTTACCTCGCGTGAAGCACTCACACAGATAGAAATGAGCCGCCTGTCAACAGGAATCTACATCCTGCAGGCCAAACGTGGCGAAACGGTTGTTGGTATACAGATTATAAAAGTTGAGTGAGCATGAAACCGTTATCTTGCAGATATAGCCAACTGCTGGCATTCTTGCTGCTGTGCTGCACCATTGCGGGGATGCGGGCACAGGAGAACACACCCATACTCCCACCCCAGCCTGGCGAGGGGTGGGACACAATTCCAGGCAAGATTGACGATGAGTTCTCGGTAACACCTGCGGGTCAGGTCGCATATGAGATTCCCATTAAAGTTCCTTCGGGTGTCGGTGGCATGGAACCCAAACTGTCCATAGCCTACAACGGTTCGCCGCGTAACGGGCTTTGCGGCGTAGGCTTTGACCTCACGGGTCTTTCGGTCATCAACCGCGCCCCAGCCAACCTGTACAACGACGGGCGGGTGGGAACCGTTGAGGTCTCGATCGGCGACTGCCTGATGCTCGACGGGCAACGCCTCATCAAGGTGGCCAATCTGGAAGGCGGCCGCACCGAGTACCGCACCGAGCGAAACTCATTTGCGAGAATCGTCAGCGAGGAAAGCGACTCGCTGGGGCCTGTGAGGTTCATTGTTCAGACAAAAAGTGGCCTCACTTGCGAGTATGACACGACAGGCTCGCCCAAAGCCAACCGCTACGACCCTGATGGCACTGCCAAGACCCATTTTCTGTTCTGGCTCGTGAAAAAAGTGTGGGACAGCAGTGGGAATTTCTACACGGTGGAATACGACACAAGCCCCAGTGGCGACGAGTACTGGCCCGTGCGCATTAATTACACCGGCCATTCCACACTCAAGCCAGACATCAGCTCCAATCCGCCGCACAGCGTCCAGTTCACTTATGTGCAGGCACCCGACTCCTCGACACACTTTGTGGCTGGATTGCGGGTGCGGCGTAGCAGAATCCTGAACAAAGTGGCCGTATATACTGGCGGGCAGGAGGTGCGGTCATATAGTTTGCTTTATTGGAGCAATGGCGGTCATCGCTATTTGAAAAGCGTCACCGAAAGTTGCCCGTCAAGCGAGACCCGCAAGCGTCCTACCACATTCACTTGGAACGTTGACAATGCCTACACGCACGCCGATGAGTTCAACGATGTCGCCGTGCGTCAGTCAATCATTGTCACAGGCGACTACAACGGTGACGGCTACACCGACATTTGCGTGCTTCCGGGCACCCAAGAGTCGCAGTCCACGACCTGGAATGGCTGGCAGCTCTACTGTGGTGGTGGTGGCACCGACCGCCGGCAGGTGCTGCTTGAGAACCAAGGCGTATTCTCACAGAGCGCGTTGCCCACTGAGGCAATCAGCGGTGACTTCAACGGCGACGGATTGGATGACCTTGTTGTCAAACTAACCATCGACCAAAAGCATCGTTGTGACTTGTACCTTGCCGACACAACCCGCATCCTCACGTATCTGGAACCCACCAGGGTAATCGCCAGCCTCGATGATGACTACACCATGCACAAAGTGGAAGCGAATGGCGATGGCATTGCCGACCTCCTACTGTGCGTCAAAGGCCAAAAGAACACACAACTATTTATGGGATCCCCGAATGAGCCATTGACGGCCAGCCGCAGTTTCACCATTAGCGGCATGGACTGGACGCACAACAAGGTTGCCACAGGTGATTTCAACGGCGACGGGCTGACCGACGTGCTGAACTATTCCAGCAGCGGGTCGTGGGTGTATATCGCTAGAGGCGACAGTACGTTCTCGGAACGGCAGACAGGCCTTTACAGTTTCTTGTTTGACTCCTATGACGCAGCTATCAGAATTGGAGATTTCAATGGTGATGGCAAGAGTGACATCCTTTCCATTTATAAAAATTACGGAACCTACTATTATTACATGGTTTATGCTGTGGGGAATGGTTTTTACTGCCTTCCACAACGGCCGCTGACGCTTGAGGACGGCTACAATGTCTATCCAGCCGATGTGAATGGTGACGGCCTGGACGACCTGATGCTGTTCAAGCACCACAGCGTGGAAAACGCCAGCAACGCCGTGTTCTATGTCAACAACGGCAACGGACAGTCATTCACTCCGTACTCTTTCGGTATTTGCGACGGCGATGACAAACGCCGCTACTATCCGGGCGATTACAACGGCGATGGCAGGGTGGATGTGCTGAGCGCGTCCAACGGTGTGGGCAGTGACTGGTCGGGGTTTTGGACCCACATCTCTCTGGGCGGTTCGCGCAACGTGCTCGCCTCGAGAACCGATGGCCTGGGTGCTGTCACCAGCATTGACTATAAGCCCATGACCGACCCTGCCGTGCACACGGCAGGTGTCACGATAGCTGGTTCCGTGCGCTCGTTTACCGCACCCTGGCCCCTGGTGTGGCGCGTGACCACCGGCGATGGCATCGGCGGGGTTTGCACCACCTCTTACCATTACACTAATGCGCTGCTTCACCGTTTGGGACGCGGCGTGCTGGGTTTTGAGACTGTGACGGTGACCGATGACGACACCCACACCACGACCGTCACCGAGTATGTCCTCAACACGCAGGCGATGGTGATGGCCGAGCAAGCCACACGCACCACTGTGAATGGGCATCTTGTAGAAGAAACCGAGATTGAGACTGCAGTGACCACCTATAACAACAACAGTCAGGTATTCACCATTGACCCAGTTGAGACCATCACGCGCAAGTACGAGTACAACGCACCTGGTGGGCTGGTTTCGGAAACCACTGTCACGCAGCAGCTTGACCAGCACGGCAATGTCACCCGCATGACCACAGCCACCGACACGCGCGTGGTGACCAACGTCAACACCTACACCGACGACGAACAGCTATGGCATCTCGGCCGTCTGACTCGCAGTGCTACCACGCAAACCAATGCCACCGACTCGGTGACGCGCGTGAGCGAGTTTGAGTATTCCCCGGCCACTGGCTTGCTCGTCGGTGAGTCCGTCGAGCCAGCCGACCTGACGCACGGGTGGCACAAGACCTACACGCGCGATGCCCGCGGCAACATCACCCTGAGCGTTGTGACCCCGGTGAACCCTGACGGCGCGGCCCAGTCGCGCACCACCGTCACCGAGTGGGATACAGCCGGTGAGCATATCATTGCCACCGTGAATGCCATCGGTCACCGCGATTCCATCTGGTGGAACACCCAGCTTGGACTGCCTGCCGGCAAGCGCGATGCTAACGGGCAGGTAACACAATTCCAGTATGACGCTTTTGGCAACACAGGCAGGGTTTCATCGCCGCTTGACACAACTACCATCTTCAGATTCAGGGCATCAGTCAACACTGGTGCACCGGCGCATGCCGCAATGCTCACACAAACAATGAGCCTAGGCAAGCCCACTGTCACTGTGTACACCGACACGTTGGGCCGCACCATCCGCACCATCACGCAGGGCATGGATGGGCGGGAGATTTACTCGGACGTGGAATATAACCATCTCGGTCAGGTGGCGCGGCAAAGCGACCCTTATTTCATGGGCGACCCCATGCAGTGGCACACGTTCACCTACGATGCCGTGGGACGCACCACCTTGGCTACTGCCCCCGACGGAACCAGCGTCACCACAGCCTACAACGGCCTCACCACTACCGTCACCGACCAGCTGGGACGGCACACGTGGCGCACCACCGACGGCGAGGGTCGCTTGGTGGAGACACAGGACGACGCCGGCACGCTGGTGCAGTATGACTACGATGCCGCCGGCAACTGCGTGCGCGTAGCCGGACCACGCACGGAGACCACGGCCGTGTTTGACAAATTCGGGCGCCGCACGCGGCTGGCCGACCCCGACATGGGTACCGCCACATTCTCCTACGATACCTTTGGGCAGCTCGTTAGCCAGACCACCAATGGGCAGACCGCCACGTACACTTACGACAAACTAGGTCGCATCGTGACCGAGTCACGGACCGACATGAGCGTGCAACACACGTATGACACCCAGTGGAAAGGGGCTCTCACCAGCTCAACGTTCACCGGGGCACACAGCGTGGAGTACACCTACGACGCCAAGGGGCGCGTAATCCGAGAGACCGTGACCATCGGGACACGCGAGTTCAACACCCAGTTCACCTACAACAGCCTCAATCAACTTGCTTACGTCACCTATCCTAATGGCAGTTACGTGCAGAACATGTACACCGCTACGGGTTACCTGTGGCGTGTGAAACACCCTGGTCACGGCAAGGTTTATTGGCAGGCCGACTCGATGAACGCCCGCGGTCAGTTCGAACGGTCCACACTCGGCAACGGCCTAACGGTGCGCACCGCGCACGACGCGCTCACTGGGCGCGTGGCGGGCATCACAACCCCCGGTATCACACAGTGGCAATACACGTTCAACGAGACGGGTTGCCTCACCACACGCCGCGACGCGCTGCGCAACAAGTCGGAGCATTTTGCCTACGACAACCTCAACCGGCTCGTCGCCGTGCATCACGGCGACTCACTGGCGCAGGCCATGACCTATGATGCCGCTGGCAACATCACCTCCAAGACCGGCGTGGCCGAGGTGGTAGAGTACCATGCCGGCACCAACCGCATCAAACGGCTTTACGGCGCAAGCTACAACCCAATCCCATGGGACACTATCACCTACACCTCGTTTGGCAAAGTCTCGCATATTGCCAGCGGAGCCGACTCGCTTGACCTCGTGTACGGCGTGGGGCAGTCGCGTGTGCTGGCCCGGACTTGGCGGAGCGGCACGGTGGTTGCGGAGCGGTACTACGTGAACCGCTACTACGAGTTGGAGGTGCGTGGCGCCACCCTGCGACCCACGTGCTACATCTACGGTGCCGATGGAGCGGTGGCTTTCTGCGAGAGCAACGGCTCTCCCGTGAGTCCCGTCTATTACCTGCACAAAGACCACCTGGGTTCGGTGATTGCCTACACCGACAAAGACGGCCACTTGACGCAGGAGCTCAGTTACGATGTCTGGGGCCGCCGGCGCGACGCTGGCACCTGGCGCTACCTCGATGCGCTCACCGATGCCCACGCCCTGAACCCGCGTGGCTTCACCGGCCATGAGCACATCGACTTGATGGAGCTGGTTAACATGGACGGCCGTGTCTATGACCCCGTGCTGGGCCGCTTCCTCAGCCCCGACCCCTATGTGCAGGCTCCCGACATGAGCCAGAGCCTGAACCGCTACGCCTACTGCATGAACTGCCCGCTCTCGCTGTGCGACCCATCGGGCTACAGTTGGTTCAGCCGCCACTGGAAAGGGCTGCTGTCGTCGATTGTGGGCGTGGGGGTCGCCGTTCTCACGGGCGGAATGGTGCCTGGGTTCATCGGGGCGGTTGTCGGCGGCACATTGGGCGGTGCGTCGGCCGCGTTATTGGGAGCCGTGCTTAACGGTTCCAACCTGTGGCAGATAGCCAAAGCCACTGTCACCGGCGGATGGCTGGGGGCAGTGAGCGGCGTACTGAATTATGCGGCCGGTTCGGGAAATTTTATCCAAAAATTGCTCAAGCACGTGTTTGTCGAGATTGAGCTTACCGGTGTGCAGGGCGGCGATGTCCTGCATGGCGCGTTGATGGGGCTGACGTGCTTTGCCGCCGGCGAGTCCGTAGTGGGCCTAGGGAAACGCTGGGGCGCCGGCTTGGGGGTGAAGGCGTTGCAGACCGGCATCGTGGCCGTGGCCGGCGGCACGGTGG
>JAFSYB010000011.1 GCA_017443765.1 Muribaculaceae bacterium | reverse complement strand
GAATTAGGCGGATTTAAGTGACGTCTGTGTGTAGCGGCGCCCTGCGGGCGGAACCACGAAGTGCTCGCGACCGAACGGGAGCCCGAAGGGCAAGCGCAGCGCAGCAAATTTATCAGAATTGATTTCAAAATTTTCACAGCGAGAAAGATATATTGGAGCTGTAACGTTTTGTATGGGTGATTCTCAATGCGAATTGCACGAATTAGGCGAATTTAAGTGAGGCTACCCATGCTATCCGTTATAGAGTCGCACTTTTAGTCGAATCAGTCCCCCAAGGGGTGAGTCCGGGCGGGAGGAAAGCGAGCCGCCCCGCAGACCTTGGTTTGCGGGGCGGCAGTGTGGTGAAGCGGTGGCAGTGATTAGCCGTTGTACTTCTTCATGACCTTGATGAGGTCGATGACCTTGTGGCTGTAGCCAATCTCGTTGTCGTACCAGCTGACGACCTTGACAAACTTGTCGGTGAGATAAACGCCGGCGTTGGCGTCGAAGATGCTCGTGCGGGGGTCGCCCATGAAGTCGCTCGAGACCACAGCGTCCTCGGTGTAGCCGAGCACACCCTTGAGCTCGCCCTCGGCGGCTTTCTTCATGGCTGCGCAGATGTCGTCCTTGGTGGCGGGGTTCTTCAGGTTGACGGTGAGGTCAACGACCGAGACGTCGAGAGTGGGGACGCGCATCGAGATACCCGTGAGCTTGCCGTTGAGCTCGGGAATCACTTTGCCGACAGCCTTGGCGGCACCGGTGCTGGAGGGAATGATGTTTCCGGTGGCGGCACGTCCGCCGCGCCAGTCCTTCTGCGAGGGGCCGTCGACGGTCTTTTGGGTGGCGGTGACCGAGTGCACGGTGGTCATCAGTCCGCTCTCGATGCCGAAGGCATCGTTGAGCACCTTGGCGATGGGGGCCAGGCAGTCGGTGGTGCAGGAGGCGTTGGAAACGATGGCCTCGCCGGCATACTTGTCGGTGTTCACTCCGCAGACAAACATTGGGGCCTGGCGTCCGTCTTCGCCAGCCTTGCTGGGAGCCGACAGCACCACATACTTGGCACCGGCCTGCAGGTGCTTCTCGGCCTTGTCCATCGACAGGAACAGACCGGTGGACTCAACCACATACTCAGCACCGACCTCGTCCCACTTCAGGTTGGCGGGGTCTTTCTCGGCAGTCACGCGCACGGGGTTGCCGTTGACGATGAGCAGGTTCTTCTCGGCATCCACCTCGATGGTGCCGTTGAACTGGCCGTGCATGGTGTCGTACTTGAGCATATAGGCCATGTAGTCGACGGGAAGCAGGTCGTTGATGCCCACCACCACAACATCGTTCACATTGTTCGCCTCAAAGGTCGAGCGGAACACAAAACGGCCGATGCGGCCGAAACCGTTGATACCGATTTTAATCTTTGCCATGTTATTAAATCTATTAAAGTTTGGAAATTATGTCCATGCCTAAAAAAAACTTTGTACCTTTGCACATTGGATTGCGATGACTCCACCTCTTGAAAGAGGGAGTGACATCGTAACAGACTGCAAAAGTAGTGCTTTTTTTTGGGATATGGCCACAAAAGGCCATAAAATCAGTAAAAAAGCAATGCAATTAAGAATGTTTAATAGAGCTTTGGCTCAGGCTGCGTGACAACGAAATTTTCTGAGATATTCATTTAAACACTTACAACAATGGGTTTTGTAAAAGAATTTAAGGAGTTTGCCATGAAGGGCAACGTGATGGACATGGCCGTTGGTGTGATCATCGGCGGTGCGTTTGGCAAGATTGTGACCTCGCTGGTCGAGGACGTGCTCATGCCGGTAATCAGCCTGGCGACGGGTGGGGTGGATTTCACCAATCTTTTTGTCACCTTCGGCAAAATTCCCGAGGGGGTTAACCCCAACAACTATGCCGCTCTCAAAGAGGCTGGCGTGTCGATGTTTGCCTACGGCGCTTTTATCCAGAACATCATCGACTTCCTCATCATCGCTTTCTGCATCTTCCTGATGATCAAGGGCATGAATAAGCTCATGAAACGTAAAGCCGAGGAGAAGGCCGAGGAGCCGGCTCCCGAACCCAGTGCCGAGGAGAAGCTGCTGGGCGAGATTCGCGACCTGCTCAAAGAGAAGAAGTAACCCCGCGAGCCATCATGCCACACCACAGCCGAGAAGAGAAGCTGGCGGCTTTCGGGCGCTACCTCGATGTGCTCGACACGCTGCGCGAGAAATGCCCGTGGGACCGCGAGCAAACCAACGAGAGCCTGCGTCCGAACACCATCGAGGAGGTTATGGAGCTGGCCGAGGCCATCATTGCCGGCGACCATGAGGCCGTCCGCAAGGAGCTGGGCGACGTGCTGCTCCATGTGCTCTTTTATGCCAAGATTGGCGACGAGAAGGGCGAGTTCGACATTGCCGACGTGTGCAACGCGGCCTGCGAGAAGCTCATCTTCCGCCACCCGCACGTGTATGGCAACGCGCAAGCCACCACGGCGCGCGAGGTGCTCGACCACTGGGAACTCCTCAAGATGAAGGAGAAGGACGGCAACAAGACCGTGCTGGGCGGCGTGCCCGTCACGCTGCCGTCGCTCATCAAGGCCGAGCGCATCCAGGAGAAGGCCGCTAACGTGGGCTTCGACTGGGAGCGCCGCGAGGATGTGTGGGCAAAGGTGCGCGAGGAGCTGGCCGAGGTGGAGCGTGAGCTGGTCGACGGCCATGAGGTGGACCGCGAGAAGGAGTTTGGCGACCTGCTGTTTGCCGTGGTCAATGCAGCCCGCCTCTACGGCGTGCGGCCCGACAACGCCCTCGAGCGCACCAACCGTAAGTTCATCTCGCGTTTCAACCACATCGAGCGCCGCGTGTGCGAGCAGGGGTTGCGCCTGGGCGAGATGACGCTGGAGCAGATGGATGCCCTGTGGGACGAGGCCAAGGCCCTCGAGCGTGGCGAAACACAGTGAGCGATGAAGTATTTCCTCATTGCCGGCGAGGCCTCGGGCGACCTGCACGGGGCCGAGCTGGTGAAGTCAATCGGTGAGCGCGACGCGCGGGCCGAGTTCCGCTTCCTGGGCGGCGACCTGATGGCCGCCGCCGCAGGTGCGCCGCCGCTGGTGCACTACCGCGACATGGCCTACATGGGTTTCTTGGAGGTGGCCCGCCACCTGCGCACCATCATGGGGTTCATGCGCACCGCCAAGCGGGCCATCGAGCAGTGGCACCCCGATGCCGTGGTGCTCATCGACTACCCGTCGTTCAACCTGAAGATTGCCCGTTATGCCCACAGGCGTGGCATTGCCGTGGCTTATTTCATCTCGCCCAAGGTGTGGGTGTGGAAGCAGTGGCGCGTGAAGGCCATCAAGCGCGATGTGGACCAGATGCTGTGCATCCTGCCCTTTGAGCCGGCCTTTTACCACCGGCACGGCTACGAGGCCGCCTACGTGGGCAACCCCACGGTGGGCGAGATTTCGCGTGCCTTGGCCGAGATGCCCGACCGCGAGGCGTTCTGTGCCTCGCACGGCCTCGAAGCCACGCGCCCCATTGTGGCCCTGGTGCCGGGCTCGCGTGTGAAGGAAATCCGCGACAACCTGCCCGCGATGCTGGCCGCCGCCATCTGCCATGGCGAGTGCCAGCTTGCCGTGGCCGCCGCACCGGGCATCGACCGCTCGCTCTACGATGAGGTGCTGGCTGGTGCGCCGGTTGTTGTGGTGGAGCGTGCCACGTGGCCGCTGGTGCGTCACAGCCGCGTGGCGCTGGTCACCAGCGGCACCGCCACGCTCGAGGCCGCCGTGTTGGGCACGCCGCAGGTGGCGTGCTACCGCATGGGCGGCAGCCGGTGGCTCTACCGCTTCTACCGCCGTCTGCTCAAGGGCAACTACGTGACCCTGCCCAACCTCATCGCCGATGCGCCGGTGATTCCCGAGCTGCTCATGCACCAGTGCACGCCCGAGGCCATCGACGCCCATCTCACAGCCTTGCTAACCGGCGGCGCCGAGCGCCGCACGCAGCTCGACGGCTACCGGCGCATGGCGGCGGCACTCGGCACCGGCGACTGCGCCGCCACGGCTGCGGAGAGGATTGTGAAACGCCTCGAGCACACGGCCCGATGAAGATTATTCGCTCCCGCTACGTGCCTTTCGGCCATTTCTCTGCCATCAACCTGCTGGGCGTGCTGTTTGTGCATCCCGGTGTGTACCTGTCGCAGGAGCTGCTCAACCACGAGCGCATCCACACGCGGCAAATGCTTGAGCTGGCCATCGTGCCGTTCTATATCGCCTATGTGCTCGAGTGGCTCGTGCGGTTGCCCATGCGGGGCAACGCTTACCGCAATATCAGCTTCGAGCGCGAGGCCTACGCCCACGAGCGCGAGGCCGACTATCTCGCCCGCCGACGCCCCTACGCCTGGCTGAGAACAGAGAAAGACAAACCAAGAAAACTGAAACCTTGAAACTGACATTAACTACTATGAATTTAGACTTAAAAGCCGACAGGGCTGAATTTATCGCCTTGTTGCGTTCCACGGGGCGCGAGGGCGTTGACGACCTGATTGAATACCTCGACGACGGGCGCAACCGCTTTTTCACCGCGCCGGCCAGTGTGTCGCATCACCTGAACAAGGACGGCGGCCTGGTGCGCCACTCGCTCAACGTGTGCCACGCGGCGCTCAAGTTGCGTGAGATGGTCATTGCCGAGCGTCCCGACCTGGAGGCCGAGCTCAACGAGAGCAGTGTGATCATAGCGTCGCTGCTCCACGACATCAGCAAGGCCGACATCTATATCCCCACGCGGCGCAAGAGCAAGCATCCCAAGAACGGGCTGACGGAGTACATCGACACCTATAACGTGAACTACTCCAACTTTCCGATGGGGCATGGCGAGAAATCGGCCATCATGGCGCTGTGGAGCGGATTAGACATTACGCAGGAAGAGCTGTTGGCCATCCGCTGGCACATGACCGCCTGGGACCTGCCGTTCCAAAGCAACGAGCTGACGCGCAGCATGAACGTCGCACGCGACAAGTACCCGTTATGCTCGCTCATCCAGCTTGCCGACGGCATCGCGGCCAGCCTGTTCGAGTTCAACACCCGCGACAACGACGAGGAATTCTAACTTCGGTTGCCGAATCGTTCTAGTGGGGCTTGTTTTAAATAGGTGGGTTCTATAAATTCCAAAAAAGTTATGAAATTACGTCTTTACTGGTTGCTGTTGAGTGTCGCGCTTGCTGTTTCGGGGTGGTCGATGACCGAGCAGGAGGCTGTGGACCTGTTTGTGGGCAACGCTGCGCTGCGTCATGCAGCCTCGGGTGTGGCGGTGATGCGTCTCGATTCGGGCAAGGTGGTGGCAAGCCACCTGCTGGACCAGGCCATTGTCACGGCCTCGACGATGAAGACCGTCACCTCGACGGCCGCCCTGGAGACCCTGGGCGGCGATTTCCGGTTTGAGACCCGCGTGCTGCTGCGCGGCGTGGTGGAGGGCGACACGCTGCACGGCGACTTGGTGATTGTGGGTGGCGGCGACCCCACGCTGGGCTCGCGACACTTTCCCAAGCACCCCAGCATCATCACCGAGGTGGTGCAGGCCGTGAAGCAGCGCGGCATTGCCGTGGTCGAGGGTGGGGTGCTCACCAACGAGGATTTGTACCCCTACCCGCCCTACAGCATCCACTGGGACGTGGGCGACCTGGCATGGGACTACGGCGCCGCCGTGCACGCACTCAACTTTGCCGACAACGAGGCGCACGTCTCGTTCCGCGTCGACAAATGGGGGCGGTTCTCCACCTTCACCACCAAGCCCCACTTGAGCGATGTGCAGGTTATCAACAAGATGCGCTATCACGCCAGCCGCGAGAATGTGGACTTTGCGCTGGAGTATGCCTCGCCGGCGCTGGTGCTCATGGGGCAGGTGTGTCCCGGCAGCTACAACCTCACCTTTGCCAATCCCAGCCCCGGACGGCTGCTGGCCGACAGCGTGTGTGGCACCCTGCAGCGAAAAGGCGTGAAGGTGCTGGGGCGTTCCGAGCTTCGGCAGGTTGGGCGTGCGGGCGAAGAGACGCTGCTTGTGCACCGCTCGCCCGTGCTCACCGACATCGTGCGCTCGCTGCTCGACCGCAGCGACAATATGTTCACCCACGCGCTGCTGCGTGCCCTGGCTGTGCGCGACAAGAACTGGACGGGCGGCGACCTGGACCGCACCGGCGTGAATTGTGTGCAGCGGCTGCTCAAGGCGCGGGGCATCGACAGCGAGGCGCTGTTCATGCGCGACGGCAGCGGCTTGGCACGTGCCGGCAAGGCCACGCCGCACCTGTTTGTGCAAATGCTTGCCTACATGGCGCAGCGCACCTACGGTGCCGACAGTCTGCGCCTGTGCGACCTCATGCCCAAGGCCGGCAGCCGAATCGGCTCCCTGCTCTCCGGCACCAGCCTGAGCCGCGACATCGTGCTCAAGTCGGGCAGTATGACCGATGTGCAGTGCTTTGTGGGCTATTACCCCGCCCGCGAGCCCAAGTACGCTTTCGCCGTGCTGGTGAATAACTACAACTGCCCCCGCAAGGAGCTCAAAAACCTGATCGACCGAATGCTCATCAACCTGTTTGGGCGTTGAGGCGGTTGACGAATCCCATCAGTTCTAACACGAGGACAGGCAGGGGAGCACCCTGCCTGTCTTCATGTTTGAACTGATGGGCGGCATTGTTGGCAACAATGCCCCTTGTGCGTTACTTCAGCCCGCGGGCCTTGAGCAAGCCCGAAGCATCGGGAGCTGCCATGCCGGTGAAGTCGCTGAACATCTGCATCAGGTCGCCCGTGTTGCCGCGGCTGAGCACCTTGTCGGCAAACTCTTGTCCCGTTTCGGGCTTGAGAGGTCCGCGCTGAGCAAACACATCGGCAATGTTCACGGCCAGCACCTCGGTCCACAGGTAGCTGTAGTAGCCTGCGGCATAGCCGCCGCCCCACACATGGTTGAAGTAGCTGGTGCGGTAGCGTGGGGGAATCTGCGGGTCGAGCAGGCCCACTTTCTCCAGGGCCTGGAGCTCAAAGTCGGCAGCCTTGTCGGCCGTGGGCACGTCTTTCGAGGCGAGGGTGTGCCAGGCCAGGTCGAGGCATGTGGCGGCCAGGTTCTCGCCCAGCGCATAGGCCGACTGGAAGTTGATGGACTTGAGCATCTTCTCCTTGAGGTCGGCTGGCATGGGTTCGCCGGTTTCGCAATGGCGGGCATAGTGGTCAAACACTTCGGGAATCGAGGCAAACGACTCGTTGAACTGCGAGGGCATCTCCACAAAGTCGTTGGCCGTTGAGGTGCCGCTAATCATGTTGTACTGGCAGTCGGATAGGATGCCGTGCAGTGCGTGACCGAACTCGTGGAACAACGTTGTCACCTCGTCCCAGGTGAGCAGCGAGGGCTTGCCGTCGGGGGCCTTGGCGTTGTTGCACACGTTGTAGACCACCGAGAGCTGTCCGCGCAGGTGGCTCTGCTTGGCAAACTCATCCATCCATGCGCCGCCGCGCTTGGTGGGACGGCGGAAATAGTCGCAATAGAACAAAGCCTTAGGCTTGCCCTCCTTGTCGGTCACCTCAAACACACGCACATCGGGGTGGTAGACCGGGATGTCGGTGCGCTCCTTGAACGAGAGGCCGTACACGCGGTTGGCGGCATAGAACACACCGTTGATGAGCACGCTGTCGATGTTGAAATAGGGCTTCACCTCATCGTCCGACACGTTGAGCATCTCCTTTTTCATCTTTGCCGAGTAGTAGAAGCGGTCGTAGGGTTCGAGTTTGAAGTCGGCTCCCATCGTCTTGCGTGCGTACTGCTCGATTTCCTTGGTTTCGGCTTCGGCTTTGGGCCGGTACTCGCTGATGAGCTTGGTGAGGAAGGCATACACGTTGTCGGGTGTCTTGGCCATCGTCTTCTCGAGCGCATAAGCTGCATAGTTTTGATAGCCCATGAGTTCGGCCTTTTCGGCACGCAGCTTGGCGATTTCGACCACCAGGGGATAGGTGTTGTACTTGCCGGTGCCATCGCATCGCTTCACCGAAGCCTCGTAGACCTGCTTGCGCAGTTCGCGGTTGTCGAGGCTTGCCAGCAGCGGCTGCTGGGTGGTGTTCACAATCACGATGGCATATTGGGCTTTCTTGCCGAGGCTTTCGGCATCCTTGGCACACTGCTCCAGGTCGGCCTGGCTCAGTCCCGCAAGCTTCTCCTTGCTGTCGACCCACACCACGGCCTCGTTGGTGGCCTCGGGCACCGTGTCGCCCCATTTTTGCTGAAGGTCGGTGATTTGCTTGTTGATTTCCTTCATGCGGTTCATCTGCTCGTCGTTGAGCAGTGCGCCGTTGAGCACAAACTCCTTGTAAATCTCCTCGGTGAGTTTCTTGTCCTCGCCCTGGAGGGTGGCCGAGTCGCGGTCGTGCACCGTCTGGATGCGGGCAAAGAGGTTCTTGTTGAACGCGATTTCGTTTTCCAGGTCGGTGAGCATGGGCTGCACCTTCTTCTCCACCTCGCCAATTTCGGTTGTCTTGTCGGCCTCAACCAGGGCGAAGAACACGCGGCTCACGCGCTCGAGCTGCTGTCCGCACTCGGCGTAGGCGCGAATGGTGTTATCAAACGTGGCCGTGTCGGGGTTGGCGGTGATGGAGTCAATCTCGGCGCGTTTCTGCTTGATGGCCGCCTCAAAGGCGGGCAGATAGTCGGCAGCCTTGATTTTGCTGAAATCAGGCGCGCCATAGGGCAGTGTGCTCTTCTCGAGCAACGGATTGTTTTTGCTGTCCTTGTCGCACGATGTGAACAGCAACAAGGCCGATGCCAGCACCGCTGCCACCGAAACTCCCAAAATTGTTGTCAATGTTTTCATCTTTCGTTTAATTGATTATGTGGTTTTTTGGATTGTAATCCGATTTGCAAAAATACAACTATTTCAATTAAGTTACTCAAAATTAACAAAAAAAAGCAGTGCAAGGTGGGGTGCTGTAATATTATGGTGGGTTCTATAAATTGCAAAAATGAGATGAATGGTTTTGGACGTCTTGGGTTGCTTGCTGGCATCTTTTGCCTCAACTACTTGAACCGTAGCCCGCTACTGGTTGTAGAATCTGCACACGCTCGGCATCGCCCAAGCAAGCTTGG
>JAFSYB010000140.1 GCA_017443765.1 Muribaculaceae bacterium | reverse complement strand
GTGGTTTCGCCCTGTTGCGGGAAGAGCTGCTGCATCATTCCACGCTTACGCTCTTTTAGATTTTCCACCTTTTTCCCCTGCGCTTCAATTAAAGCGTCCATCTCAGATAAGCACGCTGCTATTTTCTTCTGTTCAGCAAGATTTGTGGCAAACATAAACACTTTTTCTTTGAAGTCGGAAAAATGCCGTTTGTACCCATCTTGTTTCACCGAATTAGCCAAAAAAGTCTGAAAGACATATTGTGCATTATTGCCTTTTTGGGGGGACAATATCTTCACACCATCGGCTCCTTGAACAAATGGGAAGTCTATATATTTCAACGCACAAGTATGATCTCCAAACACAATAACAGGAATATCGGATATTAAGCCAGAATTGTCATTTGTCCAACCGCAAATCAACGATTGAGACTGGTCAACAATAGGAAATTTGCCTTTCAATAAATAGTCTTTTGATTGCAGTTTGAGAGGCGGTGTTATGGTTTTGCAAACTTCCATAGCTGTCTTTTCCACCCAGTCTTCGGTGAAACCCGGGAAACGAAGGCGCGGGAATCGGCTATTTCGTTTATCAGTCATCGTTGCTTTCATCATTATGTTGCTATATTACATCATTTGCGGAATGAGAAATACGATTCAAATTCGCCCACAGGTTGTGGGTGAAATAATACCGATTTATAATATTGAATGTGATACTCGTCGTCGATGTGTATCAAATCGCTCATCATTCAAATCTATTATAATGTCATTGTTTCACGTATGCGTTCAGTCCCTCGATGGTGCTGCCGCCGGTGAGCATGTCAAACAGCGGTGCCAGACGCGCGAGCAGTTCTTCTTTGGCTGCCTTGCGCTGCTTCCAGCCGTCGATATGGCTGAGCAGTTCGCGCAGCGTTTCCTCGTCGATGCGGCGCAGCTTTACAGCCTCGCTCACGAAGTCTTCAAGGGCAGCCGTGTCGATGCCATAATCGTTGGCGATTGCGGCAATCTGCTGGTTGAAGCGTTTGTCCTTGAACTCCTCGTAGCGTTGGCGAATCTCCTGCTCGCTCATGCCGCTGCCTTGTTTCAGCTCTTGCTCGATGAAGGCTTTGAGATACTCGCGTTCGTTCATCAAGTCCACGCTGCCGGCAAGGATGTCGAGGAGTTGCTCCTTAGTGATTTTCACTTTCTCGAAGTGCGTGTCGGTGTACTTGGCCAGCAAGCGCATGATGTAGTCGTAATCGACCAGCGCCGAGCTGAACAGCGACAGCTCAAAGTCAGGCTCGTCATCATCGTCGGTGGTGTCATCAGGACCGCTGTCGGTGGTGCGGGTGCGGCGTGCCAGGTCAAGGTAAGCCGTGCGGAACTGCTGGAGCGTGTCCTCGGGCATCACATCCTCGATGGTTTCTTTCAGTTCCTCGGGCATATCGACGTACTGGTTGAGCTTCAACGCCAACCGTTGCACGTCCTTAAAGGCGTCGATGAAGTTATTGGTGTTTTCGCCCTGCGGAATATTGATGACTTCCTCCGGTTTGCATTCCAGCCCGATGCCGTTCATCACGGCCTGCAACTGAGCCACCTTCTCCTTGAACTGCTCTACCACGTCCTCGACTGGTTCAACAAGCCAGTATTCCTTGCCTCTTTCTCTGTCGTAGCCACTAAAGAGCACCATCGCGTCTTCCATCGCCCTTTCGAGGTTACGGTAGCAGATGATATTGCCGTAAGGTTTTGTGCCGTCCAGGGTGCGGTTGGTGCGGCTGAAGGCTTGAATCAGACCGTGCCATTTGAGGTCTTTCGACACATATAGTGTGTTTAGGAACTTGCTGTCGAAGCCAGTGAGCATCATCTCGACAACAATCACGATGTCGAGCTTCTTGCTGTGGGGGTAGTCCTTGTTGGCGTACTTCTGATCCTTGACGCGCTGCTGCACGTCGCGGTAGTACTCATCGAATTGCTCCACGCCGAAGTTGGTGCCGAACTGCCCGTTGTAGGCATCGATAATCTCGGCAAGTGCCTCACGGTTGCCGTTTGGGTCTTGGCGGTTGTCGGCTTCCTCTTGCGGCAGGTCTTCGTCCGAGATGTTGCGCATGGGCGGAGTGAATACAGCCGTGATATTGAGAGGAACATAGTCGGAGTCGGTCTGTATGCGTTTCTCCTGCCCCTCCTTGAATGTGCGGTAGAAGGCGATGGCATCAGGGATTGACGAGGTGGCGAGCAACGCGTTGAAGCGACGCAGTGCGGTGAGCTTGTCGTGGTTGTCGAGGATGTGTGTCACAATCTGCAGCCTTGACAATGGCTCTGAGGTGGGGTTGCCGTCGGCATCCTTGTTGCCGTAATATTCCACCTTGAAGCGCAGCACGTTGCAGTCGCTGATGGCGTGGGTGATGGTGTATTGGTGCAGACACTTCTGGAACACGTCCTCGGTGGTGACACATTCGGCAACCTGTCCGTTGACGCGCACGACATGGCTGTTTTCCTCAAAAATAGGCGTGCCGGTGAAGCCGAACAGTTGCGCATGAGGGAAAAAGCTCTTGATGGCGGCGTGGTTCTCGCCGAACTGGCTGCGGTGGCACTCGTCGAAGATAAAGACGATGCGCTTGTCTTTCAGCCGCTCCAGACGATGCAGATAGCGGTTACTGCCGCTCGTGTCGAGGGCGATGCCCAACTTTTGAATGGTGGTGACAATCACCTTGTCGGCATAATCGGTGCTCTCCAAGCGTGAGACCAGTGCGCCGGTGTTGGCGTTCTGCTCCACACAGCCCTCCTGGAACTTGTTGAACTCGTCGCGAGTCTGCTTGTCGAGATCCTTGCGGTCAACGACAAACACGCATTTCTCGATCTCGCGGTTGTCCTTGAGCAAGGTGGAGACCTTGAAACTGGTGAGCGTCTTGCCGCTGCCGGTCGTGTGCCAGATAAAGCCATTTTGGTTGTTCTGCGTCACGCAGGCGACGATGCTCT
Organism: Muribaculaceae bacterium; assembly: GCA_017443765.1. Lineage (GTDB taxonomy): Bacteria > Bacteroidota > Bacteroidia > Bacteroidales > Muribaculaceae > Sodaliphilus. The sequence goes on along the minus strand of JAFSYB010000140.1, from coordinate 45,187 downwards.
CCACGGCATAGATTTGGTAGGGACGCATGACGAGAATCTTACGCTCGGTCTCTACAAGCACCATGTAACGACCGATGAGTTTGCCCAACTCGGTTTTGCTCAACATCATGTCGGCGAACTCAAACAACTGTGCAATCTTGTGATTGTCACGGTCGGCGGCATGATACACCGGCAGGTAACTGTTGGTGGCATCGAACTGGAAATGTTCGTCGTTGTTGTTGGCGAAATACATGGTGTCGCTTCCACCGTTGCTCACGATGAACAGTTGCATGAAGCACATCAGCGTGCCCAAGTAGCCGTTGCCTCGGTCTTGCTTGTAGCGCACAATCTGCTCCACGGCTTTCAATGCTGAAACGCTGTGTCGCTTCAGTTCTATCTGCACCAACGGCAGACCGTTGACCAAGATGATAATATCGTAGCGGTGGTGGCTGTTGGCGGTGTTGATGACAAGTTGGTTCACCACCTCATATTCGTTCTTGCACCAGTCGCGCAGGTTCACAAGGCTGTAGTCGAAAGTGGTGCCGTCGTCGCGCATGAAGGTCTGTTTCTGGCGCAAGTGCTTCGATGCCGTGAAGACATCGGCGGTGATGTTCTCTTGCAGCAGCTTGCGGAACTCGTTGTCCGAAAGGCTCACGTAGTTAAGCCGCTCAAATTTCTCTCGGAAATTCCTTTCAAGAGAATCCAAGTCGCGGATGTCGTTACGATAGGTGTATTTCAACTCTACTAATTTCGCCAGAAACTGTTGTTCCAATTGTGCTTCGCTTTGTATCATGTTCTCTGTTTTTTTGTTTGACGGTGCAAATTTAGATGCTATGTGTTCATTTTAAGTGAACGGATTGATATTTCTCTAAATTTTTCATCAAATCGGCTTTCATTTCTTCTTTTAGTGACTCTGGCGAGATGACTGTCAGATCGCTGCCATAGGAAAGAAGAAGCTGCTTCAATTCTCGATTGATGATGACTTCAATCTGAATAACAGTGCTGTCGTTTTCACGGCGCACGACCCTTTGTGTGCCGTGGAGCGGTTTAGTCTCAATGTAATGGTAACGATCATTGGAAACCATTATTTGAATTTTTGAGGTTTCGTTACCACGCTTTGATACGCCCACCATATCATCGAAATATTCTTGGAAATTTATTTCGGTATTGGGACGGTATGCGATTGTGGCAGGAGTAATCTCCTCGATACGGTCAAGCGGCAGGTTAGTGATTGAGGTGTAGCCCTCCACACAGCCAAATAAGAACCAGCGGTTGTTATATTGTTTCAACAAATAAGGGTGAAACAAATATATTAGCACATCTTTGCCAAATGGCTTGTACTTGATTTCAAGTGCTTGCTCAGAAGCTATTGCACTGAATAGCATGGCGAACCAATTGCGACCTTTAAGGTCAAAGTTCTCATCAAAAGCAACGATTGTTTCCCTAGTGCTGGGTATGTTTAGTGATAACTTGAAATGCTCAATAAGGTCATCAACCCAATCGAAGTTGGGCATACCCTCAAACTTGGAGATAATGGAGACAAATTGTGCCATGTGTGCCATCCCATCATCGTTGAGTGGAATGTTGTAGATTGAGAATGATTTGTCCTCATATTCATAATACAGGTATCGTCCAATCTTGCGTTTGACGATAACTGCATCGGGAAAATCGTTCTCAATGCCTTCAAGGTCTTTGAGGATTGTGACCTTTGAGGTTACAGGCTTGTAGCCGGCTTCTTCAAGAGCAATGTTGCACTTCTCCATCATGTCGTTGACGGAGTATAGTTTAGGGCTACGCAACCAGCGGTCTATAACCCGTTGTCGTATGAGTGCATTCTTTGTCTGCGCCATATTATCAAACAAACTCCAATGTAGTGCCAGTAAGCCGACGAAAGCTTGGATGCATAATTTGCTTACGCTCGGCATTGCTATAACAAGTTCTGTCACTGCGCTCACTCACTCGCAAATTTCACTACAAAGGTGTCCGTTAAGTCGTTATATATTATCTGCTTATCGCAGTGATAGGTCTATTAAACTGGGGTATGACGGTAAAAAATCGTCGGTTACAGATGGCAAAGGTACAAAAAATTATTGTAACGTCGTTACAATTCGCGCTATAATCCCCTTAATTCCGCAAACAGTGTTATTTAACGAACTTTATAACATCTTTATGAACAAGAAGTTTTCCGGGATTTTGTCAGGTCAGGGATTTCACCTAATTCATTGATGCAAATCGAACCAGACAAAAACTCTGAGCGGCATGGCAAAGTTACAACTAAAATCCGACATCATCAACCATTTTTTTGTTTTTTTCGATTTTCAGGCAATTTGACCGCAGCGGCCTCCGCTCTGTCATCTTGCCCGCCAAGTGGACACGCTCGCTCGGGACGGCGCTGTACACCAAGCGACGATTCTATCTTGAGCTCACGGCCTGAACGTGCTCAACCCAAACGACATCAGAGATTCCGCACACACCGCTCCCATGCCACCGCCGGTGAGGATTTGCGCCCAGTGCTGACTCTAACGCCCCCGAAATCATGGCTTGAACGGACGTGAGATCACGCCGCGAACAAATTTCAGTCGAAAACCAGGCCAAGCAGAATCTTCCTCCCGGCTCGACATACTTTCCCTGACGCAGAGTGCCGCTTGCATTCGCTTTATGCGGAATATAAGGATAGTAATTTGTAAATAATCTTATGTGCGCCATTTAATCTTTGATGATTTCCCAAGGGCTGCCTTTGCCTCTTGTGCGGCGTATGATTCCTTGCTTGGTTAGGCGTGCCGTGATGGATTTGACAGTGCGCTCCGATTTGCCTATCTCACTGGCAACAAACCTCTGTGGAGCCGATGGGTTTTGCTGTATCACTCGCAACACGGCGATTTCTTCCAAAGTGCAGTTTTTGCACTTCGCCGGCAGTCCAAGGGCAAAATTTGCACTTGTGAATGTATAGGCTGCACCTTGCTCATCCGCTGACGAATTCCAATCCAAGTGTAGTTCCCGATTGCGGAGTGGCGTAGTTTCGCCTATCAACATATTGCGGAAGAAGCGCTCCAGATAAATGGTGGTTTCGTTAATACCTTCCTGGAGATTGCTATAGTTGGCGCGGACCAATGCATTGCGGAAAAACCAAGAGTGGGTCGCAAAAAGGTCGTTGGTGACTTTGAAACCGAGCGTCTTGAGATATTTAATCATAAAGACTGCTGTAGTGCGGGTGTTGCCCTCACCAAAGGCATGAATCTGCCACAAGTTGGCGCAGAAACGGGTGAGATGCTGGATTGCTTCATCCATGCTCATGCCGTCATAACTGAATTCACGTTCCTGACGTATGTCGTATTCAAGCGTTTCGCTGATTGTGTCGGCACTGGCATAATAGACAGTTTCGCCTCGTAGCACCCATTCCCGCTTGGTGATGTTATAGTCGCGGATGCGACCGGCAAACTTGAAGATGCCTTCAAACAGACGACGATGAATCGCTGCGTACTGAGCCGGAGAAAAGTTGAACGATTGTTCCTGCAGCAATTCGGTGATGCGAGCCGAGACCTTATCGGCCTCCTCGGTCCGATTGTCTTCTATCCCCTTACGTCCTGTCTGAAACTTGTAATAGCTGTCGATGAGCTGCTTGGCTTCACCTATTGTGATGTCGCCCTCAATGTGCCTGCGGGCGGTATCAAACAGATATGGCGACGTCCTCAGGCCGTCAACCTCTTGCAGGCCAATAGCAGTCTGCCAGGCACGGCTCCGTTCCTGTTTCTGCGGCTCACCCTGACGGATGTATTCCTCAAGTCCCAGTATGTATTCCTTATCTTTTGCCATATCTTTTGAATGCATTATCCTTAATTCAGAAGCAGTATGATTTAACGAACTTTATAACATCCTGAGGAACAGGAAGTTCCATGGGATTTTGCACGGTCAGAGATTTTACCTAATTCATTGATGCAAATCGAACCAGACAAAAACTCTGAGCGGCATGGCAAAGTTACAACTAAAATCCGTCATCATCAACCCTTTTGGAGGACTTTTTTCGTTTTTGAGCCATTTTTTGTAATTTTGCAATCTGATTATGCATTTGCAAGTTGAGTCCGCACCTTTAATCGAGTAAAGATGAGAAGAATTTCGTTGTTGCTGGCCTTTTGCGTGGCTGCATTGGCAATGGCCCAGGATATTTCGACAGCGACCGATACCATCGGTACGCCGGCTCAGCTGGGCGAGGTGGTGGTCGAGGGCACCGTGCGTGGAAACTACACCAGCCAGGCGGCGCTGCTCAAGACCGAGACCATCTCTCGCGCCGGGCTGGCCAAGATGGCGTGCTGCACGGTTGCGGAGTCGTTCGAAAACTCGGCGGCGGTTACCGTGGGATACAGTGATGCTGTGAGCGGTGCCCGGCAAATCAAGCTGCTCGGCCTGGCTGGCGCCTATACCCAGCTGCTTGACGAGAGCCGCCCGATGATGCGCGGCCTGGCGGCCACCTACGCCCTCGACTACACGCCAGGTGACTGGCTCCGCTCCATTCAGGTGGCCAAGGGCGTTAGCAGCGTGACGAGCGGCCATGAGGCTATCACCGGGCAAATCAATCTGGAATACCGCCGGCCCACCGACGAGGAGCGACTGCACGTGAACTGCTATCTCAACGACATGCTGCGTCCCGAATTGAACCTGTCGAGTGCCTGGCACCTGACGGCCGACAAGAGGCTGTCGACTATCGTGCTGGCGCACGGCTCGCTCGACACCGACTGGCGCGAGATGGGGGCGATGGACCGTAATCACGACGGCTTTCGCGACCAGCCCGCCGCACGGCAGGTTGACGTGGCCAACCGTTGGCTGTGGCTTGCTCCTGGTGGCCTACAGTTGCGCTGGGGTGCGCGTTTCACCGCCGATGAGCGCACTGGCGGACAGCTGCATTTCCACCACAATCCGGCCGAGCACGATGAAATCATGGCCAATGGCAGGAGCGGAAACAGCGAACAAAGAAACGCCTTTCGGGATTATGTGGATTCAGCGCCCTACGGCACACACATCAGCAATCGCGAGGCCAGCGCCTACGTCAAGGTTGCTCTGCCTGTGGGTGCGCCTGTCGCAATGGACGACGGTACCGAGCTGATGAGCAACATGGCTCTGATAGCCGACTTTGCACACTTTGAAACCGTGTCCTATTTCGGGTTGAACGATTATCGGGCGCATGACAACACTGCCACGCTCACCATTCGCCACGACCACCATTTCTCGCCAAAGGCCACGTTGGCGGTGGGCGCTCAGGGAAGGCTCACCAGCATAGGCGAACAATTGAGCCAAGACCATTTGTTTTTCACGGGCAACACCTTTCAGTCCTATCCGCAATGGCGCGCTTTCGACCGCCGTGAGCGCGAGGTGGGCGCCTTTGCCGAGTGGACGCAGTATCTGCTCGATGACCGGCTCACGCTGGTGGCTGGCGTGCGTGAGGACTACAACAGCCTCTTCCGGCGCTGGTCGTTCACGCCACGAGGACATGTGAAGTGGACTGTGGCACCGCGTACCACACTGCGCTTGTCGGGTGGCACGGGCTTCCGTTCGCCAAACCCCATCAGCGATAATTTGGGTATGTTGGCAACTGGCTATTTGACTTTCATCGACGATATTGGCCAGTGGCGGCTGGAGCGAGCGGTGAACTTCGGTGGCAGTCTCTCACAGTCGTTCACCCTGGGGCATGACCCCAACGCCAGTGTGAGCGTGGACTGGTTTCGCACACAGTTTTCCCAGACAACCTGCACCGATCAGGAGGGTACGCAGTTCGTGATTCGCACTTATCTCAACGAGGGCAGGAACTATTCCGATACCTGGCAACTCGATTTCAACTGGTCGCCCATTGCCCGGCTCGATGTGCTGGCCACTTTCCGATACACCAACAGCAAGGTGACGCTGCAAGAAATGATGGCCGAGGTCATTGGAGCCGGAAATGTGCGATTCACCCCCACAAGTCCCGCAGTCCGCGTCGAGCGTCCGCTCGTTCACCGCTACAAAGGCGTGCTGAATGTGTCGTATGCCACCAAGTTCAGACGCTGGGTCTTTGATTTTACCGCCCAGCTTAACGGCCCAGCGCGTATTCCCACTCTCACCGGGCATTTCCGCGACAGCTCCCATTCGCCCGCCTACGCCACCCTGTTTGCACAAGTGACGCACAAGATTGGTCGCGGCGAGGTGTATGCGGGCTGTGAAAACATCACCGACTACCGTCAACAGCAGCTCATTGTCGGCTCCGAGGCTCCATTTCTCAGCACATTCAACGCCAGCCGCGTGTGGGGGCCGGTGATGGGGCGACGCTTCTACGTCGGCCTGCGTTGGAATGTGTATTAACACTATAGGTGGGTTCTATAAATTGCTTGAGTCGTATTGGGATTGATTGCTGAGTAGATTTTGTCTCAAGATGCGCGAAGCAGTAGCGGGCTACGGTTCAAGTAGTTGAGGCAAAAGATGCCAGCAAGCAACCCAAGACGTCCAAAACCATTCATCTCATTTTTGCAATTTATAGAACCCACCTATAAAAAAGGTGAATTATTTTGCGGTTTGCGCAATTTCGCGTATATTTGCACTTGAATATTCAAAAGCGTTTTCACCATGACTATAGCAAATCCCGTCTACGACATTGTGTTCAAGTACCTGATGGAAGACGAACGCATAGCGCGCACCATTCTTTCGGCTCTGCTCAAGAAGGAAGTGGTGGCTGTGAAGATGCGCCCGCACGAGTACGCCAGCGACAATGAAGATTCGCTGATGGTGTTCCGCATCGACTTCGGTGCCACGGTGCGCGACGAGAATGGCCGCGAGAGTTTGATACTGATAGAGTTGCAGAAAACATGGCTTGAGACCGAAACGTTGCGTTTTCGCCGCTACTTAGGCGTGCATTACTCCAACCCGGAGAATCTGACTCGCGACGGCAATGCACTGCCTATGGTTGCCGTGTATTTGCTTGGGCACAAGGTGGGCGACATCACCGAGCCAGTGCTCTATGTGAGCAACACCGCGCATGACTACAATGGAAACTTGGTTACCAATGGAATGCCCGACCCTTTTGTCGACAGTCTTACGCACGACAGTATCATTGTGCAAATTCCGCGCCTGCATGGCCAAATCAATAACCGGCTCGATATGGTGCTAAGTATCTTCGACCAGTCGCGCATCGATGAATATGACCACCACAAACTTTGTGTTGATGATGCCGCCTACCAGGGTGACGCGGAGATGGATCACATTCTGCGTCGACTCACCATGGCTGTTGCCGACACAAAATTGCGTCAGCGCATGAACGTCGAGGATGAGTACTACTCAATTATTGAGAAACGCGACACCGAGATTCTGCTGCGCGACCGAGAGTTGGCCGAGAAGACGGCGCAGCTCGATGAGAAGACGGCGCAGCTCGATGAGAAGATGGCGCAGCTCGATGAGAAGACGGCGCAGCTCGATGAGAAGACGGCGCAGCTCGATGAGAAGACGGCGCAGCTGGCCAAGAAAGACGAGCTGCTTGGCAGAATGGCCAAAATGCTTCATGAGGCAGGGAAAGCTGCGGGTGAGATTGCATCAAGTTTAGGCATAGATATTGAAAATGTGCGACGTATGATAAATAACAAATAAATTTTAAGATAAAATATGAAACATCTCGTTATTTGCTTGCTGACCATGCTGCTGGGCTTGGGTGTGGCAAGTGCCCAGAAAAAGACAACGGTTTTTAAGGCCGAGGTCACTTGTGGTGAGTGTGCCAAGAAAATCATGGACAATGTGCCCGCACTTGGAAAGGGCATTGCCGATGTGCAGGTGAATGTGGAGCAGCAGACGGTGACCGTTACCTATGATGCTGCAAAGAATAACGATGCCAATATTGTCAAAGGGTTAGCCTCGCTGAAAGTGAAAGCAGCTCCTGTCGAATCTCCTCAAGCGATGAGTCAACCTTATTGCAAGGTTCCCCCGGTTAAGTGTCCCCAGGAATCCGCAGCGAAGCAACCCATGAAACCATGTGATTCTCAGCAAGGCGATTGCGCCCAGAAGTCCGAGGCGGGTCACTGCCAGCAGGGTCAAGGCGGCTGCGGCCAGAAGTCCGAGGCGGGACACTGCCAGCAAGGTCAAGGCAGCTGCGCCCAGAAGTCCGAGGCGGGTCACTGCCAGCAAGGTCAGGGCGGTTGCGCCCACAAGTCCGAGGCGGGTCACTGCCAGCAAGGTCAGGGCGGTTGCGCCCACAAGTCCGAGGCGGGGCACTGCCAGCAAGGTCAGGGCGGTTGCGCCCACAAGTCCGAGGCGGGGCACTGCCAGCAGGGTCAAGGCGGCTGCGGCCAGAAGTCCGAGGCGGGCCGTTGCCAGCAGGGTCAAGGTGGCTGCGGCCAGAAGTCCGAGGCGAGCCACTGCCAGCAAGGCCAGAGTTGTGGCAAAAAGCCTGGTAATTGAGTGACACCAATTAAGTGAAAATTTCAAAGCCCCCCACGGTTACTCTGAATTGGAAGTTTTAACGCCAGTTAGAATCCGTGGGGGGCTTGAGTGTTATTAATGGTGCATTGTCACACCGATTCAAAACCTTCTTGTAAGGTATCCATAAAATCAGGATCTTTTAAAAGCAAGAAGAAAAGAATGAAACCGAGGACAATCAGGCCAATGGCCACTAATGTCCATGTCTTTGCCGTTTTGGCTGCGTTTTCTGCACCGATATGGTCGCCACGATAGAACGTGTCGTTCACCTTGCTGGCATACACTATGCCCACAATGCCGCAAATGAGTGCCAATGGGTTGAAGCAGCACAAAGAACTAAATATGGTGACAATGATTGACGCTACTTTCCAATCGTTTGGCGGCACTGCCGCTTGCATCTGTTGGTATTGTGGCTGTGCCCATTGTTGTTGCCCAAATTGAGGTTGCGGCTGTCCGTACTGCGGTTGCCCATATTGAGGTTGCGGCTGTCCGTACTGTGGTTGCCCATACTGCTGTTGTGGCTGCCCGTACTGCTGTTGCGGCTGTCCGTACTGCGGTTGAGCAAATTGTGGTGGTTGCTCAGGTTGGCCAAATGTTGGCTGCTCGTTTTGTGGAGGCTGCGCCTCGGGATTGGGCGTGACATCGTAGCCCGTTGGCGGCTGGTACTGCGGCTGCTGGGGTTGCATCGCCTGTTGCTGACTGAGCAGAGCCATTAGCTCTGGCACGTTGCTGGCGCGCTGCCAGCCTTCCATGCTCTCGTTCCACACTTGCGAGTTTACCGTCAGGCCGTGGGCTAACAGTTCTTGGGCCTCAAAAGGGCCGGCGGGTTTGCCATTTTCGGCGATGTAGAATTTCATTTTGCGCTAAAGGGTTAATTGGGCTAATTGGCCGAATAGACCCAATTAGCCCAGTTCAATTTATATGGTTCACTTTCCGAGTTTCTCCAAAATGGCTGCGAAGTCGGTCTGGCGCATGTCGCCCGTGCGTGCCAGCGTGCTGTGGAAAGCCAGCGCGATGTCGGGGTTCATAAGGATGTGTCCACCCTTCTTGCACAGGGACAGATACTCACGCAGCAGCGGACGGTAGACCGGATGAGCGGCGTGCTCGATAATCTCCTCGGCACACTGGATGGGGTCTTTGAAGCGCAGGTCGGCCACGCCCTGGTCGGTGACGATGATGTCGACCGAGTGCACGGTGTGATCGGTGTGGGTCACCATGGGCACGATGGTGCTGATGCAGTCGTCCTTCTTGATGCTCGGGCACAGGAAGATGCTCGTGTAGGCATTGCGGGTGAAGTCGCCACTGCCGCCAATACCGTTCATCAAGCGCGTGCCGCTCACGTGCGAAGAGTTGATGTTGCCGAAGATGTCGGCCTCGATGGCTGTGTTCATCGAGATAATGCCCAGGCGCCGAATCACCTCGGGGTGGTTGCTGATTTCGGCAGGGCGCATGAGCAAGCGGTCGTGCAGCTCGGGCTTGCTGAAGAACTCCATCATCGCCTCGCGAGAGAAGGTCATCGAGCAGGTGCTGGCAAACTTGCAGTGACCGCTCTCGAGCAATCCCAGCACGCTATCCTGCACCACCTCGGTATACATCTCAAAAGCCGGGATATGGTCGCTGTGCTCAAGGGCATCGAGCACGGCGTTGGCGATGTTGCCCACACCGCTCTGGATAGGCAGGAACTCCTTGGGGATGCGGCCCTGCTTCATCTCGTTCACGAGGAACTCGCACACGTTCTCGCCAATCTTGCGCGTCACATCATCAACGGGGGTGAACTTGCTCACCAAACCCAACGGCTCGCTGGTGCGCACCACGCCAATCACCTTCTTGGGGTCGACGTGAGCGGTGGGCTTGCCGGCGCGGTCGTGGGCATGGTAGATGGGAATCTCGCGGCGTGCCGGAGGGTCGAGCGGGATATAGATGTCGTGCAAGCCTCTGATGCTTTCGGGCAGCTGGTCGTTGATTTCGATAATCACTTTGTCGGCCACTTGCAGCCAGGTGGGCGTGTTGCCCACGGCCGTGCCCAGTACAAGCTCTCCGTCGTTGGTGATGCTTTGCACCTCCACAATGGCCACATCCATCTTGCCGTAGAATCCATAGCGGAACTCCTGACTCATCTCGCTCAGGTGGCGGTCGTTGTAGTGCACCTCGCCGGCGTTGATGCGGTTGCGCACCTCGGGCAGCGACTGGTAGGGGGCGCGGAAGTTCAGTGCCTCGGCACGCGAGAGTTCACCATCGGTGGGGTCGTTGGTAGATGCCCCGCTGAACAGGTTGACTTTGAACTCGCGGCCGGCCTCATGCTCGCGGCGCGCCTTGGCGGCGATGGCGGCAGGCACTTTTTTCGGGTTGCCTGGCGAGGTGAACCCAGATACACCAATGGTGAAACCATTCTGTACAAACTCGGCGGCTTCCTCGGCCGTAAGAATCGGATAATTCATTGCTCTATCTTGTTTAAGACTTCAGATGTTGAAAGTTGAATGAAATTTTGGCGCAAAATTACGAAAAAAAGACAATGCCCCCCAAACAATTCGCGTGAAAAATGAATAATCAAGAGCCGAGACCCTCGCTGGTTGGCACACATTGTTGTCGAGTGCAACGGGGTTCCCGGCTCTTGTCTGTCGTTTTCGGTGCGGCTCAGTAGGTCATGCGCGGCTCAAGTTCTTTGGCCCGTTCAATCATGCGCACTACCTCTTTCAAGGCGGGTACGCGGCGCACAAGGTGCTTCTTCTCGTTCACCTCGACCAATTTGCTCTCCAAGTTCTCTGCCACGCGGTTGCGTAGTTCTTTCACGGTGTCCACGCCGGCGGCCTCGAGCAGCTCGGCAAACTGCGGCCCCACGCCCTTGATGCGGAACAGGTCGGCGTGGTTAGTCCAGCGCAGGATGAGCTTCTCGGCGATGCCAGTGGTCTTGGCCAGAGCCTTGCGCCCGGCAGGGGCGGCGCAGCGGTCGAGCAGGTCGTTAACGGTGTTGATGCCTTCGGCTATCAACTTCTCGGCGTAAGCCTCGCCCACGCCCTCAATGTCAATGATTTTGTAAGCCATACTAATTGGGTTTTATGGGGTTAAATGTGGTTTGGTTGTTGGGAGCGGTGATCAGGCCAGGGCGTTGAGCCATGCAATGGCGGCATCACGCTCGGCGGGGTGCTCATTGCCGTCGGCCCATATCACCTGCTGGATGTAGTGTGCCAGCGTGGCCACAACAGCCTGCTTGTCGCCTGCGGTGGGCAGCAAGTCGAGCAGGGCGCGCGTGTCGTTAATCACCTCTTGCAGGGTGATGGGGTGGTCCCAGATTGTGTCGAATGTCTGCTGCACATCGCTCACCGGCCCCACCTGTGCCAAGCGGTTCTTATAGTTGTCGATGAAATTGCGCTCGCCTTGCGAGTAGTCGCCGTCGAGACTGGCGAAAAACAAGCCAGTCTTGGCCACGAGTCTGATGGTTTGCTCAATGGCTTGAAAGTTCTGTTCCATTGTTATAGAAGATGATAGGGTGGGGGTTAGATGTGGTTCTGTTGTCCGAGTTGCTGGGTAACCGCCGGTGGCACGGTTTCCACAGTAGGCATCGCCTGCCCGGCTTGATTGATAATCCAGATAATGCCTTTAGTCACATCGTTCAGCTGGTCGTAAGGTGGGAGTTGAGTCATAGGAGCTGGCTGCGGCTGCTGGTACTGTTGTTGCGGCTGCTGGCACTGCTGCGGCTGCTGCTGGTACTGTTGCGGTTGCTCGTACTGTTGTTGCGGTTGCTGCTGGTACTGCTGCGGTTGCTGCTGGTACTGCTGCGGTTGCTGCTGGTACTGTTGTTGCGGTTGCTGGTACTGCTGTTGCTGTTGGCCATTGTTATTACCCAATTTTGTGAGCACGTTACCCAGCACTCCGCCCAGCACGGCGCCACCGAGTGCGCCGCCCACGCCCTTGCCCAGCACTCCGCCCAGCACAGCACCGCCCAGTGCGCCACCCATTGTGGTGTTGTTGAGCATACCGCCCAGTGCGCCGCCGAGGCCGCCCTGTTGGGGAACTTGCTGCTGGGGTTGCTGTTGGGGTTGTTGTGGTGGATAACCCTGCTGTGGATAACCCTGCTGTGGATAACCCTGCTGCGGATAACCTTGCTGCGGGTAGCCTTGCTGCGGATACCCCTGTTGCGGGTAAGGTTGTCCTTGCCCCTGTGTAGCCTGTTTGGCAGCTTCAATAATGCTTCCGAATAATCCCATAATAATGTCTTATTAATGAAGGTGAGTAATCGTGATTTATTTCAATGTGCAAATATATATAACTTCGTTCAAACTGGCAAATTGTTGGAGATTTTTTTGACGGATTTTGGCACTTTAAGGACAAATGATTAACTTTGCGGCACAATATGAATGGAGTTATGAGGGAGAAGAAAATTATAGTCGCCATCGATGGCTACTCCTCAACAGGAAAAAGCACGATGGCCAAGTGGCTGGCCCGTGAGGTGGGCTACGGATACGTAGACACGGGTGCGATGTATCGCGCCGTAGCACTCTTTGCGCTGGATAACGGGTTGATTGACGGCGACACGGTCAACGAGGCCGAACTGGTGCGTCGTCTGCCTGAAATTTCCATCTGTTTCCGTCCCTCGCCCGACGGGCGTAACGAGGTCTGGCTCAATGGCCGCAATGTGGAAACAGAGATTCGCTCGATGCGCGTGAGCGACAAAGTGAGCCTGGTGGCCGCCATCACCCCGGTGCGACGCGACATGGTGCGCCAGCAGCAAGCCATGGGCAAGGAGAAAGGCATTGTGATGGATGGCCGCGACATCGGCACGATGGTATTCCCACAAGCCGAGATGAAAGTGTTTGTCACGGCCACTGCCCAGGTGCGCGCACGCCGGCGCTACGACGAGCTGCGGGCCAAGGGCGACACCGATGTCACGTTCGACGAGGTGCTGAACAATGTTATTGAACGCGACCGCATCGACACCACCCGCCAGGAGGGACCCCTGCGTCAGGCCGATGATGCGATTGTGCTCGACAACTCCAACCTCACCATCGACGAGCAAAACGAATGCCTGCTCGCCTGGTTTAAGAAGATTGTCGACCAATGCCAGTGATAGAGATTGACAGTGCTTCGGGCTTTTGCTTCGGTGTGACCACAGCAATCAGCAAGGCCGAGGAGGAACTGGCCGAGAGTGGCCACTTGTATTGTTTGGGCGACATTGTGCACAACTCCCACGAGGTGTCGCGCTTAGAGCAGAAGGGGCTGGAAACCATTACCCACGAGCAACTGCGCGATTTGCACGATGTGAAAGTGCTGTTGCGGGCACACGGTGAGCCGCCAGCCACCTACGAAACAGCCCTCAGTAACCATATCGAAGTTATCGATGCCACTTGTCCTGTCGTACTCAAGCTGCAACAGCGCATTGCTGCCAGCTACGCCTCGGCTTGCGGCACTTGCGGCTTGCCGCCGCAAATCGTAATTTATGGCAAGCGCGGCCATGCCGAGGTAAACGGCCTCGTGGGACAGACAGCTGGCACCGCGCTGGTCATCGAGAGTGTGGACGAGATTGACAACATTGACTTCACACGCGATGTGATTCTCTATTCGCAAACCACCAAGTCGCTCCAGGGCTTCAAGCAGATTGTGGAGCAAATCCAGCGGCGCATTGCCCCTGACGTTCATTTTGCCTACTACGACACCATCTGTCGCTCGGTGGCAAACCGCATCCCTCAAATTAGGCAGTTTGCCGCGCGGCACGAGCTGATTCTGTTTGTTTGCGGCAGCAAGAGCAGCAATGGGCGCATTCTCTTCGCCGAGTGCCGTGCGGCCAACCCCAACTCGCACCTCATCAGCAACGAGGACGAGATTGACCCGGCATGGCTTGTGGGCAAGGAGCGCATCGGCATCTGCGGAGCCACCTCCACCCCCAGCTGGCTCATGGCTCACGTCAAGGAGCGTGTGGCCCAGCTCCATGACCATTCAACTCAACAATAATGTCAGTGTAAACGGCAACCCGGTTGCCCCAAAAAGATAACCCCTTAACCACAAGCAAAAAATGACCACCCAAAAGCACCACCGACTGCTTGTCATATATACCGGCGGTACCATCGGAATGATTGAGAACCCCGCCACGCACGCCTTGCAGCCGTTCGACTTCTCGCACCTCATCGACAATGTGCCCAAGGTGAGGAAGCTGGGATATGACATAGACAACATCCAGTTCGACCCACCCATCGACAGTGCCAACATGAACCCGCAGCACTGGAGCGACATCGCGCTGGCCATCGAGCGGCACTATGCCGATTACGATGGCTTTGTGGTGCTACACGGCACCGACACCATGGCATTTACCGCCTCGGCATTGAGCTTTATGCTCAAGAACTTGCGCAAGCCCGTGATTATCACGGGTTCGCAGTTGCCCATTGGCGAGGTGCGTACCGATGGCGAAGAGAACCTGATTACCGCCTTGCAGGTAGCTGCCGCCCGCAATGCCGAGGGCGCTCCCAGGGTGCAGGAGGTGGCAATCCTGTTCAACGACTCGCTGTTGCGCGGCAACCGAAGCACCAAGATGAGCGCCAACAACTTCGACGCTTTCAAAAGTTACAACTACCCCGAGTTGGCACGCATCGGCCTCGACATCTCGTTCCGCGAGGAGTACCTTTATCGTGCCCAGCCTGGACAGCCGCTGATTGTGCGCCGGCAGATGGACACCAGCGTGATGTATCTGGAGCTATATCCTGGCATCACCTGTTCCACGCTCGACCACCAGCTGCACACCCCGGGCATTCGCGGCATTGTGCTCAAGACTTTTGGAGCCGGCAATGCCCCCACCGAGCCGTGGTTCATCAATCCGATTCGCGAGGCTGTGGAGCGTGGCATTGTGGTGCTGAACGTGACGCAGTGTGCCGCTGGCGGGGTCAACAGCACACTCTACGAGACGGGCAACGCACTCACTGCTGCCGGCGTGGTGAGCGGCTACGACATTACCCGCGAGGCCGCTATCACCAAGCTGATGTTCCTCTTCGGCCAGGGACTTGATGTCCAGGCTGTTAAGGAGCAGCTTCAAGTGTCGCTGTGTGGCGAAGTCACCGTGAGCCGCAGGTGAGCGGGCAAGAAATGGGGCTTATCGGCCTCGAGTTGCCAAACCGGTGCCAAAGGGCTTGACCGTTCACTCCAGTGTGAATTTGAGCCGCTGCACGTTTCGGCTGTCGCCGCCCACCATCACCTCGAACTCACCCGGCTCGCAGTCGTAGACCAAATCGGCGTTGTAGAACTTGAGCTTCTCGGGCGTGATGGTGAACGTCACTGTTCGGCTCTCGCCAGGCTGCAGGGTTATGCGTGCGAAGTCCTTGAGCTCCTGCACGGGGCGGGAAATGCTTCCCACCAGGTCGCGCAGGTAAAGTTGCACCACCTCGGTGCCGGCCACCGCGCCGCTGTTGGTGACGGTGACGCTGGCCTGCAGGTTGCCACTGCGCGACATTGTGGTGCCGCTGAGCGTAATCGGGCTGTAGCTGAATGTGGTGTAGCTCAGGCCATAGCCAAATGGGAAAAGCGGGTCGTTGGGCACGTCAAGGTAGTTGCTCGTGTACTTGGTGAACCATTTGGAGTTGGGGCGTCCGGTGTTCAGATGGTTGTAGTGGATAGGAATCTGCCCCTCGTTGCGTGGCATGGTCACCGTGAGTTTCCCACTGGGGGCAGTGTTGCCGAAGAGCACATCGCAAATGGCATCGGCGGCCTCACTGCCGCCAAACCAAACATTGAGGATGGTCGACAGGTGTTCGACCTCCCAGTTCATCACCGTGGCACGGCCGGCAAAGTTGAGCAGCACGATGGGTTTTCCGGTCTTGAGCAGTGCTTCGAGCAGGTCGCGCTGTGCGTCAAGGATGCCGAGTTGCGAGCGTGAGCTGCCCTCGCCGCTCATCTCGCTGGGCTCGCCCATGGCGGCCACTACCACGTCGCATTGCTGCGCCAGGCGCACGGCCTCGTCGCGCATTTCTGCTGCATCGCGAGGGTCACGCATCTCGTGGCCGAACATGGTGGAGTTCTTTTCCAGCTCGGCATCGTAGCACACATTGCACCCCTTGGCGTAATGCACCTCGGCGTTTCCGGCGGTGGCGCGCTCCATGGCCTCGAGCAGCGTGCTGTAGCGGTCGGGAGTGGCCGCCACGCTCCATGTGCCAGGCATATTGGTGCGGGTGTTGGCCATCGGCCCCACAAGGGCAATCTTGCCTAGGCGTGCGAGTGGCAGCAGGTGTGCGTCGTTTTTGAGCAGCACAAAGGTCTCGGCGGCCAGTCGGCGTGCCTCGGCACGGTGGGCGTCGGTGTAAATCTCTTTCTTTGCGCGCTTGGGGTCGAGGTAGCGGTAAGGGTCGTCGAACAACCCGAGCTTGTATTTGGCCTCCAGAATGCGCCGGCAGGCTTGGTCAATCGCTTTCATGCTCACCTTGCCCTCGGCCAGCGACTGCTCAAGGGTGTTCACATAGCCGTAGGACATCATGTCCATATCGGTGCCGGCATTGAGTGCCCGGGCCGACACCTGCTGCAAGTCGCCGATGCCGTGGTTGGTCATTTCGATGATTCCCGAGTAATCGCTCACCACAAAGCCGTCGAAGTTCCAGCGGTCGCGCAGTACATCGGTGAGCAGCCAGCGGTTGGCGGTGGCGGGAATGTAGTCCACCGTGTTGAACGAGGCCATGAAGCTGCCCGCCCCAGCCTCCACACCGGCCAGGTAGGGTGGGAAAAACTCGTTGAACATGCGCACGTGGCTCATGTCGGCCGGGTTGTAGTCGCGGCCGGCCTCGGCACCGCCGTAGAGGGCAAAGTGCTTCACGCAGGCCATCATCGTGGTGCGGTCGGTGAGGTCCTGGCCCTGATAGCCTTCAACCATGGCACGGCAAATCTCGGCCCCAAGGTGGGAATCCTCGCCGGCCCCCTCGCTCATGCGCCCCCACCGCGGGTCGCGGCACACGTCAACCATCGGGCTGAACGTCCAGCAGATGCCGTCGGCCGTGGCTTCCACGGCGGCGATGCGAGCCGAGCGGCTGATGGCTTCCATGTCCCAGCTCATCGACATGGCCAGCGGGATGGGAAACACGGTCTCGTAGCCGTGAATCACGTCCATGCCGAAAATCAAGGGAATACCCAGGCGGCTCTTCTTCACGGCCACTTCTTGGAGCTGGCGTATGCGCTCGGTGCCTTTCAGATTGAAAAGCCCGCCCACGCGCCCCTGCTCAATCTGCGACACCACCTCGCCACTCAAGGTGGTTCCGGTGACTATCTCGCCTGTCACCTGCAGGTTGAGCTGTCCTAACTTCTCCTGCAAGGTCATACGGCTCATCAGGTTGCCGATAAACTGGTTCATTTGGGCATCGTTCGATGCATGGGCGGCGAGCGCCAAAGTCATTGCCGCCGCGATAAAAAAGAGATTACGCAGTTTCATAAGACGAAGTCGTTCTGTTACTATTTCACCGACAAAGGTAGCCATTTGTCGCCAAACTGCCAAATCCGGCAACAGAAAAAACTGTAGTTGTCGCAATTTCAAGCTATTGGCTGATTGTCACTTGTGCGTCATGATGTCGAGTACGAAGCGGTCGGTGGTGTCCATGCCTCGCGAGCCAATGGCGGTGAGGTTGTGGATGCACTTGTCGACGTCATCGTCGATGATGCCCTCCACCGAGGTGACGTGCTTGTGCTGCATGGCGAGCATGGCACTGAGCATGGCGGTGCTCACGCCGCTGGTGAGCTTGAGCGCACACGACGGCTTGGCTCCGTCGCAAATCATGCCGGTGAGGTTGGCCACCATATTCTTGACCGAGTGGCACATCTGCTCGTAGGAGCCTCCCATCAGGTAGGTGATGCCGCAGGCCGAGCCGGTGCTGGCCACAACACAGCCGCACAGTGCCGACAGCGCTCCCAGGCTCTGTTTGATGTAAATGGCTGTTAAATTACTGATAATCAATGCTCTGATAAGTTCCTCCTCGGTGTTGTGGTTCTCCTGTGCGAAGACCACCACGGGCAGGGTGGCGCAAATGCCCTGGTTGCCGCTGCCCGAGTTGCTCATCACGGGCACCATGGCTCCGGCCATGCGTGCATCGCAGGCGCAGCTGGTCACGCTGAGCACCTTGGCAAAGATGCTCTCGCCCATGATGCCGCGCCCCAGTGGCGAGCACAGCGTCTTGCCGAGCTGGTGCCCGTAGTTGTCGCGCAATCCCGCTTGGGCGGCTCCCTCGTTGAGCCGCTTGGCCTCGAGGATGAAGCGCAAGTCTTCAAGGTCGGTTTCGGTGGCGAACTCATAGACGGTGTGCAGTGTGAGGGGCACATCGTGCTCGCCGTCACAGGTGGCTGTTGCCGATGGGTCGGGGCAGGAGGACTCCACAGGCAGTGCCTCGCCGTCGCGGCTTAGAAGCACAAATTGGGTGTGGTGCGAGCGGATGCGTGCCTGGGCCTCGTGGCCACCGGCGGTGACCGTGACGTGGATGAAGAGCTTGTCGGGGTCCTCCTCCTCCAGGGCGATATGGATGCGGTTCTGGGCGATATATTCGCGGCCGGCCTGCACGGCCTGGCGGTTGCAGTCGCGCAGCACCTCCAGTCCCAGCTCGGACTTGCCGATGAGTGCGCCCAGGGCGATGGCGATGGGCAGCCCCACCATGCCCGTGCCGGGGATTCCCACTCCCATGGCGTTCTTGAGGATGTTGGCACTCAGGCGCAGCTCGATGTGCTCCGGACGCTGGCCGAGCAGTTGCGTGGCACGCGCCACGCACAGGGCCACGGCAATGGGCTCGGTGCAGCCTATCGCCGGCACCACTTGACTCTTGATCAGGCCCAGAATGGCTTGCTTGGTATCGGTTGTCATCATTGTGTTGAAGCTTGTATGGTTGAATCCGCTTGCAAAGGTACAACAAGATTTCGAGAAATCAAACAACCATTTCAACAATGATGATCATTGGCCTTTTCAGCCCGCGATGCGAAGCGTGCTTGAGAGGTTTGTGTGCGCCGGTTTCCGCAGGTGGTCACAGCGTGGCGATGTAGCGGTGCAGGCGGGCGTAGAAGGGGTGGCGGGTGAGGGTGGCCACGTTGCCGAGGATGATGAGCTTCATACGGGCGCGGGTGATGGCCACGTTCATGCGGCGCAGGTCGCGCAGGAAGCCTATTTGCCCGCTGTCGTTGGCGCGGACGAGGCTAATGACGATGATGTCGCGTTCCTGGCCCTGGAAGCCGTCGACGGTGTTGACGGTGATGGCGCGGCGGAAAGGCTTGAGTGCCGCCCGGTGCTTGAGCAAGTGCCGCAGGTGCTGCACCTGGGCGCGGTAGGGCGAGATGATGCCCACGTCGAGGTGCTCGTCAAGGACGCGCTCACGGCCAATGCGCGCGAAATACCGCTCCAGTGTGTCGAGGGTGAACTCGGCCTCGGCGCGGTTTACGCGCCCCCCGGTGGCGGTGACCAGTTCTTCCATAGCCACCCCGTCCTCGTTGTCGCTCCCCAGCGTGCCGGTGTCGAGCCAGGTGATGGGGGTGTCGAGGTCAAGGATGCTGCGGTGGCGCACCTCGGGGGCACTCTGCACCTGCCCGCCGTAGAACCACTCGCTGGAAAAGCGCATGATGTCGTCGTGCATGCGATACTGCACGCCCAGCAGCGTCACCACTTGGGGGTTGCTGGCCGCGATGCGCTCCATGAGCGTGCGCCCCAGTCCGCCGCGCAGGGCCTCGATGCTTTTGATGGTGGGTGGCAGCTGGCAGTGGTCGCCGGCAAGCACCACGCGGTGCACGCGCTGGATGGCTATCCAGCAGGCGGCTTCGAGGGCCTGGGCGGCCTCGTCGATGAACAGGGTGGCGAACCGCTTGCCGTCGAGCACGCGGCTGGCACTGCCGGCCAGCGTGCAGGCGATGACGCGTGCCTGACCGAAGATGGTGTTGTGGATGCGCAGCTCCAGCTCGTTGATGCGGTCGCGCAGGCGATCCACCTTTTGGTGCCACGCATCGGTGCCGTGGCGGTGGGCACGCAACTCGCGCAGGGCCTTGCGCATGCTCCACAGCTGGGGGTAGTCGGGGTGGTCCTCGAAGCGGCGTTCGTAGGTCTGCGCAAGCATGGCATCGTTGACACGGGTGGGGTTTCCCACGCGCAGCACGTCCACGCCGCGCTCCATGATCCGCTCGCTAATCCAGTCCACGGCCATGTTGCTTTGTGCGCACACGAGCACTTGGCTCTCGCGGCGCAGGGTCTCGTAGATGGCCTCGACCAGCGTGGTGGTCTTGCCGGTGCCGGGCGGGCCGTGCACCACGGCCACGTCCTGGGCGCGGAGCACCTCGTTCACGGCGTGTTCCTGTGTGGTGTTGAGCCAGGGGAAGCGCATGGGGGCGAAGGTGAACTGCCGTGCCTGGCCTGGGTTGTAGAACAGGTCGCGCAGCTCGGCCAAGCGGTTGCCCTTGGCAGCTGCCACGCGGCTCAGCGCGTCCATCATCAGGCGGTAGGTGGTCTCGTCGAGGGCGAGCTGCACCCCCAGGCGCTCGGCGGCCGACACCGCGGCGGCAGCCCCCTCGCCGGGCATTACCACCAGCATTTTGTCGCCCTCCACGCGGCTCACGGTGGCCGTGAAGTTGTGATAGGCAATGTCGTCGATGCCCGTGAGGTGGAAGAATGTTACCTGCCGGCCGTACTCAAAGTTGTGGTCGGCCTCGGCATCGGGGTTGGTGTCGTCGCTGGCACTCTCGCGGGTGACCTCGAGCACCAACTGGTTGAGTGAGTTGTAGTAGGTGCGCCCGGTGTGGGCGGGGTACCAGCAGTCGCCGCGCCGCACACGGCGGTCGATGCCCATCAGCTCGGTGAGTCGCCTGTGCTCGTTGCGCTCGTGCTCCCACTCCATTTGCAGGAGTGTGCGCTGGCGGGCCAGCTCGGTGGCAGGGTTCACGCGCTGGGGAGCCTGGGGCGTGTTCATGCGGCGGTTTTCATCAATTTCTTGACACGCGGTGCCAGGCCGACCAGGGCAATCATCGTGCACAGGGCCATCAGTGCAAAGGCCAGGTCCATCAGCCCCACCAGGGCGTCGAGCGGCATCACGGAGGCCACGACAATCATGGCCAAATAGTAGTAGTTGTAGTATTTAGCCCGGTGAGCGCCAAAGAGGAAATTGGCGCACTTGAGGCCGTAGTAGCTGTAGGAGAACATGGTGCTGAAGGCGAAGCAGAACACGATGGCCATGAGCAGGTAGTGTCCCACGCCGGGCAGCAGTGCGCCAAAGGAGTTGAGGGCGATGAAGAGCCCTTTGACTTGGGTCATGCCGGCGTATTGCCCGGCAATCAGGATGGGTATGGCGGTGAGCGTGCACACCAGGCCGGAATCGATGGCCGGGCCGAGCATGGCGATGAGTCCCTCGCGGATTGGGTCGGTGTTCTTCGAGGCACCGTGCATCATCGAGGCCGTACCCACACCGGCCTCGTTGACCATGGCCGCCCGCCGGGCACCGACCACCGCCACATACGCAAACGCGCCAAAGCCAGCCTTGAAAGTGAACGCGCCGGCGAATATCGAGGCGAACACGCCCGGCAGCTTGTCGAGGTTCATCACAATGACGGCCAGCACGAGCAGCAGGTAGAGTGTTACCATGAGCGGCACGATGCGCGAGGCCCATTGCGCGATGCGCTTGATGCCACCGAGCACCACGGCTCCCACCACCAGCATCATCACCACGCCCATGCCAAAGCGCAGCAGGGTGGTGTCGGCAATGCCCATGGGCGTGGTGAACACGGTGGTGACGCTCTCCACAAGCTGGTTGGCCTGCATGAAGCACAGCGTACCCACCAGGCCGAAGAGTGAGAATGCCACAGCCAGCGGCCGCCATTTGCCTCCCATGCCCTGTGTGATGATGTACATGGGACCGCCCTGCACCTCGCCGGCCGTGTCGCGCCCCTTGTACATAATCGACAAGGCTCCCTCGAAGAACTTGGTGGCCATACCCACCAGGGCGCTCACCCACATCCAGAAGATGACCCCCGGGCCGCCCATGACCAGGGCGATGGCCACCCCGGCAATGTTGCCCATGCCCACGGTGGCTGCAATGGCACTGAGCAGGGCTTGCACCGAGCTGATTTGCCCGGTGTCTTTGCCTGCGTCGTCGGCCTGCCGGGCACGCAAGGCACGCAGGGCGCGACCCAGCCAACGCAACGGCACGGCACCGGAGTAGCAGAACAGGAACAACCCGCCGCCAATGAGCAGCAGGAACTCGGGATAGTTGCACACAGCATCGCTCACAGCGATAATCCAGTTACAAAGTTGGGTGAACATAGTGGGTGGCAGGTGGTGGGTGGTGGGGAGCGAGACGGCGTTTCGCCATGCTCCAACAATCAATATCTCACTTGGTTTTCGCTACTTGGTTCCCTGTTTTCGGTCTCAAGAAGTCAGTCATTTAGGAGCGGTTCGGGAGGCTTTTCCTCGCAGCTCATCTCCTTTGGTTTTGGAAGTCGCGGTATTTGTTGCCGCTGTAGGTGTCGCGGCCGAAGCTTTGCGAGTTGAACTCGTCTTCCTCTTCCTCGTCTTCCTCGCCGTTTTGTCCAGGTTTCTTTTTCTTCTTATCGGGTTCGAGCGCGTTTTTGCGCTTTTCGGGTTTGTTCTTGCGGATGGCTTCGGGCTTTTGCAGGTCGAGGGCGGTCTCGTAGATGTTCCACTGCTGCTCCACGTCCCAGTTGCGGCGCAGTTTCAGGGTCTTGGGGTAGTAATAGACTTCTTCGGGTTGCAGGTGCTGGGCGTAGTTGCCGGTGTCCCATCGTCCGTTGCCGTTGCTGTCGAGGGTGAGCCGGGCGTAGTAGGCACCGGGCAGCACGTTGGGCAGCGCGGCCACGCCGCCCTGCACGGGCACGGTGCGCTGCACCTTGCCCGTGCCGTCGAGCAGCTCCACAAAGGCACTGTCGCGCACGTTCACGCGCAGGGTGAGGTTGGCATACTCCTCAAGTGCGCGCACTTTCAGCTCCACGGTGAGCGGGTCGTTGCCCAAGCCGTAGACCGAGGTCATGGCCAGCGAGTCGACGGTGAGGCGGTAGGTGGAATCGGGCGTGAGCGCCATGGGCAGGCTGTAGGTGAACAGGTCGTATTCGCTGGCGGGCTGCGGCTCGGGCACACCGGCCATCGGCACCCACAATGTGTCGCGCTTCATCTCTATGTGGAAGCCGCCGGGGGCAATGGCCGCAATGGGCGCGTCCACTTTGAGTTTGATGGTGTCGGTCACCTCGAGCGTGCCGCTTTTCACTGCTGTGAGCTTGAGCTTGGGCACGGGCACCTCGAGTTGTTTCTCCAGGTCGCGGATATCGGCCTCCTCCACCGGTTTGCCGGCGGCCAGCTGGTCGCGCAAGTGCTGCAATTCCCCTTGGAGTTTCTCGCGTTCCTTTTGTTCTTCCTCCTCCAGTTTCACCTGGTAGCGCGGCTTGCGGTAGCCAAATCGGACGGTGTCGGTGTGCCAAACGATGCGCTCGGTGCTGTCGACGCCCTGATAGCGCATCTGCACCATCAGGGTGTCGGCCTTGATGAGTGTCGAGTCGGTGAGCCAATAGACCAGCGAGTCGCCCCGGGCGGTGCGTTCCAGCCGATTCCAGTCGCTGCGTGCAAGCTGGGGCTGCAACAAGCGCAGCTCGGGCAGGGTGTCGATGGCGGCACCGAACTGCACCAGCAGTTTCGACGCACTGGGTCGCGATGCCTTGCGCAGGTAGAGTTGCTCGTAGCCCTCGTTGAACATCGTCAGCAGCACGCCGTCGGGCAGGTAGCGCGTGTGCTCGGCCTGCACCACGGTGTCCACGCGGTGGTCAAAGGTGAACGTGGTGTCCTGCGAGGTAAACGTTGCCGTGGTGGGAATGAGCACTTCGTCGAGGAAGGCTATATCCTCGGTGCGTGCCATGCGGTAGTCGCCATCGGCGTCGTTGAGGGCAAAGGCGTGGTAACGTCCGGGCTTGAGCCCCATGACGGTGAACTGCCCCAGGTCGTTGGTGCGGGTGACGCGCTCAAAGGGCAGCCGGCTGAACGCGGTGTCGCTCAGGTTGCTGTGCAAGCCTACCAGCACATGCTGCATGGGTTCCAGGTCGCTGGCGCGGAGTACGATGCCCGACACGCGCAGCGAATCAATCTCGGGGCCGGTCGAAAACGTGAAGGCGTAGCCGTCGAGCGGGTTCCCCTCGTTGTTGTCCTCGATGGCGTTCGAGAAGTCAATCACGTAGGTGGTGCCCGGCAGCAGCGTGTCGCGCAGCTCCACGGTGATTTTCTTGCCCAGGGCGCGGATGAGCGGCGGGTCGTGCTGCACGGGCGAGACGATGACCTTTTTCTGCTGGTCCTTGATGTTGACAATCTCGTCGAAGGTGATTTCCACCTTGTTGCTTGTAACGTTCACCGCTCCCATTTCGGGCGAGGTTCGCAGCACGCGGGGCGGTGTGTAGTCGCGCGGCCCACCCTCGGGCGAGCCGATGTTGGCGCAGCCTGCCAGCAGTAGGCACAGGACGCAGTGCACCAGCAGCAAAGCGCCGTGAGCAATGCACGATGCACGATGCCGCAATGCGCCAGGCCACAACAGCGTTGCGGCACACTCAGCATCTCGCTTCTTGCTTTTGGCATCTCGCATCTCAATTCACCTTATTCTCCGGGTGTCCCTCAATAAAGGTCTTGAGGTTGCGGGTGATGACCACCATGAGGCGTGCGCGAGCCTCGGCGCTGGCCCAGGCGATGTGCGGGGTGAAATAGCAGTTGGGTGCGTTGAGCAGCGGGTTGTCGGCTGCGGGCGGCTCCTGGCCCATCACGTCAAGGCCGGCAGCCATGATGCGCCCTTGGTGCAGGGCGTCGGCGAGTGCCTGGTCGTCGACGAGCGGACCGCGAGCGGTGTTGAGCAGGATGGCGGTGGGCTTCATCAGGGCCAGCCGCCGTGCGTCGATCATGCCGCGTGTGTCGGCGGTGAGCGGGCAGTGCAGGCTCACCACGTCGGCCTCGGTCAGGAGGGCGTCGAGGCTCTCGGCCTTGTCGATGCCTGCCGGCAGGTCGGCGGCGGCCTTGCTGGTAAAGGCGGTGACGGTCATGCCCAGTGCCGTGGCGATGTGCGCCACGGACTGGCCGATTTGCCCGAAACCCACAATGCCCATGCGCGTGCCGGCAAGCTCCATCAAGCGCGTGTCGGTGAAGCTGAAGTCGGGACAGCGGCTCCACATGCCGTCGCGCACCTCGTCGGTGTAGTGCTGCACCTGGCAGCAGATGTTGAGCAGGTGTGCTATGGCCAGCTGGGCCACGCTGGGCGTGCTGTAGGCCGGCACGTTGGTGACCACGATGCCGTGGTCGCGTGCGGCCTCGATGTCCACGATGTTGTAGCCGGTGGCAATCACGCCGATGTAGCGCAGCCGAGGCCATTGCTCGATCATCTCGCGGGTGATGACAATTTTGTTGATCAAGATCGCGTCGGCCTCGCGTCCGCGCTCAATCACCAAGTCGGCCGGCGTGCGGTCGTAAAGCACCAGGTCGCCCAGCTCGCGCATCGGTTGCCACGACAGGTCGCCGGGATTGCCCGTGTAGGCATCAAGAACTACTATTTTCATTGTGCGAATGGTTTTATCGGTTTGAACGGGCAAAGTTACGAAACATTTGGCGATTGTGCAAATGCACGGTCGGCTCCCTCATGACCCTGAACGGAGATTTAATTTGGTGTTGTATGGCAATATGGCAGTATGTATGGGTGTTATATGTCAATTTGTCATTATATTATGACAAATTGACATTATTTTATAGTCGGATTGGCCTTGGCACTGGGTTTGCAATATGTTGTGGTGAATGCCGATGCACCGTCCACCAAGGCGGCGGCGACAAAAGAAAGGATTGTTTAACATTTAAAGTATAGGAGATTTTAATTATGTATCTTACTCGTAGAAACCAGGGGTGGTTACCCAGCGTGTTCAATGACTTTTTCGACACCGACTTCCTTCCCAGCAAGGTGAACAGCACGGCCCCGGCCATCAATGTGATTGAGAAGCCGTGCGAGTACGACGTGGAGCTGGCCGCTCCCGGCATGACCAAGGACGACTTCAAGGTGACGCTCGACGAGGACGAGAACCTGGTGGTGGCTTTGGAGAAGAAGGTGCAAACCGAGCAGAAACCCGACGACGGGCACTACCTGCGCCGCGAGTTCAACTACACATCGTTCCACCAGACGCTGCTCCTGCCCGACGATGTGGACCGCGAGCACATTGTGGCCACTGTCGAGCACGGTGTGCTCAAGGTGGTGCTTCCCAAGACGAAGCCCGAGGAGCTCAAGAAGGAGAGCAAGGTGATAGAGATTCAGTAAAAACGTGGGTTCCAAGAATTGCTTGAGCCGAATTGCGGTTGATTGCCGAGCAGACGCTGACTCAATTTGGGCGAAATCCACCAGTTCGGGCACAATCTGCCGGCAAGCGCCCCCAGCACCTTTTCACTTTCGCAATCATTAGAACTCGCCCACACACTGCCAAGCACTGTTTTTCCAAGCCTGGGTGCGACCCGCAACAGCGGGAACGCGCTCAGGCTTGGTTCATGATTGAAGGGCAAAAGATGTCGGTTAGCCTGTTAGTCAGCCTGCTGCCCTTGCGGCACGATGTTGCGTGCACGCACAAAAAAAGGAAGCCGGGCTTCGCAGCAGGACTTCCCAAGGATGCTACAAAAAATGATTTGATGTATATTCTTAGAAAATAATTGTCAGGTCAAAAACCCTTCGTCTTGAATGTTGTTGCAAAATTAATTATTCCTATTGAAATCGGCAAGGGATTTTAGGATTTTTTTTAACCTTTCACAATCCGAAACATCACGACGGCAGGGCGGCTCAGTCGATGACAAGCATGGCATCGCCGTAGGCTCCAAAGCGGTATTTTTCCTTGATGGCCACTTGATAGGCATTCATCAGCTGGTCGTAGCCGGCAAATGCCGCCGCGTTCATCAGCATGATGGAGTAGGGCATGTGGAAATTAGTCACCAGGGCATCGCACGTAGTGCACTTGTAGGGTGGGAAGATGAACTTGTTGGTCCAGCCGGTGTAGGGCTTGATGTGCCCGTTCATGCCCACGGCGGTTTCAAAAGCACGCAGCACCGAGGTGCCGATGCAGCAGATTTTGTTACCGGCCTCGCGCCGTGCGTTCACACGGTCGGTGAGTGCCTCTGGCACGTCGAGCTGCTCGCTGTCCATGCGGTGCTTGGTGAGGTCTTCCACATCAATGTCGCGGTAACTGCCCAAACCAATGTGCAGTGTGATGAACTCGGCCTCAATGTCGCGGATTTCCATGAGCCGCATCAGCTCACGCGAGAAATGAAGGCCGGCAGCAGGGGCTACCACTGCTCCCTCGTTGCGCGAGAAGATGGTCTGGTAGCGCTCGGCGTCTTCGGGCTTGGCCTCGCGTTCGATGTAGTAGGGCAGCGGCGTGTTGCCCAGTGCATACAGCTCGGCCTTGAACCGGTCGTGCGGGCCGTCGTAGAGGAAACGCAGCGTGCGGCCGCGCGAGGTGGTGTTGTCAATCACTTCGGCAACCATCGAATCGTCGAGGCCGAAATAGAGCTTGTTGCCAATGCGGATTTTGCGGGCGGGCTCCACAAGCACGTCCCACAGCTTGTTCTCAGGGTTGAGCTCGCGAAGGAGAAACACCTCGATGCGTGCGCCGGTTTTCTCCTTGTTGCCGTAGAGCTTCGCGGGGAACACTTGCGTGTCGTTGAACACAAAGGTGTCGCCGGCTTCGAAATAGTTCAGGATTTCCTTGAACACGCGATGCTCCACCTCGCCGGTGGTGCGGTGAAGAACCATCATGCGCGACTCATCGCGATTGGGGGCGGGATGCGAAGCGATAAGCTCCTTGGGCATCCCGGTGTCGAATTCTGATAATTTCATCTCGTGCAGTTTCATTTTTGCGAGGTGGGTTGACTGCCATCGCGCAGGCCAATACACCCCAATTGGGTTGCAAAATTACATTTTTTTAGTGATATGGCCAACTCAGGCGCGTTATTTTTTTGTTGGCACCCACGTGGCGAGTGCGGTTGCCTGGCCAGCAATGGCGACCTGTTTGGCGCAGGCTGGCAGCAGCAGGGTCTCGCCAGTGTACAGTGCCATTTGGCTGGCGCATTCGGCTAGCGGCTGCTCGCAGCTCACCCGCAACTCGCCGCCGATGCACATCAGCACGACAAACGAGTCAATGCCGGCGCATGGCAGCGACAGCCGTCCATCCACCGACAGCCGCTCCACCACAAAGTGCTCGCAGGCCACCAACCGGCTGCCGGTGGCAAGCACTTTGTGCTCGCCGCCAATGCCGAAATTGAGGGCCTCGCGAGCCAGGTCGGTGTGCAGCTCGCGCTGGTTGCCGAGCGCATCGCGGCGGCGATAGTCATACACGCGATAGGTGATGTTGCTGGTTTGTTGGATTTCGGCCAGCAAATTGCCTGCGCCGATGCTGTGGATGGTGCCTGGCGGCAGAAAAAATGTGTCGCCGGCTTGCGAGGCGTAGTGGCGCACGGCGCGCATGATGCTGCCGTCAAGGGCCATGCGCTCAAAGTCGCCGGGATTCACCTCGCGCTCAAAGCCGGCAATGATTTGTGCCCCTGGCGCGGCTTCAATAATGTGCCACATCTCGGTTTTCCCGGGACACCCGTGCCTGCGCGCCGACAGTATGTCGTCGGGGTGCACTTGCAGCGAGAGGTCGCGCTCGGCATCAATGATTTTTACCAGCAGGGGGAACTCATTGCCATAGCGCGCATAAACGCTTTCGCCCACCAATTTGTCGCGGTATTTGGCCACAAGCTCGGGCAGTGTGAGCCCGGCATCGGGCGCGCTGGCCACCACCGACTCGTGTCCCTCGACACCCGAAATCTCCCAGCTCTCGCCAATCTGGCGAAGCTCGGTCTCAATCTGCTTGTAGGCGGCAATGCGGTTGCCGCCCCACAGCACACTCCTGAGTATGGGTTGAAATTTGAACATTTGCTGATGCCTATTTCAAGAGGAACACCACTTTCGGTCTCGTGCTTCGACGTTATTGATTTCGCCGGGCGTTCAGTTCGGCGGCGCGCTGGCGGTTGGCAATACGCTCCTGCTCAAGGAGTTCGGCCAGGGCTTGCTCTGGCGGCACGTAGTCTTCGTTGGCCAGGTGGTCGAGCAGGGCGTCGAGCTGCTCGCACTGCTCCACTCCGATGTCGCCCACGCGGGTGCGGCGCAGGCCGTAGAGGTGCGCCCCGCTGCCCAGCGCCACGCCGATGTCGCGTGCCAGGGCGCGGATGTAGGTGCCCTTGCTGCATTGCACACGCACGGTGAGCAGCGGCTCGGCGGGAAGCCCGCACTCGAGTACCTCGATTTCGTCGATAACCAGCGTCTTGGCGCGGATTTCCACATCGCGCCCCTTGCGGGCGAGCTTGTAGGCGGGCTTGCCATCGACCTTGCAGGCCGAGAACGCCGGCGGCACCTGCTCGATGGCTCCGGTGAACTGCTCGCGCAGCACTCGCTCCACCAGCTCGCGGGTGATGTGCTGCCAGGGGTAATGCGCGTCAACGGCGGTTTCCATGTCGAACGATGGCGTGGTCTCGCCCAGGCGAATCCATGCGGTGTACTCCTTCACGCCGCCCTGCAGCTGCTCGATGAGCTTGGTCTTGCGGCCGGTGCAGATGAGCAGCACGCCGGTGGCCAGCGGGTCGAGCGTGCCGGCATGGCCCACGTGAAGCCGCTTCACGCCCAGGCGGCGGCACAGCAGCGAGCGCACACGCTTCACCGCCATGAACGACGTCATCTCCAGCGGCTTGTCAATGCAAAATATTTCGCCTGCTATCGGGTTGAGCGGCATGGGTAAATCATTTAATCAATATCAGTCCACCATTTGCAAGGTGTGTCCTGTCAATAACAACGCCAAAATCACCCCACCCACGATAATACGGTACCAGCCAAATGCCTTGAAACCATATTTCGTAAGAAAAGAGATGAAAAACTTGATGGCCAAAATCGCGACAATGAATGCCATCACGCACCCGATGAGAAGCACATCAAGGTTCTGGGCAAGCACCTCGCGGAATTCGGGCTTGAGGAGCATCTTGAGCAGCTCGTAACCCGTTGCGGCCGCCATGATGGGCACTGCCAGGAAGAACGAGAACTCAGCGGCTGTCTTGCGCGTGAGGCCCTGCTGCATGCCGCCGGCTATGGTGGCAAACGAGCGCGAGGTGCCGGGAATCATGGCAATGCACTGGAACAGGCCTATGGTGAACGCCCGCCGCTCGGTGAGCGGGTTGTCCTCCTTGCGGTCGAACCACTTGTCGACAAACAGCAGCAGCACACCCACGCCTACCAGCATGGCCGCCACCACCCACACATTGCCCATCAAACCCTCGATAAAGTCGCCCAATGCCAGGCCGATTACAGCAGCTGGAAGGAATGCCACAAGCAGCTTCCAGTAGAAGTCGTATTTTTGAAGCAAAGCACGCCAGCCAGTCACACCTGGCTCCACCTTGCCGAAACGGAAAAAGCGCTTCCAATACAGCACCACAACCGACAAGATGGCTCCAAACTGGATAATGACGGTGAACGCATTCACAAATTTGTTGTTGATGTCAACGCCAAGCATGTTCTCGGTGATGATCATGTGTCCCGTCGACGACACCGGAAGGAACTCGGTGAGTCCCTCCACAATGGCTATGACAATCGCCTGTAACCAGTCCATCACTTTTCGGGCTTGTCGTTGTCGCTACGTTTGGGACGCCACAGGATAGCCGGGGCCATCAGCACGAAGCCCAGCAGGGCAATCATCGGGCCCACGGTGGTGCGGCGGCTCTCGAAAATGGCGTTGTTGAACGTCTCGCCCTCGTTGGCACTGCCCGACATCAGCGCGAATCCAATCACAATCAGCGCCAGGCACGATGCCATCAAAATCATGTTCAGTTTCCCAAGCGGGAACGATGGTTTGCTCTCTTTCTTGTTCTTGCTCATAATCTCGTCTTATAGAGTTTCCAAACTGCAAAGTTACTACTAAAAATTGAAACAGCGACAAAGGTATGTGAATATTAACCTAAAAAATCGGCAGTGAATAGACTAAAAGAACAGAAAGACAAAATTGTGTATAAGCTAACACTATGATTAATAAAGATCTAAAAATTATGTTCTTATGTCCTTTTAGTCAAGTTCCGCAAGAAGATTATGCGTTGTGGGAATGTGTTGAACAGGCTACAGCCTCCACCTATACCTATTTGAACTCGTATCGCACTGTTTGTGGGTGAGTGCGGTCGCAGTTGTCGTTGATGGTGATGGTGCCTGCGGCGGTGTCGAAAGCGAGGGTGATGCCGTTGATCCAGTCCACATAGCGCAGTGTCACTGTCCACACCCCGTCAGCCGACCAGCCGCAGCGGGTGGCCACGTGGAATGGGCCGTGAAGGCCGCCAAAGCGGTTCAGTGCCTTGATGGAGTAGGGTGGGTTGCCTTGCAGCCGGGTGTAGGCCCACTGCTCGCGCCCCAAAGTCATCGGCTCGGTGCGGCCATCGGTATAGGTGAAGCTAATCGTGCTGCCGTCGATGAGAATGCTTTTGATGTCCAGCCGGTTGTCGCCCAGGGTCACTTCGCCGGTGAATGGAAGTTTCTTGCCGTGCTTAACCCTGGTGGGCAGTTCGGCGGTGGCACACAGCCGTTCCAGTTGCCGTTGCTGCCTGGCTGTGGCGTTGAGCGGCTCCCCGTTGCTCACGCCAGGCATGAGGTGGTTCCAGATGCAACCCAGCACGTCGTGGCCGTGTGCGCTGGCCTGGTTGATAACCACCACAAGGTCGGCGCTGGGCACGCACACGATGTATTGTCCCATGGCTCCGTCGGCCCGGTAGCTGCCCGGCCACTTGCTGGCCCAAATCTGGTAGCCGTAGCCCTGGTTGCCCTCGGTGGGTGTCTCGCCGGGGTGCAAGTCGGCACACGGGGTGATGGCCTCGGCCACCCACTCGGCAGGAACCAGCTGGCGCCCCTGCCACTTGCCGCCGTTCAGCAGCAGGAGGCCCAGTTTGAGCTGCGATTCGGCCTGCAAGTGCAACCCCCATCCGCCTGTGTTGATGCCGTCGGGACTTTGCTCCCAGCCCGCCTGGGTGATGTGCATGGGGCCAAACAAGTACTCGTTCAGATAGTCGAGCATCGTGCGCCCGGTGACGCGCTGCACGATGGCCGAGAGCATGAAGGTGCACATGGAGTCGTATTGGAAGCGCGTTCCCGGCTCATCATCGACGGGCTTGGCAAGCCACGAACGCACCCAGTCGCTCTCGTTGTTGCGCATCGTCCAGTCGGGTTTTACACCGCTGCGCATGGTGAGCAGGTCGGCAACGGTCATCTGAGCCAGGCGGGCCGTGATGGTGTCGGGCAGCTGTTCGGGAAAGAACGTGGCCACGCGGTCGGTGAGCCGCAGGCGGTTCTCGTCGATGGCGATGCCCACGGCCATCGAGGCAAACGTTTTGCTGGCCGAGTAGAGCGTGTGACCGTCCTGTGCCCGAAACGGCGCCGGGTGCATTTCGGCCACCACATGGCCATGGCGTGCCACCATCACATGGTGAATATCGGTCTCGGGCACGGCCATCAAGGCTTCGATGAAGCGCGCCAACGCCTGTGGCTCGATGCCCTGGGCGGCAGGCGTGGAACGCGGCAAGTCGCCCACCTGCCCCACAGCAGCCATCGTTGTGAGCCAAAGCAGCACAAGCGTGAACAGGGTTCGTTTCATAGCAATATTCTCTTTTTGTGTCATCAGTAAACGGGATAGGAGAATCTACGTAAAAAGTAATAAAATCGCAGCGTGTTAGACATAAGAACAAAAATAATCACGAAAAATAATATCCAAATTTTATGTCTAAAATTATGTTCATATTGTTCTTTTGTCTAAAAAATACCGTATTGTCTACTTTCCATGTGGTTCCGCTCATCCACCCCAGTGGAGTTTTTGCCGCAGGGTGGCGGCGAAATCGTGTCCTCGCGGCTGCACCACCATGGCCCGGAAGGGTGCCTTGCGAATGGTGACGCTGCTTGTTGTGGGGCACACGTGCACCTCGCCATCGATGCTCACCTGGTAGTTCCCGGCCCGGGAGCGTGTGGTGACGGTGACCACCGCATTGTCGGGCACCACTAACGGGCGCATGGTGAGCGAGTGTGGCGAGATGGGCGAGAGCACCACGCACTGCGCCTGCGGAGCAATGATGGGGCCGCCGGCACTCAGGTTGTAGGCCGTGGAGCCGGTGGGCGTGCTCACGATAAGCCCGTCGCTCTTGTAGGTGGTGAGCGGCACGCCGCTCAACTGGGTTTCAAGCTCCAGCATGGCCGAGGTATCGTGACGCAAGATGGCGATGTCGTTCAGGGCAAATGGATGGTCGATTTTCGCCGCTGTGCAACGCACCTCAAGCATGATGCGCGCCTCAAGGTCGTAGTCACCCGTCAGCAGGCTTGGCACCGCATCGGGCAGCTCATCGAGACGGTATGCCGTCAGGTAGCCCAGGTGGCCGGTGTTGATGCCCACAATGGGCAGTTCGCGCTCGCCCACCCACATCACTGTGTTCAGGAACGTGCCGTCGCCCCCCAAGCTGATTACCAGCCCCGCGTTTGGCGGCAACTGTTGACTGGCAAATGTGGGAAGTGCCGCCGTTTGGCTCACGCCGGCTTGCTGTAGAAAAACGCTGAACTCACGCTCCACCCACACCTCCACCTTGTGGCGGAGCAGGGCGTCGAGCAACCGGGCAATGTCGGCTGCATGCTGCGGCTGGTATTCGTTCCCGAAAATCGCTGTTCTCATTGTTCTTGACCGTTAACAGTTCGCAAAAATCGCGCCTTTTGCCCATTTTTGCTAAAAATTTCTTTTTTATCTCGCGAAAACGCACTAACTTTGCTCGATTTGTGAGACCATAGGCATATATTTCGCCTTGCAAAAGTACAATAAAAAGCGCAATCTGCGTTCATATATCGACTATAAAATACAAAGAATAGATGACCAACCTGAGTGTAAATGTCAATAAAATTGCCACGTTGCGCAATGCGCGAGGCGGCAATGTGCCTTGTGTGGAAACGGTGGCCACCGATTGCGAGCGGTTTGGAGCCGATGGCATCACCGTGCACCCGCGCCCCGACGAGCGGCACATCCGCCGCGAGGACGTGTTC
Source organism: Muribaculaceae bacterium (assembly GCA_017443765.1). Taxonomy (GTDB): domain Bacteria; phylum Bacteroidota; class Bacteroidia; order Bacteroidales; family Muribaculaceae; genus Sodaliphilus. The sequence goes on along the minus strand of JAFSYB010000140.1, from coordinate 10,736 downwards.
AAGCTGCGGCCGCTCATCCGCACCGAATTCAATATCGAAGGCTATCCCAGCGAGGACTTTTTGAAGCTGGTGCTGTTGGTCAAGCCCACACAGGTCACCCTGGTGCCCGATGCCCCCGACGCGCTCACGTCGTCGGCGGGCTGGATTGTGGCTCCGCACTTGGACTTCCTCGCCAGTGTGGTCGACCGCCTGCACGAGGTGGGCATACGAGTGAGCATCTTTGTGGGTACCGACCTCGACAACATCCGTCAGGCGGCACGCACGGGCACCGACCGCGTGGAGCTGTACACCGGCCCTTACGCACACAACTTCAAGAGCGACCCCGAGCAGGCCATTGCCCCCTATCTGGCGGCGGCCGAGGCAGCGCGACAGATGGGATTGGGGCTCAATGCCGGACACGACCTGAGCCTGGAGAATCTGCCCTTTTTCCATCAGCACATCCCGCAGCTGAGCGAGGTCTCCATTGGACACCAGCTCATTGCCGACTCCCTCTATATGGGCCTGGAGGCAGCCATCAAAGCCTACAAGCAAGCCCTGCAGTAAGGTGCAAACGCCTTTACTCATAACTCATCACTTATTACTCATCACTCATCACTGATTACTCATCACCCATCACTCATAACTCATCACTGATCACTCATAACACATTACCCCAATATGACTCCCTTAAACTTGATTATTGCCCAAGTTGGCACGGCGGCAGACACCGCAGTAAAGCAAATTGCCGACACCACCGCCGCCGCCGTGGCGGCCGCTGCCCCCCAGGCGGCAGAACCTGTCGTGAAAGACCTCTCGGTGTGGGACTTGACCATGGCCGGAGGTTGGCTGATGATTCCGCTGGCGTTGCTGGCGTTAGTGAGCATTTACATCTTTTTTGAGCGTCTGCTGGCCATCAACGGTGCCTCGCGCACCGATGCCGCGTTTATGGAAAAAATCAAGAATTTTATCCACAACGGCGAGATTGACAATGCCATGGCCCTGTGCCGCCAGACCAAGGCTCCCTACGCCCGCATGATTGAGAAGGGGGTGAGCCGCATTGGCCGCCCGATGAACGATGTGCTGGTGACGGTTGAAAACGTGGGAAACATGGAAATCGCCAAGCTTGAGAAAGGCTTCACCTGGCTGGCCACCACAGCCGCCGGCGCTCCGATGATTGGTTTCCTGGGCACCGTGACCGGTATGGTGCAGGCTTTCTTCCAGCTGGCCAGTGCTGGCAGCCAGAGCAACGTCACCATTCTCGCCAGCGGCATCTACCAGGCTCTCGTCACCACCGTGGCGGGTCTGATCGTGGGCATCGTTGCACTGTTTGCCTACAACTACCTTACCTCGCGCGTCAACAAGGTGATGAACAAGCTCGAGGGCAAGACGATGGAGTTTATGGACCTGCTCAACGAGCCGGCAAAGTAACGCAACTACCGCTATGGCACTCAAGAGACAACACCAAACCCTGGCGATGTTCAGCATGGCCTCGATGACCGATGTCATCTTCCTGCTGCTCATCTTCTTCATGGTCACCTCCACGTTTGTGTTCCCGTCGGCCCTTGAGGTGAACCTGCCGCAAAGCAGCCAGCAGACGGCTCTCAAGCCCACCACGCGCATCTATATCGACAAGGACATGGACATGTACACCACGCAGGAAGATGGCAACAGCCAGAGTGAGCTCACGCCGCTGCCCATCGAACAACTCGAGGGATTCATGACGGCTCTCAAGGCCGCTAACCCCGATGAGTTTGTGGCCCTTTATGCCGACGAGGTGGTGCCCTACGGCAAGATTGTGGACATCCTCAGCAAGGGTTCCCAAGCCGGTGTGAAGATTGTGCTGGCAACCAAGCCCGCCTCGCAAAACTTTGCAGCTCCCGAAACTCCAGCCGATGAGCCTGCTGAAGCAACTTCTGAAATCTAATTCAATTAAATCTCTGCAACGTGGAAAACAATCGCAGGAACCAAATCACGGCATCGGTGATTACGCTGCTCATCGTGCTGCTCACACTCGGCCTGATGGTGTCGTGTGGGCTGCACTACGAGTGGCCGCCCGATGAGCCCGACCAAGTGGAACTCAAGCAGGACAGCATTCTCTTTGGCGGCGAATACGTGATGCTGGGCAACACGCCCGAGTCCACCGAGAGCGACCAGACCGACACCGCGCAGCCCGAACAGGCCGAAAATGTGGAACCCGAGCCCAACGTGACTGGCGATGACCTGGAAGACGCTGGCGAGCCTGCCAAGCAGGCACCGCCCAAGGTGACCACCAAGGAACCCTCGCCCATGAAGGAAAAAGAGAAACCCAAGGAGGAGAAGCCCAAGAAGACCGGCCCCGCCACCGAGACACCCAAGACCGCCGACAAGCAGACCAAGGTGAAGCGCGGCGAGGACGCAACTCCCAAATCCGACCGCGTGAAAGATGCCTTCGGCAAGTCGACGGGCAAGGGCACTGGCAAGCAAGGCGACCCCAAGGGCAACAGCGACAATGGGGCTGTGAGTGGAAAGCCGGGTATTGGCGGCCTTGTGGGTTACACGTTGGAACGCTGGGGGCGGCCGCACAGCAAGTGGACGGGCTCGGTGACGGTGAAAGTGCGCGTCGATGCTCGTGGACACGTGATTCAAGCCAATGCCGTGTCTGGTCGCGGCGAGGCTTGGAACCACCCCGAGGTTCGGCGCTACTGTGAGCAGGAATCGCTGTGGCCCAAAAGTGCGTTCTCGGTACCCAAGAACACGACCACCGAGGGGGTGGGTACCATCACATGGACGTTTATCTGAATATAGCCAACTACACGAATAACTCATTCTGAGAAAGCGGCAAGATGAAACTCCTGCGATGGATTCGCATAGTATTGAGCGTGGCGGTGCTGATAGTCACCACCGCGCTCATTTGGTTGGGCAGCACTGAGCCCTCGTGGCTGCTCACCCTCGATGTCTTGCGGGTCTCGCTAGGGGCATTGGTCGGCTGGTTGGCGGTCTCGATGCTGCTCGGCCGGGTGTACTGCTCCACGGCGTGTCCCATCGGCACATTGCAGGATGCCGTGGCTTGGCTCGCGAAGCGCGTGCAACATCGCGGACACGGTTTTTACCGCTACGAATGCGGCAACTGGCGCCTGCGCATCATCACCCTGTTGCTGCTGGCGGTGAGCATGACCGGCGACAGCGCTTATCGGCGCATCAGTCTGCTGTGCGACCCCACCTCCTTATATTATAATGTAAGCACCTATATGCTCACCCCTAATAGCGAGGGGGGGTGGTGGCAGCAGCTGCTGGGAGGGGCTGCGCTGGCGATGATGATTGTGCTTGCGGCGATTATGTGGATGGCCTGGCGCGGTGGCCGCACTTTCTGCAACACCGTCTGCCCCGTGGGCACTGTGCTGGGCGGCGTGAGCCAGTACTCGCTGATGCAGCTCGATATCGACCCCGACTTGTGTGTGGCCTGCGGCGCGTGCGAGCGCGAGTGCAAGGCCGGCTGCGTGAGTGCCGGCCAACACACCATCGACCACAGCCGCTGCGTGATGTGCTGGAACTGCGCCGCTTCGTGTCCCAATCACGCCATCAAATACCGCCAGGGACGACACCGCCTCACCACTCCGTTATTGCGCCGAACCTCGTCGCAACCCGCTTAGCCTTGTACCCAAACAATTAGACCTCTTGCATGAATCGCAAGAGGTCAAGATTAGAAGAAAAGTTTGGCTGCTTCAGGCTCATGCCTTGCACCAAAACGTTAAGTTAAACCATGTCGAGCGGCAGCAAGCGCATGCGGAACGCGTTGCCAATGAGTTCGGCGGCGTTGCGTGAGTTGGTCTTGCGAAGCAGCTGCTTGCGGTGGTACTCTACGGTATTGGGCGAGATGAACAATTTCTCGGCAACTTCCTTGCTGCTGAAGCCCAAGGAGAGCAAATTCAATACCTCCAGTTCTCTCGCGGAGAGTTCAATTTTGGGGTTGCTCATAGAGTGAAAATTGGGGTGCAGAAATATAGTCTTGAATTTTCGGATTGCAAATGTAATTCATTCGCTGAAATATTTCCAAATAATTCGCAAATAAAATCACCTATGTAGCTCAAAACTACTTATTTCAGTATATTAAACGCCCTTTTTTTGCGCTTATTTCAATACCGCACTCGACCGGCACAAGAAATTGTAATTCCATTCAGTTCGCGTGTGATTTTATGACTTTTTGTGATGATGCTTTGAATTGAAAACGGCGGCGCGTGGTTGGAGATTGGAATATTTTCTTAAAAAAATCGAAAAAAATCGCAGAAAATTTTGCCATTCAATAAGAATGTATTACCTTTGCATCGAAATTTGTGAAGCAAACATAAAGTAAATTTTCTCATACTCTAAAAAATTGGCTGGCGCGAATTTGTGAAAACTCGTGCCAGTTTTGTTTGCGCATCAGCGATTTCCCAACGCCCCAAGGGCCGGCATCGGCAAACCTTGTGTTTCTATCTCGTTTTGGTTGGTGAGATTGACGGGCAAAGACCCCGAAGAGGGCCAACTAAGCGTCGCAGAGTGCGAGTGATTCATACTCAATGCGAATTGCACGAATTAGGCGAATTTAAGTGAAGCCACCCATGCTATCCGTTATAGAGCCTGTTTTTTTGAGCCGTTTGTTCCTTTAAGTCCCAAACGCCCAATCCCGGCGTTTGCAGAGCCTGGCATGGGCGGGACGTTCATCTGTAATCCCTGACCGACAGCGGGGGGCAGCCTCTCATGCGTTTAAAGAACTTGTTGAATGCCGCTGAAGTTGAGAAATTCAGGCGGTCGGCTATCTGCGCCACGGTGAGCGGGGTGGACTTGAGCAGCCAAACCGCCTCGACAGCCAGCATCTCGTTGATGCACCCGACCACAGTCCTGCCCGAGACGCTTTTTACGATTCGTGACAGGTAAGTGGTGGTGATGTTCAACGCATCGGCATAGAAACCAATGTCATGCCGCGTAATGAAGTTTTTCTGTAATAACGCGTAAAATGAGATGAATATCTCCTCTGTTTGCTTCGTAATGGAAAGGCGTGTTTTCTCAAACGCCTGGATACTAATCAAGTCGTCGATAAACACCGAGTAAAGCATCTCCAAAATCTCGTTTTTCAGCGACAACGGCTGGGAGATGTATTCGCATATCAGCATCATGACCGATTGAACCCTGCTGGCAACGTCGCTTGTCAGCGACAATTTGGTTTTACCGAACTGTGACAAGGGAATCATCGAGGCTCGCAACAAATTGCGGAAAGCCTGTGCGCTGTGAGCCATTTTTTCGTCAACCAGCAAACTAATCCCCTTGAAGTCGTCGCTCACATCAAGGATGCGCAACAAACTGCCGGGATAGTAAGTGTAGATGTCATTCTCGCAAAATGAGAGTTTGGTGTTTCCGTTCATTAGCGACATTTCGCCCCGTACAATCAGGGTGAATGTGTAGCAATTGAGCGATTCGGTCAGCTCATTGGTTGTCAATGTGCGCGTGCTGTTGAAAAAGGCACACGCCATCTTGCCGTTCCACAATTCATTCAAGTGTTTCTTGCCGAACTGGTTATAGTAGTCCTGAAGATTATACATGACAATAAAAAATCGTTCACGTGGCAAATTTACAAAAAAATCATGAATGTTTCGTTTGGGATAATCATTGGTTTGTTGGATTTTTTGCCGTTTTGCGACTTTGTGGTAATTTTGCGGCGCAATAGCAACCATAATAAATCAACATCAATATGGACAAGAACAAAACAATTGAAGCGTTGCAGTTCTTCGTTACGGGCCTCACCGAGGGTGCATTGGTCCACAAACTGCAAGGACAGCTTTTCAAGTCGCAGGGATTCGGCAAGCTGGGCGACAAGTATGTTAACCACTTCAACGAGGAGATGGGCTGGGTTGAGAAATTCGTCGACCGCATCCTTGACCTCGGCGGCGAGGTTAAGTTCGACGGCGCAAAGGCTCGTGAGCTCGTGGCCGCCCCCGCTGACTACATCAAGGCAGACCTCGCCATTCAGGAGAAAGGCGTTGAACTGCTCTACAAGTGCATGGCCGAACTCCGTGACGACCCCACCACCTACGACATCATGAAGGCTTACCTTGCCGATGAGGAAGAAGACCTCTATTGGTCGCAGGGGCAGCTTGAGCTCATTGAGAAAATTGGTATTCAAAACTGGCTTTTCATGCAACTCTAAACCACACCATTATGGAAGCAAAAGAACAAGTGCTTGAAGTCATGCGCAAGGCTGGTGTCCCCCTGAACGCAGGTAAGGTCGCTGAGCTGGCAGGGCTCGACCGCAAGGTCGTTGACAAGGTTTTTGCCGAGCTGAAGAAAGAGGGGGCCATCGTGTCGCCCGTCCGCTGCAAGTGGGAACCGGCAAAGTGAACCAATTTCATCAAGGGGTGGTCGTGCTATAATTCTGAAACATGAAATAAGTGCCACCCCTTTTTTTCTTCTTAACATACAGAAAAAAAGATTATGGCTAAGATGAAATGTCCCTGCAAGTACGTCTATGACCCCGAAGTGGGCGATCCTAAGCAGGGAATACCTCCCGGCACAAAGTTTGAAGACTTGCCCGACACGTGGCGTTGCCCACGTTGCAAGCGCAAGAAGGAAAAATTCGTACCCATAGCGGAATAGGCAAGTACTAACGGACGGGCTTGGCCGCACCCTTACGGCACCCTTTGTCGGCGCGGCGCTCGGCGCGCCATTCGTGTTCCAGATTCGCGACACGATGTCGAGGCGGATGCAACGCTCGCATCTCGGTTGCCCATCGGGTGTGAAGGGCGCTGTGGCAGTGTGGTCGCCATCGCTTTCGTGCTGATGGTGGCGCTTGATATAGTGTGAGGATAATCTGATATTAAAAAAAGGAGAAAATAATGATAATCAAAGCAGTAAAATTCAGACGTGACGGGTTTTATACCCAACCATTCATCTTCGGTGGCGAGGATGGCATGGAGAAGTACGACCGCAACATCCGCTATCGCGGCAGCCTCCAGAATTACCTGATAGATACCGGCTCGGAAGTGATACTGGTTGACACCGGAATCCCGGCAGGCACACCCGAGGAGAACCCCGACGAGAACTCGCTCGCCTTTACGGGGGTGGATATCTGCAGCTATATGGAAGCCCTGGCCGCATTGGGCTATCGTCCCGAGCAGGTCACCAAGATTCTGCTCACTCATCGCCACGCCGACCACAGCGGCGAGCTGCGCTCGTTCCCTAACGCCAAGGTTTATGTGAGCAAGGACGAAATGGACGCTGCCGAGTTGCAAGGGCTTACGAACCTTGTGCCGGTGAGCTTTACCGACGGACCGTACTACAACTTCCCCGAGAGCCAGCAGGTGGCCGATGGTGTCTACTTCATCAAGGCAACGGGCCACACCCGGGGCAACAGCATCGTCGTGGTGGAGCATGACGGGCTGTTCTACATGCTTCATGGTGACATCACCTACGCCGACGAAGCCTTGTATGAAAACAAACTCTCGGTGGTTTTCGATGACCTGCCTGCCGCCCGTGTTACACTGGACCGTGTGCGCGAATTTGTGCGCAACCACCCCACGGTGTATTGCAGCACCCATACGCCCGAGGGCTACGAGAACCTGGAGGCCAAGCGCGTGATAGACCTTGACAATCCTGTGCCGCCAGTGTTTGCCGACGTGAACTTTGAGCGCAAGGAGGCGAGCGGCAAATATGTATGCTCAGTCTGTGGCTATGTCTACGACCCCGCCGAGAACGACGGAGTGGCATTTGAAGACCTGCCCGACACCTGGCGTTGCCCACGCTGCAAACAGCCCAAGGAGAAATTCAATAAGGCATAGCCCCGAGGCTCAGTCTAAAACGTAAAAGCGATATTGCCACCACAAGGTGCATATCCATTTTTTGCCAGAGAGTGCCCTTACCGGTACTCTTTTCTCTTCTATGAACGCGGTGCAACCCCATAATCCTGCCTGAACACGTGCAAACTCATTGAGTGAGAAGCAACCATAAAATTCGGCGTATAGCTCATTCTGCAGGATGGTTTCACGTAGTAGGTATTTAATACAAATTGCAGGTCGGCTTTTATGGTTGGTAGGCATACCACAAATCCACTTCGCCAATCTCTGTTCTGGCACAGAACTGGTGGCCGCAGTCTTGGCATTTATACAACTGTTGTCCTTGCGTTGTACACCATTCTTTTTCGTGTGTGTGCTGCCACACACCTGGCAACTCATTTTGAATATACTAACCTTGCTTTTTGGGGTAGCTTAAATGCCTGCAAAGTTAGTGTCTATCAATATGCAAGGCCTATTACAGCCTGCAAAATGAGCTATAGGTCAAAAAAAGAGGCGGCACTGCTGATTGCCATTAGAGTGGATATTATGTGAATCTTTGGGATTATACGGATTAAGTATGAAGCGACAACACGCAGAACATCCTTGGCGTAGTGATGTGGGTGACCATCATCACCTATCTGATAGTGAGCTGTCTGCGTGCCTAGAAAGACGATTAGTATCCACAAACGATTAGAGATTAATCAGGGGAAATGGTTTTGATTCAGCCCTCTTCGGTGTTATTGTCGGTAGCTGAATTGATTATCTGATTAATCTGATTGATTGATAGCTGTGCGGCCTCGGCGACTTGTTCAACAGTCAGCCCCATTTTCAACAGATTCTTGGCAACCAGTATTTTGCCCTCGTTGACCCCTTCGGCTCGCCCTTCGGCAATTCCTTTGGCATGGCCTTCTGCCATTCCCTGGGCCATTCCCTGGGCCATTCCCTGGGCTATTCCCTGGGCAAGCCCCTTCCTTTCGGCTGAGTTGTAGAGCAACTTCTCAACACGTATGGTGTCCCAAAATTTCTCGTATCCGGCAAGTTCCGCATCGGTAAAGGCCGATTGCTCCACCACTTCCAACGCTTTTTTTAATTGAGGACTCTCAAGCAACTCTTCGGGCACTTGGGTTGTCCGCTCATTAATCTCGGTCATAAAGCGCAGCCACAGCACTTGCATACCTTTCTCAACCATTGTCTGGGCCTTGAACTTTGGCAACTCGACAAATACGAGGTGCAATCCCTCAATCACCTTTTTCGTGTCCTGCTCGTGAACCATCTGATAATAATGATAGAATCCATCCATATCGGGCTCGAACACCTCGTTGACCAGATTCAACGAATAAACGGGCTGAAGCAGGTTGTAGTTTTCGCCTGCGTCCAATTGCCGCACGTAGGCTTTTGAAGCATTAAAAAGCACGCGTGTCTTAAACTCGGACGACCACAGCATCTGCATTTCCACGATGAATTGCCGACCCAGCTCATCCTGGCAGCGCATATCGACAATGCTGTTCTTGCGTAACGGGTTCTCGGGCACCATTTCCGGTACCAGATATTCTATCGTTGTGACTTGATGCGCCTCGTCGAGCGGCAAAAGCGCGTTCAAGAAACTGACGACCAAATCCTTATGCTCGCCAAAGACTTTCTTGAACGTTAAGTCGGCTTTAGGGTCAAGGTAGCGTTTCATAATGGCCAAATTATAGATTGCAAACGCAATATTACGCAATTAGTTTCTTAGTATTGTGGCAGGTCACCCTCCACAAGCGGAAAACCCCACACAGGGAATCGTGATAATCCGGCTACCCCCTGTCGCGTTTTCTACCGCAAAATTATAAATACGGTTTCAATCCACAAAATAAAATGGCAAAAAATTCGGGGATAACAAGAAGAAAACTTCCGTCATCAACAGGAGCGGGTTCTTGGGGGAGCAACTTTTCACGTTGTGAATCCACCTTAATCGGCTGGATGTGGTTTCGGGCAAAGCTACAGAAGCTCGGGCAGATTCATGAATCAAAAGACTGTAATCGGTTGTTTCTTGTGTTTTCAAAAAGATGGTAGAAGGAGGAGTGAAGTTCGACAGCCATCTCGTGTTTTGACTTTTTGATACTTTTTTGCACCATTCTGTGCCGATATAGCGAAATAATCCGTAACTTTGCAACATGGAAGTGAAGTCATAATAGGCTAAACGACCGTAAAGTATTGAAATTAAGAGCGTTTCGCTTTTTCTTGTGTTAGAAAACGTAGGAAATTTTCTGAAGATGCAAGGAAGCCAAGCGGTTCTCACGCTATAGCGTGGGCTGCGATTTCCTACATCTTTATCTTCGGGTTTCCTACGACCTTCTAACAAAGTGTGGCGATTCAGTTCACGCTTTTAGTTATTTAACACCCGAGAGGACTGATCGGGAACCAAATGAAATAATTATGAGCCAACTTTCTAAAATTGTTGTGGTGGGTTCTATAAATTGCTTGAGTCGTATTGGGATTGATTGCTGAGTAGATTTTGTCTCAAGCTGCGCGAAACAGTAGCGGGCTACGGTTCAAGTAGTTGAGGCAAAAGATGCCAGCAAGCAACCCAAGACGTCCAAAACCATTCATCTCATTTTTGCAATTTATAGAACCCACCTTGTTACAATTGTAGCCGTAGTACTATTCTTTTTGCTCTTTGCCGCAGTTGTTGGTATGCGTGGTGATGCAGGTCACTCAACCCCAGGAATCTTTGGTCTTATTCTTTTTGCAGGTCTTATTGGTGCACTTAGGGCCATCTGGAAGAAGCCCAAAGACGAAGATGAAAAAGATGATAACAACACCTCTATTCTTCAGAAATAATGTTTAAGGATTATTATTTAAGTTTCGCAAGTTCAACTTGCTTGTTTTAGATTGAAAGCGGTGAACATGTTCTCCACTTGTTCTGTCCTGTTGATGATGATATCATAGAGATCCTCGTCCACCAGTCCATATACCTCGGCAACTGCAGTGAGAATT
>JAFSYB010000010.1 GCA_017443765.1 Muribaculaceae bacterium | reverse complement strand
TGCTCACCTACGTTGCGAATTGCCATCTGCATCTTCGTCCCACATCGCCAGTCGCGTGGGTCTTTCCGGGCTGTGTCCCGCCTCTGGCCTCCCGGCTGGGGACGGGCGCTATTCACTTTCTATTCATTTTTTGAGTTCTGTTTCCGCGCCGCACTGCCCTCACGGGTCACGGCGCGGAATATGCTGAACCATTAACCATTCACTCGAAAATTGTGGGGCGAGGGGGAATCGAACCCCCATGAAGGACACACCGAAATTCCTTTCACCCCATGTGCCGCGATGCCTTGTTGTTGTGGATGGCGGCTGGAACGTGCAGCAACTTTGGGACTGAATACTGCAACAAAGCTTGTTAGTCTTAATCCTTGTTGTGGTGGAAAGTCGCGGCAAGGGAGCGGCCCTCAAATTATGCGTTAGTAAAAACGACCGCCCCTTGCAGCCGCAGTGTTTTTCTGCCCTCAACGGTTTAATGGCTTTCGCGTGGGTCTCACGCTCCGTTGCCTCCTATGTTGTGTGTACTACTTTTTTTGTCGAACTCGTCGACGAGTTTCCAAGCCCTGCCGCACACAAGCAGGGTGAAAACTGCTGCTGCCTTGTACACCAGCAGTTTGACGGTGTCGTCGCACTCGCCCAAGATGAACAGCACAGCCACGAACATGGTTATGCCGAGAAGCATTTTGCAGATAGTTTTCATTTTGATAGAATTTTTGTTGGTTAATAATTGCTGCCCCGGTGGGAGTCGGACCCACGTTGCCGTGTTTGTCGGGGCGTGCCTATATGGTTAGTCACTCTCGGCGGACTTGTGCGCCGCCGTTCGCAACCTGTTTCCGTCAGGGTTTGTCGGGTGCCGGCCTTTCGCGCGGCTCGGGCGTCGCCGCCTTGTTGCCTGCGTTACTTTCCGTTTCCCCTCATCGCTCCCCCTGCCTCCGATGGCGGCGGTTGGGAGCGGAAAAATCACAATGTCAAGGAGCGCTTGATTCGGCGGCGTTACTACTTGCGCGTGTTGTACCGCCTTACAATCGCGGACGCTGTATCGTCCGCCGTGGCGAGCGCGTGCATCTCGCTTCGGCTGTACAGCCGCTTGGAGTTTGCCGCCTCGCCCACGCGTTTGGGGCGGATGAGGCCGCGCTCAATCCATGCCTCCACAACTCCCCTGCCGAAAAGCTGGTAAGCTTTCCGCTGGCTGATGAGGTCGGCCTCCGGGGACAGCATCGCCGCTATCCTTGCCGCCCCTGCCTCTGCCGCCGCTGTGAGCAGGGCTTGCAGGTCGTTGTGGTTTATGGTTATGGTTGCCATTATTCCGTTTTTTTTCTGCCGCAAGGCGGCAGTTTTGCGTATTCAACATATATCCCCAGCGTCAGGCAGTACCTGCCGTTGACGGCGTTGCGCGCGCTGCGGCAAGCCTTGCATACGGGGTTGCACCTCGACACGTATGGGGTGTAGATGACGGTTGTCATTTTATCCTTATAATTGTGCTGTCGCCAGCACGGCGGTGCACCTCCCACTCGCCATCGCCGCGTTTGCGGAGACGCAAAGCAGCGTTGGCAACGACCTCCGGGGCGGCCTGCCTGTACAGCAGGTGCAGGACTTGCCCCACAGACATCGCCCTCAATGTTTCTGTGAGGGCGAAACGTTTAATTTTTTTTGCGGGTTCCATATATTTTTATAATTTTGCAGTTTGCATTACTGTTATAGCAATGCTATTACGCAACGTTGTTAATTCTGGGTGCAAAATTATATACTTTCTTCATAATTGACAAACTAATTATGAATAATTTTCATATTCAAATAGTTAAATAATGTTAGAAGCCTATGAATCAAGAAATTAAAGAAATTGTAAATAGAATTAAATATTTACACAACACGACACAGCAAGGTGTTGCAGAGTTGGCTGGTGTAAATCCACGCTATCTTTCAAGTGTTATAAATGGTCGTTATCCGCTTTCAGATGAACTTAAGATGAAACTAAATGAACTTTGTTTATATAATAATAAAGAATCCGAGCAAACCGAAGAAAAGTCAGATGGTGGCATTCCGTATTTTGAGCAAGAAAATTTCGAGTGCGGTTCACCGTCAGGTTTCGGCGGTATGCTTGAAGCGAATAACCCAGACGGATACTTCGCGTTCCCGTGGATAAAGCCTGATGGTCAGACTTGGTGCGTCCGCGCTCATGGCAACAGCATGGTAAACCGCAGCGACCCGATGCACTCGATATGCCACGGAGCGTGGGTGGCGATGCGCAAAGCAAACATCCGTGCCATCCAATGGGGAGAGGTGTATGCCCTCGCCACAGCAGATGGATACATAATAAAAAAAATCATGCCCTCTGACAACGAGGGAATGATAAGGTGCGTGTCTTTCAATGAGGAGGATGGCTATATGCCGTTCGAATTGTCGGTCAATGAAATTTACGACTACGCCATGATAGTCGGCGTGGCAAACATCAACCTTTGGTGACTATTTATTATAGGTGTAATGGGAAAAAATGATAATCTTTGGGGGTGTGCCGGATTTTTAGTTGTCATTTCATTCTGCACAATCACATATACCGTGTGGAGTGGTTTAGAAATAACAGACTCCCCGGTAATAGTGCTATTCCAGCTTTGGAGCTTTTGGTTATTTCCTTTTGTGTTTGATGTTGTTTTGCCGAAACTTATAGGTAACAACTCAAACAAATGGATAGAAAGAACTGGTCTTGCAGGAGGGCTTATATTCTGCTTGTTCGTTTTCTACACCTGTGAGAAAGGCATTACAGACAACACGACAGTTTATTACAACGAACATGGTGAATATTACCACTGTGAAAAGGATTGTGATGAAATAGACAAGGAAGAGATATTACTTCAATCTCGCAGAATTGAAGCAGTACGGAATGGGTTAGAACCATGTTATAGCTGTTATGATTAAGCGCGGCAGAAGAATGAACACCGTGAACAGAATTGAACACCGTGAACACGCCGACAAAAAAAGCGTTTCTATGTATCACACACCAAAACGCCTTCAACAATTAAATCTATAATAATAATGACTTGGCAAAGTTACTCAACTTTCTTGTCACCGCCAAAAACATAGTCAAGAACTTTGCGGTTGGCCTTGTCGATCGGCTCCCACGACTTGCGGATATAGATGTCGGTGATGGCCGTCTTGCCGTCCACGTGGTTCAGTGCCTGGTGGACGGTGTACTTGTCCACCCCGGCCTCGTTAACGGCCACCGTGGCCCATGTGTGCCGCGCGGCGTAGAACTGGAGGCCGTCCACGCCCACGGCCTCGCCCACCTCCTTCAGCCCCTTGTTGAGCGCGGCGGAGAACTCGCGCCGAGTGGAGTAACGCTCGCGGAACTTGAATGCGTACTCCCTGCGGTGGCCTTTGTACTTCTCGACCAGTGGCACGGCCTCGGCAGGGATTGCCACGCTGATGAGCGCCTTGTCGTCGCGCCGTGTGCGCGTCTTGGTGCGCTCGTAGGTCACGCGCCCGTCCTTGACCGCCGGGCAGTTGAAGAAGTCAACAGAGTTCATGCCCATGAGGAAGAACGAGAGCAGGAACACGTCACGCGCCTGGTTGAAGCGCAGCCCCCTGTCGGGCAGCGCGGCGATGGCGCGAAGCTGCCCGACGGTGACGCTCCTCGGCTTGGGCGCGCCCTGACGCACACGCTCCATGCGGCTGAACGGGTCGTTGGGTATGCGCGTCACGGTGTCGGTGTTGAACTCCCTGCGCGCCTTGTTGAACACGGCGCGCAGCTGCGACGGGTACATGCTCGCGGCGCGGCATCCCTTGCCGTTGCGGCTCTCCAGCCACTGCACCCAGCCGTTGAGCAAGGAAGTGGTCACCTCGTTGATGTCCACGGACTGCCTGCCGAGGTAGGCCTGGAGGCTGCGGCGTGCCGTGTTTCGCAGCTCCGATGTCCCCACGCTGCCCTCGCGCCACAGCTTGTCGGCCTCGCGCTCCATGTATTCGCAGATGTCGAGCCGCCACAACACCTCCTCCTTTGGTTTCTCGGTGAGGAAGTCTGCAATCTGCCTCGCCGTCATTCCGCGCGCCGCCATGCCGAGCGTCTCCAGCTTGCGCCTCCACTGGCGCAGAAGCTCGTTGATTCCGTCAAGAATCTGCATGTTCTTTATTTGACCTTTTTTGTTGAGGTCTTTCTCGGTGACTGCCCACACCGTGCCAAGCTCGCAGTCGGTGTAGTTGTGGGCAATCCTGATTCGGACGGGGCGCGTCCCGTCCTTTCTTACTGTCTTGATTCTTATAGTAAACATAGTTGAAAAAATTATTCCCAAATAATTCCCAAATTCGGTTGCAAAGTTACACAAAAAGTGTGCAAAGTGCGCAAAAAATTTAAGAACTTTAACGGAGAAAAATTCCGCCAAAGCTCTTAAATACTTGATTTTCAGTTGTGATTCCGTTGGGATTCGAACCCAAGACCCACAGCCGCGTGTGCAGTTGGCGTTGGGCTTCCTGCGTGGTGCGGTGGCTGCCGGCCGCTGTGCCTCGCTGCTCGACGTGGGCAGCGGGCGCGGGGCGTTCCTGTTTCCGCTGCTGCGCCACTTCCCCGACTTGACGGTCACCAGCCTCGACATGCTGCCCCACCGCGTGGAACTGCTGCAAGACCTGGCCCGCGGCGGCATCACGCGGCTCACGGCCATCGAGGGCGACATTTGCACCACCACGCTGCCCGACAAGGCTTTCGACGTGGTTGCCCTGCTCGAGGTGATGGAACACATTCCCGACACCGCGGCCGTGGTGCGCAGCGCCGTGCGACTGGCTCGGTACCACATTTTGGTGAGTGTGCCCTCGCAACCCGACGACAACCCCGAGCATATCCACCTGTTCACCCGCGACCGGTTAGTGCAGTTGTTCACCCAGGCGGGTTGTCGCACGGTGAAGTTCCAGGGGGTGAACGGACACCATTTCATGATTGCCACGCTATGAGCCACGACTTCCAAATCATCAAGTACCCCCGCACGCCGCACCTCGAGGGTTCGCGCTTGCAGGCGGGCGACGAGAGCCTGGGACGGGTGCCCTTTGCCGCCATTGCCGGCCGCCACCTGGTGGTGGAGGAGAAAATCGACGGTGCGAATGTGGCGGTGTCGTTCGACGGCGATGGCGGCTTGCTGCTCCAGAGCCGTGGCCACTACCTCACGGGCGGTGCCCGCGAGCGGCACTACGACCTGCTCAAGCAGTGGGCCAGCGTGCACCGCGATGTGCTGTGGGCAACGTTGGGGTGCCGCTATGTGATGTACGGCGAGTGGATGTGGGCCAAACACAGCATTTACTACGACGCACTGCCGCACTATTTCATGGAGTTCGACATCCTGGACCGCACCACACAGCATTTTCTCGACACACCGGGCCGCCGTCGGCTCACGGTGCAGCTGCCCGTGTGTTCGGTGCCGGTGCTCGCTTCAGGGCGGTTCGACAGCTTGGACGATGTGCTGCGCCTGTTGGGGCCATCGCTGTTCATCACCGATGGCCATCTCGACAGCCTGCGCCGCACCGCAGGGCAGCTGGGCCTCGATGCCGACGCTATATGCCGCCAAACCGAAACAGGAACGACTATGGAGGGATTATATATCAAAGTAGAGGACGGCGGCTGCGTGACCGACCGTGTGAAATGGGTGCGTAACACCTTCACGCAGACGCAGGAGGTGAGCCGGCAGGCATGGCTGGACCGCGCCATCGTGCCTAACGGCCTCTCTGTGCCCCTGGCAACATTGTTCGACCCCAATTAACCGCCGCGATGACACCTGACTGGAACGCTATCGAGCGCAGCGTGCTCTCGCGCCACGAGGCCGCACTGCGCGCCACGCCGCAGTCGCCGCGCTGGCACGCCGAGGGCGATGTGTACACCCACACGCTCATGACACTCGACGCGCTGGTGCAGCTCGACGGCTACCGCCGCCTGCCACCGCGACAGCAGCTTGAGCTGCGCATGGCGGCGGCACTGCACGACATTGGCAAACCCGTCACCACCGACCGCACCGACCCCGACTGCGCCGCACCGCGCCACGGCCCTGTGGGGGCACGCATGGCACGCGAGCTGCTCTGGCGCGAGCACGCCCTGTGCGGCAGCGCTGATTTGCAAAACATTCGCGAGACGGTGTGCCTGCTCATTCGCTACCATGGCCAGCCCAACTACACTATCATCGACAAGAACGCTGCCTGGTGGCTGCTGCGCATTGCGGCAGCCGGCGAACTGGCACCTGACTTCACGGTGCGCCTGCTGTGCCTGCTGGCCGAGGCCGACTTCCGGGGGCGTGAGTGCAACGACCTGGATGTGGCCCTGGAGCGTATCGAGCTGTGTGCCGAGTTGGCGAGCGACGAGGGCTGTCTCGATGGGCCTTACCCCTTCCCGTCGCTGCACACCCAGCGCGCTTTCATGGCCGAGCGACCCGTGTGGAAAGACCAGCAGCTTTTCGACGACACATGGGGCGAGGTGGTGATGCTGTGCGGCCTGCCCGGCACGGGCAAGGATTACTGGATTGCGCAGCACTGCGCCGGAATGCCCGTGGTGAGCCTCGACGACCTGCGCCGCCAGCTCCGTGTGGCACCCACCCACGACCAGGGCCGGATTGTGAACCAGGCCAAGGAGCTTGCCCGGCAGCACTTGCGCGCTCACGAGCCGTTTGTGTGGAACGCCACCAACATCAGCGGCGACACCCGCCGGCAGCTCATTGCCTTGTTCGAGAGTTACCACGCCCGCGTGCGGCTGGTTTACCTCGAGACCGGGTGGCAGGAGCAGCAGCGGCGCAACCACCAGCGCGAGGCCGTGGTGCCACAGGACGTGATCGACCGCATGCTCGCCCGGCTGGTGCCTCCCGACCGGCACGAGGCCACCCGCGTCGAGTGGCACTGCGTTTGATGAGCCGGTGTGGGAGATTTATTTGGTGTTTCACAGTTTTATTCGTAATTTTGCGGTCGGTTAATCAAGCACACCTATGGCATATCAACTCCATTCCCCCTACGCTCCCACAGGCGACCAGCCGCAGGCTATCGACGCGCTGAGCCAGGGCGTGCTCGACGGCACGCCGTTCCAGACGCTGCTGGGTGTGACGGGCTCGGGCAAAACGTTCACCATGGCCAATGTCATCGCCCGCACAGGGCGACCCACGCTGGTGCTGTCGCACAACAAGACGCTTGCCGCGCAGCTCTACGCCGAGTTCAAGAGCTTTTTCCCCGAAAACTCGGTGCATTACTTTGTGAGCTACTACGATTACTACCAGCCCGAGGCCTACATCCCCTCGACCGACAAGTATATCGAGAAGGACCTGGCCATCAACGACGAGATTGAGCGGCTGCGCTTGAGCACGGTGACGGCGTTGCTCAGCGGCCGCCGCGACATCGTGGTGGTGTCGAGCGTGTCGTGCCTCTACGGCATGGGCAACCCCGAGGACATCAACGCCAATGCCATCGAGGTGCACACGGGCGACACCATCGACCGCGACACCCTGCTGCGACGCCTGGTCGACGCCCTCTACTCGCGCAACGAGACCGAGATGCACATGGGTACCTTCCGCGTCAAGGGCGACACGGTGGACATCCACCTGAGCGACGAGGACATCATGCTGCGCGTGATTTTCTGGGGAAACGAGATTGAATCGCTCCAGCTGCTTGACCCGGCCACGCAGCTGCCACGCGAAACGGTGCAGGGATTCCGCATTTTTCCGGCCAACATCTTCGTCACCACCAAGGAGCGCATGGCTGCCGCCATGGGGCAGATTGCCCTGGACCTCGACACACAGGTGGCCGCGTTCACCCGCGAGCAGCGCTTTGCCGAGGCCAAGCGCCTCAAAGAGCGCGTGACCTACGACATGGAGATGATTCGCGAAATCGGCTACTGCTCGGGCATCGAGAACTACTCGCGCTACTTCGATGGCCGTAAGCCGGGAATGCGCCCGTTTTGCCTGCTCGACTTTTTCCCCGACGACTACCTCACCATCATCGACGAGAGCCACGTCACCATTCCGCAAATCCGCGCCATGTACGGCGGCGACCAGTCGCGTAAGACCAACCTGGTTCACTACGGCTTCCGCCTCGAGGCCGCCCTCGACAACCGCCCCCTGCGTTTCGAGGAGTTCATGCAGATGACGCACCAAACCATCTATGTGAGCGCCACGCCGGCCGACTTCGAGTTGCAGCAGTGCGAGGGGGTGGTCACCGAGCAGATTATCCGGCCCACCGGGCTGCTCGACCCGCAAATTGTGGTGCGACCCTCGCTCAACCAAATCGACGACCTGATGGAGGAAATACAGCTGCGCGTGGAGCATAGCGAGCGCACACTGGTGACCACGCTCACCAAGCGCATGGCCGAGGAGCTGACCGACTACCTGGCCCGCGCCGACGTGCGCTGCGCCTATATGCACAGCGACGTGGAAACTATGGACCGCATCCAGATTCTCGACGACCTGCGTGCCGGAGCCATCGACGTGCTTGTGGGCGTGAACCTGCTGCGCGAGGGGCTCGACCTGCCCGAGGTGAGCCTGGTGGCCATCCTCGACGCCGACAAGGAGGGATTCCTGCGCAGTCGGCGCTCGCTCACACAAACCGCCGGCCGTGCCGCACGCAACTTGAACGGCATGGTGATCATGTATGCCGACCACATCACCGAGTCGATGCAACTTACCATCGACGAGACCGAGCGGCGCCGCACGCTGCAGCTGCAATACAACGAGGAGCACGGCATCACGCCGCAGGCCATCGTCAAGGCACGGCAGGCAATCATTGGCCAGGACACCGACATGACCCGTCCCGAGGACAAGCGCAACCGCGCCCGGAAATACGAGAACAACGTCGACGATTACAGCGCCGTGAAGCAGCAGTGCGCTGCCGAGGCCGATGTGACCGCCACCGAGTGGCAGCGCAGCATGGTTGCCGAGTTCGACAGTGCCGCCGGCGTGACCACCGACCCCGTGGTGGCCTATATGTCGACCAAGCAAATCGAGGCCGCCATCGCACGGCTCAAACAGCTGATGATTGATGCCGCCAAGCGCATGGACTTCCTCGAGGCCGCCCAGTACCGCGACGAAATCATCAAGCTGCAAGCCCGCCTGTAATCAGTCGGTGTCGCGCTCGTAGGCCGCCATGTTGTCGCGTGATTCCCACACCTCGGCACGATAGCAGTTGGGTACCGTGTCCACAATCCAGCGGGCGATGTTCTCGGCAGTGGGGTTGAAGCCCAGCACCTCGTTCAGATTCTTATGGTCGATTCGGCCATGAATCATTTTCTTGATTTGGGTGAAGTCGCACACCATACCGTTGCTGTCGAGTTCGCGCGAGCGGCAGTAGATGTTAATCATCCAGTTGTGGCCGTGCAGGTTCTCGCACTTGCTTTCGTAGTCGAGATAAAGTTGGTGGCACGACGAAATCTCCAGGGTTTTCTTGACGTAATACACTTGATAAACGGGTCATGGGCAATGGATAAAGTACATGGCTGAATTATCCATTGTCGATTAAATAATGTGTTTTGTCGTTGATGCCGGCTTCACGCAGGGCTTGCCGGCGCTCGGTGCAGGTGCCGCAGGTGCCGCAGTGGTTCTCGCCGCCCTTGTAGCAGGAGTAGGTTTCGCTGTAGTCCAGCCCCAAGGCGGTACCGCGGCGGGCAATGTCGGTCTTGCTGATGTGGGTGTAGGGTGCAAACACCTCAACGTGCTCGTAGGTGCCGGCCTGCATGGCTGCCGACATGGCCTCGATGAATGGCGATGTGCAGTCGGGATAGATGCTGTGGTCGCCGGCGTGGTTGGCTATCAGCACGCGGTGCAGGCCGTTGCTCTCGGCGATGCCACAGGCAATGGCAAGCATGATGCCGTTGCGGAAAGGAACCACGGTCGATTTCATGTTCTCATCGTCGTAGTTTCCGTCGGGAATGGCCTCCGGCCCTTCGAGCAACGCACTCTTGAAATAGCGCTGCATAAAGTCGAGGCGCACCACAATGTGGCGGATGCCCAGCCGCTGGCAGTGGGTGATGGCACACTGGCGCTCGCGGCCGTTCTGCGTGCTGCCGTAGTCAAAGGTGATGGCCAGCGCAATTTGGTCGCGGTACTCATAGAGCATCGTTGTCGAATCCATGCCGCCCGAGGTGATAATCACAGCATCTTTCATTCTGATTGATAATTAACGATTACACTGCTGAACTATCGATTAGCATTGAGCTTTTCGCCCGTGGTTCTCGCCCATTTGCGCGAGGAGGCGCTGGCGAACCATGTCCTGGTGTTCGTCATCGCCGTGGTTGGCAAACGGCACGATAGAGATGCCGCCGCGCGGACGGAACAGCCCCAGCACCTCGATGTATTTCGGATTCATCAGGGCGATGAGGTCTTTCATGATGATGTTCACGCAATCCTCGTGGAAGTCGCCATGGTTGCGGAAACTGAACAGGTACAGTTTCAGGCTCTTGCTCTCCACCATGCGCTCGCGGGGCAAGTAGCGGATAATGATGTGGCCAAAGTCGGGCTGGCCTGTCTTGGGGCACAGCGAGGTGAACTCCGGGCAGTCGAGCGTGACAAGGTAGTCGTTCTCCGGGTGTTTGTTCTCAAAAGTTTCCAGCACCCCGGGCGTGTAGCCGAACTCATAGCGGGTGCCTTGGTTGCCAAGCAGGGTCACGCCCTGCAGTTCTTCTTCGTTTCGCGGCATAGCTTTGCGATTTTCTTGCAAAATTACTGCAAAATTTCCGCTTGGCCTAAAAAAAAGACAAAAGAACATAAGAACATAAGTTGCAAGTGTGTTCGCAAACCTTATGTCCTTATGTCCTTATGTTCTTATGTCAAAAAAAACCTATCGAATGACGAGCTTGCCGATGGCCTTGCCGCCTTGCATAACGATGTTCACGCCATTGAACGGGCGGTTGGCGGTTTGGCCCATCACGTTCACGTAGGTCACCTGGCCGGCGGCGGCGTTTAGGTCGCTGATGCCGGTGCTGGCATCCTCGATAAACTCCACATTCAGCGTGATAGGCTCGCCGGGCATCTGGAACGAGTAGGTGTTCTCGCCCTCGTCGGTGATGGGTACGCTGGCGCGGCGCAGGCCGGGAGCGGGCTGCTCGTCGACGGTCTCGACGGTGAAGGTGGCCACCTTGTAGCCCTCGGCGGGCGTGAGGACAACCATCACCTGGGTACCCTCGGCCACGGCGGTGCCGCTCTCAATCGGCTCATTGTTGACATACACTGCCACAGTGCCGTTGGCGGGAGCGGCGGTGAAAGTCACCTCGCTCTCCACGGGCGGAACGGGCTCAAACTCGGCCGTCACAACCACGTTGTCGGCCGGCATGGTGAACTGGCCGTTCTCGTCCACCTCAACCAGCAGGTCGAGTGTCTCGGGCGTGACAGTGATACTCTTCAGCAGGTAGCTGCGGTCGATGGGGGTGGCGGTCACCGTCACGGTCTCACCCTCCTCGGCCTCGGCCTTGTCGACTTCGACGGTGCCGTTCTCGATGCCATCGGCCACGGTCACAGTGTACTTGGGATTGGGCCACTCACCACTGATAACGAGCTTCATGGTGCTCTTGTCGACGGTGAGCGTCCATGTGCCGGCAACGGGAATCTGGAAGTTGTTGCCGCCATTGAGCAATAGGCTAAGTTCAACACCTTCGGCCACCTGTGCTTCATTAACAACGAAATTGCCATCGGCATCGCCGCCGATCCATGCGCCTTCCTGGTCGATGAACTTGAACTCGGCACCGGCGGCCATCTCCCGGGTAATCGAGAACTTGCCCGTTTCGGCATTTAGCGTCATGGCCTCCTTGCCATTCTGCCAGTCGGTCATGCTGCCAGCCAGGTAAAGCTCGTTGGCGGGCTCGGGCCAGCCGGTGACAGTGAGCTTCTTGTCGGCACTGATGGTGAACGTGAGGTCACCGCCGCCAACAACAGCGAAGTTCACACCGCCCTCGACAATCAAATCGATGTCGGTGCACCAGTCGGCGTGTACATAGTACGGGGTCGTTTCAGAATTGCCGCCGTACCAAACAGCGTTCTCGCCATCGCCCTCGATGAACTTGAACTCCTGGCCGTCGGTGATTCCGTTGACCGTGATGGAGTAGGCACCGTCGCTCTCGGTCATCTCCAACTTGCCGTCCTGCCAGTTGGTGAAGTCCCCGGCGATGTACATCTTGGGAGCAGAGGCAGCCCAGAAGCGCCCCCAGTTCTCATCGGCTTTGTATGCCTCAAGAGCCTCGTCGGGCACGGTGATGTTGCCGCTCTCGGCGATGCGGGCATAAACAGCGTCCTCAAACACCACACCGGTGGGCGGAGTGGTCGTGCTGCAAGTGAGGTTGGCAATAGCCGTGCAACCCTCAAAGGCATCGACAGCCAGGGTGGTCACCGTGCTGGGGATGTTGACGGTCTGCAATGCGGTCATGCCATGGAACGCCTGCTGGCCGATGTTGGTCAAACCCTCGTTCATGTTGAGGGTCTTGATGTGGGAGTTGCCCCAGAAGGCGTAGTCAGCCACACTGACAATCTCGCTGATGAAAGTGCATGAGGTGGCATAGCTGCCATACTGGCCATTGGTTCCCATGCTGATGTCGGCTCTCAAATCGGCAGTGGCAGCAATGATTTCCTTATTGACGTTGTCATAAAGAACAGGAGCACCGTCGCTGGTGAAAGCCACATTGTGCTTGTAGTTTGAACCCGTGCCCGAGGAAACGAAACCACGGATATGCGCGCCACGGAAAGCACCTGGAGCCACGTAGGTGAGTTTTGATGAACCAGTGACGTTTCCCGATACCGGGTTTGTGATGAAACGCATTCCCGTCACGTTTCCATCGGTGGAGGTGATGTCCTTGAAAGCGTCTTTTTTAATAACCGACATCGGAAGGCCAATCATGTAGAACGTGGCCACACCTGAAGAGTTGGCATATGGCGAGAAGGACGCACCCTCAAAGGCTCCCTCACCCACCGTTTCCACGGTGTAGGTCTCGCCGTTAATTTCCACGGATGTCGCAAACCAAGTGTTGCGCACGTTGGCATAAGGCGTGCCATCGGGGTTGGCAACAATCTCGGCGGTCTTGGCTTCCGCATCGAGAATCTCATACCACAGGTTGCCGACTTTCACAGGGTCGGCATTGGCGCTGATGCCAATCCAAACCATCAGCGCGGAAAGAAGTAGGATTTTCTTCATAATAAATGAATTTAGTAGTTATTGATTGGAAGTTTTGCATCACCCTTAAGTTCCGCAAAGTTAGCAAGAATGTTTGAGCTATGCAAGCGTTTAGGCTGGAATTGTAAGCAAAACGCCAGATTCAGTAGGAATTTCGGACTGCAATGAAATCCATGCCGTTACCTGAAAAAAAAAAGACATAAGAACATAAGATACATAAGCTGGCAGAGCAACTGCAACTATCTTATGTTCTTATGTTCTTATGTCTAAAAGAGAATCTATCTAAAGAATAGTCCTAAATTGTCGTTGTTATCTTGACAATCAAACATCTTACTTCACGAGCTTGCCGATGGCTTTGCCGCCTTGCATGACGATGTTCACACCATTGAACGGGCGGCTGCTGGTCTGGCCCATGACGTTCACAAAGGTCACCTGGCCTTCGGCGGCGTTGAGGTCGCTGATGGCGGTGATGATGTTCTCGGTGAACTCGGCGTTCATGGTGATGGGAGCGCCGGGCATCTGGAACGAGTAGGTGTTCTCGCCCTCGTCGGTGACGGGCACGCTGGCGCGGCGCAGGCCGGGAGCGGGCTCGTCGACGGTCTCGACG
>JAFSYB010000139.1 GCA_017443765.1 Muribaculaceae bacterium | reverse complement strand
CGCCGAGCAGGAGAACGGCTCGATGGCCGTGACCGTCGACGGCGCGCCCGTTGCAAGCGGCGCCACCATCGCCGAGGGCGCTACCGTGACCGTGGTGCTCACCCCCGCCGAGGGCTACAAGGTGGCCAGCTTCACCGTCGAAACCGTCGACGAGCCCGCTCCCGGCCTGCGCCGCGCCAGCGTGCCCGTCACCGAGGAGGGCGAGAACACCTACTCGTTCCAGATGCCCGGCGCTCCCATCACCATGAACGCCGAGTTCACCGAGGCCATCGTCACCGCCATCACCGACCTCAACGCCGCTGCCGGCCAGGTGACCTACGTCAACGTGATGGGCCAGACCGCCAACCGCCCGTTCAACGGTGTGAACATCGTCATGCAAGGCGGCAAGGCCATCGGCAAGCTCGTCATTCGATAGGTTTTTTTGACAGAAGAACATAAGGACATAAGTTTTGCGAACACACTTGCAGCTTATGTCCTTATGTTCTTTTGTCTTTTTACTCCCTGCCAAATCTGGCGATTGCTTGCGATTCGTTGAAAATCCATGCGGATAATTTGCGTATCTCAACACTTTGCAGTATCTTTGCCACGAATTTGGGCTCCGCCGTGGCGGTGGAGCTGTTACCCAGTTTTGCACAGAGACAACCCTAATTAATAACCAATTTTTATCAACGATGAAAAAGAAATTTACTTTACTCCTTGTTGCGGTGCTGATGGCCGGTCTCGGCTTCAGCGCCACGGCTGCCGTGGGCGACGTGTTCACCAGCGGCAACTATCGCTACAAGGTCATCGCCGAGGGCGATGTCAACGAGGTGGAGTTCGCACCAAAAGCCAGCGGCTCTTACAACATCTCGTCAACAAGTGCGTTTTCAAGTATCTCCACCGTTACTAATAACGGTATCACCTACACCATTGTGGGTGTGGGTGAATACGCGTTTGAGAATGCACAGTTTCCAACCAGTGGAAACACCAATATGCCCCGTAACATCCGCTACATCAGCGACTACGCTTTCAAGGGCGTGAAGAGCGGCAGTAGCTCAGCACGCGGCAGCATCCGCTTCTACGGCGACGTGTTGCGCTACGTGTCGAGCAAGGCTTTCCTTGACAACGACCTGCAAGGCTCGGTGCTGATTACCACCGGCGATGCCGAAAACGGTTTCTCACAGGTCAACAGCGACGCTAAATCGAGCTACACTTCCGGCTCAATGTATCTGGCAGCAGAAAGAGGAACAAAATATTTCATGTTCCCCAAGAGCTATCCTCTGGGCACCAGCTCGGGTTGGGCGCCCGCTTACCAGGTGACCATCAACAGTGCCATCACGTCCATCGGTGCCTACGCCATGATGAACTGCACCAACTATAAGACGGTCAACTTGAGCAACGTGGAGGAGATTGACACCGCCGCGTTCAAGAACACCAAGCTCACCAGCCTCACTTTGCCGGCAAGCATCCGCAAGATTGCCGCCGATGCCTTTGAGGGCGTGACCACCATCAAAAGCATGACCATCAACTGCGACCTCACAGCCGACATGGCCGATGTGGTGTTTGATGACGCTGTTTACACAGAACTGAAAGAGAAGGTTGTTTTCGGCGACGGCGTTGACGTGAGCGCCTACAAGAACAACCCCAACTGGGGCCGCTTCTTTGATGTGCCTGAGACCAATGTCTATATCCTCGGCAACGTGAACGGCAATAGCTGGGCCACCAACGTGGGTGTGCAGATGACCACCCTCGACAACATCACCTACACGGCCACCGTCACCACCGAGAATGCCGATGACAACGGCACGCCGAACAACTACTTCAGCTTCACCACGGCCCTGGCCGAGACTGCTGACGACTGGGCCGGCATTGCCGACTACCGCTTTGGCGCTGTGACCGATGGCGGCAATTTCCTGGTCACCAAGGCCATGCTTGAGCAGAACCTGAGCCTGGAGATGAGCACCGACCCCCACGCGTTCCAAATCACGCAGGGTACCTGGAAGCTCACCCTCAACCTCAATGCCATGACGCTCTATATCGAGAAAGTCATGCCCGATGTTTGGGTGATGGGGACCGTGAACGGCAACGACTGGGCCGCCAACGTGGGCGACAAGATGACTTGGGACAACTCCAACAAGACCTATACCAAGCGCGTCACAGTCACCGGCGAATACGGCTACTTCAGCTTCACCACCGCCCTGGGTGCTGATGTCGAAGACTGGAACAGCATCGCCGGCAACCGCTTCGGTGCCGTGAGCAACGGCGACTTTGAGGTCACCCGCGACATGGTGCACAACGGGCAGAGCCTGAGCCTGAGCGACTTTGGCACCGCCAACGCGTTCAAGATTCCCGCCGGCACGTTCGACCTGACCATCAGCGACCTCGACGAGAACACCCGTAACCTGGTCATCACCGGCAACTTTATCGACGAGGTGGACACCATCCCCTTTAATGTGGGCATGTTCAAATACCGTCGCCTGAACAACAACGGCGAGGTGGAGATGCTCGGCTACAACGAGGACAACGCCGATGCAAGCCTGTTGAAGGCCAACTTCAGCGGCTTGAGCACGGTGACCTACGAGGGAACCACCTATAACATTGTTTCGATTGGCGAGGAAGCCTTTGCCGGACACGGAATGGGTGGCCAGTTCACCATTGAGCCGATGAGCCACTTGCGCGAGATCAAGAAGGGCGCCTTCCGCAATGTGGGCCGTGGTTCCGGAACGGCTTTGGCCCGTCCACTTGGCCTGCCCAACTCGCTGCAAACCATTGGCGATGAAGCCTTTGCCGGAAGTGTGGTGAGTGTGCTCACCATCCCCGCCAACGTTACCAGCATTGGCAACGGTATCGTGGCTGGCGGCTTGCGCCTGAACAGTATCAGCGTAGCCAGCGGCAACACCGCCTACAAGGCCGTGAACGGCGACATCTACACCCTCGACGGCAAGACCCTTGTGGCTGCCGCCCCGCAGAAAGCCACCCTCACCGTGGCCGATGGCTGCGAGACCATCGCTCCCGAGGCTGTGATGAACATCCCCGAGACCAACACCGAAAGCGGTGCTGTGAAGATGACCACCATCGTGTTGCCAAGCACGCTCACCACAATCGGTGAGAACGCCTTTGCCGGCAGCAAGACCTTCACCAGCGTGACCTGCAACGCAGTGAATCCTCCCACGGGCGGCGTGTTTGATGCCGCTGTGTACCGCGCTTGCGCCAACCAGCTCGTGGTGCCCGAGGGCAGCGAGGCTGCTTACCGTGCCGACCAGAACTGGGGCAACTTCTACTGGCCCGTCTACACCGTGACCGTGGCCCAAGGCATTGAGCATGGCACCGTGGTGGCCAACAAGGCCGAGTATATCGAGGACGAGACCGTCATCCTGACCATCACCCCCGATGAGGGCTACGAGTTGACCAATTTCAGCGTGATGAATGGCGAGACCCCCGTGGAGACCACAGCCATTGCGACTGGCGTCACCTTTGCCATGCCCGCAGCCAATGTGACCGTGAATGCCACCTTTACCATTGTGGACTACACCATCACCGTGGCCAATAACATTGAGCACGGCACCGTGGTGGCCGACAAGCAGACCGCCAACCTGGGCGAGACCGTGACCCTGACCGTCACCCCCGCCGAGGGCTACGAGCTGGGCACCCTCACCGTGATGAACGGCGAAACCGCTGTGGAAACCACCGCCACCGAAACCGGCGCCACCTTTGTGATGCCCGCCGCCGATGTGAACGTGAACGCCACCTTTGCCATCGTTAACTACGAAATCGTGGTGGCTGAGTGCGACCACGGCACCGTGGTGGCCGACAAGCAGACCGCCAACCTGGGCGAGACCGTGACGCTGACCGTCACCCCCGATGCCGGCTGCGAGCTGAAGAGCCTCGAGGTCATCGCCGGAGCCGACACCCCGGTGCAGACCACCCTCGACAACGAGACCGGCACCTACACCTTTGAGATGCCCGCCGAGATTGTGAGCGTGGTGGCCGAGTTTGACTATGTCATCGAGGGCACGACGCTGGCCCAGGCACTGATCCAGGCCGAGAACACCGAGGTGCGCATCAGCGACGAGCTGCTCATCGCCACTGTCGAACCCGACGGCTTCGCCATCCTCACCGACAACAACGGCAACTGGATTGCCAGCCACTTCGACAACGACATCGCCACCGCGCTGGGCTATGCCAAGAGCGTGAAGGCAGGCACCCTGCAGGGCACGATCACCAATGTCGACACCAACCCCATGCTCACCCTCACCCTCATCCCGGAGGCCGGCGAAAGCAACGAGGATGTAGTGCCGATGAACATCGACATGACCCAGCTCATCGACGTGCCGGGCAACTGCCTCGCCACCGTGAGCGGCTACTATGCCGACGGCAAGCTGCGCGCCTACTCCAACGTTGAGGACCCGGGCCAGATG
>JAFSYB010000138.1 GCA_017443765.1 Muribaculaceae bacterium | reverse complement strand
TTGGAGTAAAAGCTTCTCTTCTACCTCCTCCGCCGGCAGGCGGTCGGGCGAGCGGGTAAGCGCAGCCCGCCAGGGCCGCCCCGCTCGGCAAACCGCCTGCCGGCCTCCGAAGCAATCAGGTAATATTCGCCCGCGCGAGCGATAGCGAGCGCGGCCGTCGGGGCAACGAAAACGGCCTTGCCCGTGAGGGCATTATCTCAATAACCCCCGACCAAAGCGCAGCGTCGGTCGGGGGATCCCCGACCACCCAACACAATGCCTCTGTAGGAGGCTACCCTACCCAGCACTGTTGCGATGCCTGCGACTGTCCCTATCACTGAGCCGCCATATATGCCATCGCCGCGTGGCCTTATGAACCTTATGTTCTTATGTCTTCCCCCCTCGCAAGCCGCCTCCCCTTGGTCGCAAGCGGCGATTCCATCGCCGCCAGTCACCCTCCGTCAGGCTGGCTATGCGTCAGACGGCGGCTCTTTTTTTGCCCCGTCTGTTCCCGGCGGCAGCTTCACGGGGCCGGCTTCTCGATGTCGTCTTTCGCGTGTTTCAGGCGGTTGCGGTAGGCGGCGAGGTAGCGGTTGCGGCGCTGCTGGCGCTCGCGGGCCAGGCGCGCCTGACGCTTGGCCACGTCCTGCGCGTGGTACTCGTAGTTGTTGTCGGCCATCGGTCAGTCGGTTTTAAACGATTCGCTGAACAGGGTGCGGTTCTGGATGGAGCGTCCCAGGGTGAGCTCGTCGGTGTACTCGATTTCGTTGCCCACGCTCACGCCGCGGGCGAGCATGGTGATGCGCACGTCGGGGTAGGGTGCCAGGCGGCGGTAGATGTAGAAGTTGGTGGTGTCGCCCTCCATGGTTGCCGCCAGGGCGAGGATCACCTCGTGGATGCCGCCGGCCTTCACGCGCTCCACCAGCGAGTCAATCTCGATGTCCTGCGGGCCGATGCCGTCCATGGGCGAAATCAGGCCTCCAAGCACATGGTAGAGCCCATGGTGCTGCGCGGTGTTCTCGATGCTCATCACGTCCTTCACGTTCTCCACCACGCACACCGTGCCGGTGTCGCGCGACGGGTTGGCGCAGATTGGGCACTGCTCGCTCTCGCTGATGTTGTGGCAGGTGCGGCAGTAGCGGATTTCGCGCCGCAGCCGCTGCACCGCCTCGCCCAGCGCCACCGCCTCGCCCTCGGGTTGCTTGAGCAGGTGCAACACCAAGCGCAAGGCCGTTTTGCGGCCAATTCCCGGCAGCTTGGCAAACGCACTCACCGCCGATTCCAATAACGTGGATGCAAACTCCTGGTCCATAGGCTAACTGATGGTTTAACAGCACCATACCACGCCCCACACCGCATGATGTGCGTGGCGAAATGGGTTTCCCACTGCAAAATTAGTGAATTATTTCCATCTGTCACAATCCGCGCAACATTTTTCGGCTCTGTAACGTTTTGTGTGGGGGAAAGCTTGGGACTCACAAACGTGTCCCATTCTTTAAATCATGCGGAAATGTGATGCGGGAATATTTTAAAGACAACTTGGACAACTATTACAACTTTTTTATTATGTTGTTTCATGTTGTTATGGTTGTCTTTATTATCATTCTGTCCTAATGCCATATACACGGCTTCATAAATGGCGGCATAGCATGAATCTACCCATACAATCCGTTATAGAGCCCCATTTTTCGGCATGGGCGAGGGCGAGCAGCTGTTCACAAATAATCAGGTGTTTATCCGTTATGGTCGGTTGGCAGCGTGGTGCTGCAAGGTGTTTCCTTGATTTTTTATTTGCCAGTGTCGGGAGAAATGCGTAATTTTGTGGCGAAACCAATAACACAAGGACGATGAAACGGAATACATTTTGGAGCCGCCTGTTGTGCCTGGCGGTGCTGTTGTGCGGCGCGTCGCTCACGGTGCGGGGCGGCGTGAACGGCGATGTGAACGGCGATGGCGCGGTGGATGTCGACGACCTGAACGAGGTCATCAACGAAATCCTGGAGTTGCCGCACAGCGCCAGCGGCGATGTGAACGGCAATGGCGCGGTGGACATCGACGACCTGAACGTGGTGGTCAACCTGATTTTGGGTCTCACGCCCGGCACGACGGTGGAAACGCGCACCTACACGGTGAACGGAGTGAGCTTCACCATGGTGGCCGTGGAGGGCGGCACGTTCACGATGGGCGCCACGGCCGAGCAGGGCAGCGACGCCCGCGACAACGAGTACCCCGCCCACCAGGTCACGCTCAGCAGCTACTGCATTGGCGCGACCGAGGTCACGCAAGCCCTGTGGCATGCCGTGATGGGGGAAAACCCCAGCAACTTCAAGGGAGAAGAGCGCCCCGTCGAGTGCGTGAGCCGCGACGAGTGCGAGGAGTTCATAGCCCGGCTGAACGCGCTCACGGGCCTCGCCTTCCGCCTGCCCACCGAGGCCGAATGGGAGTTTGCCGCCCGAGGGGGGAACAAGAGCCAGGGCTTCAAGTACGCCGGCGGCAACAACATCGGCGAAGTGGCCTGGTATTGCTACAACACGCCCGGCCGCACGGGCTGCACCCAGCCGGTGGCGACCAAGGCACCTAACGAGCTGGGCCTCTACGACATGAGCGGCAACGTGAGCGAGTGGTGCCAGGACAATTATGGCAGCTACGACAGCGAGCCGCAAGTGGACCCCGCGGGACCCGATTGGGGCTACTACTGCGTGGTGCGCGGCGGGTGCTGGTTCTTCTATGCCGAGAACTGCCGCGTGTCGTACCGCATGAACGGCTCGACGGGCGTCGCTGCCGACACCCTCGGCCTGCGGCTCGCACTGTAGCCCCGCCGCGAGCAGCTAAACACGATTTCACACACCAACCCCAAATAAGCATGCACCCCAGCCACATACTCGTTGCCGCCGCTGTTGCGCTGGCCTCGCTGGCCGCCCCGGCGCAGCTCAAGCCCGAGTACACCCTTCACCCCGCCGGCCACGCCAGTGCCGACGCCCCCCTCACGGTGACCGTGCCCGACGTGCCCGCCACCATCACCTTTGCCGGCCAGCGCATCGACCTCGACCGCGTGGACCTTGCCGAGCGCCTCGACCGCGAGCTCACCGCCATCGTCTATGGCCAAACGAGCATGCTGCTGTGCCTCAAGCGGGCCAACCGCTACTTCGGCGCGTTGGAAAGCATACTGCGCGACCAGGGCGTTCCCGTCGATTTCCTCTACCTTGCCTGCACCGAGAGCGTGCTCGACCCCGAAGCCTATTCAACGGCCAAGGCCGCCGGAACATGGCAGCTGCTTGCCGAAACAGCCCGGCAGTACGGCCTCGAGGTGAACGACGACGTAGACGAGCGCTACGACCCCGAACGCAGCGCCGTGGCCGCTTGCCGGTTTCTCAAGGCCGCCTACGCCAAGTATGGCGACTGGCCCACGGCTGCCGCCAGCTACAACGCCGGCATGGGGCGCATCTCGGGCGAGCTCGCCAAGCAGGAGCAGCAGTCGGCGCTCGACCTCAGGCTCAATAAGGAAACCTCGCGCTACTTCTTCCGCATCCTGGCCTATAAACTCATCATGGAAAACCCCGCGCAGTACGGCTACCGCCTGCACCGCCACCAGCTCTACCAACCCATACGCTGCACCGAGGTCGAGGTATCGGGCCCGATCGACAGCTGGGTCGCCTGGGCCAGGCAGCATGGCATCACCCTTGCCCAGCTGCGCGAGGCCAACCCCTGGATTCGCAACACCAAGCTCACCAACACCGCCGGGCGCACCTACCGCGTGCGTGTCCCCGTGCGCGACGACCTCTACCGCAGCTCGAGGCGCACCATCGTCCACAACCCCAAATGGGTTGCGGACTGAGCGCCGCAACCCCGGTCACTCATCGCCCGTGGTGGGGTCGCCGGTGGGTGTGTCGGTGTCGTCGCCCGTGGTCACGCGCTTGTAGCGGATGATGTTGATGTCGCCGGTGAGGTCGTAGCGCTGTCCGTCGCTTCCCACGGCCTTGATGACGTAGTAATAGGCGCCGGCGGGCACGAGCTTGCCGCGGTAGTAGCCGTCCCAACCCTCGCTGGGGTCGTTTAGCTCAATCATTTTGTTGCCCCAGCGGTTGAAAATCACGCAGTGGAACTCGGTAATCGACTTGTAGGAGACTTTCCAGATGTCGTTCACTTCAGGGGTGGTGCCGGGGGTGAACACGTTGGGGCAGTAGAGTTCGCTCACGCCGATGTTGACGGTGTACACATCGCCTGAGCTCTCGCACGAGCCGTCGGCATTGGAGCCGATGAAGCGCCAGTAGGTGGTGCCGGCCTCGGTGAACGTTTCCTCCACCTCGTCCTGGTTGAGCCTGAGGACGATGTTGTTGAAATCCATGTCGGTGGCCATTTGCCACTCCTTGTGCACCACGGCTTGTGAGCAGAAACTGGTGAAAGTGATGTGGCAGGGGGCCGAGCCGCCCAGGCCCTCGCCAGGTGGTCTCTTCTCGTTGTCGTTGTTGCGAAGCTCCTGCACGGCAATGGTTTGCACCTCGACGGCCTGGGTGTGCCACAAGTCGCTGCCGATGGTCTGTTCCTCGCCCCAGGCTTCCATGAAGCGGTCGCCCGTGAGCGTGAACTCGGTGTCGCACAGCGGCGCGGGCATGACGATAGTGGGCTTGTAGCCCTCAATCAAGTCGGTGGCCGCCTTGGGCTCGTATCCCACCGAGTCCACATACTCGAGGTTGTCGTAACTGAGCTTGATTTCACGTGAGAGGATGCGCCGCGCGCCGTTGATGGTGTAGAACGGTATGTCGGCCCCCGAGCCCTCGACGTGCAGGGTGACGGTGCCGCAGTCGCCGTCTTCGTCGGCAGCGAGGGTGGCAAGCGAGAGCGGGAACTTCGAGTAGTCGGTCACCCACACATAGCTGCGCGTGGTGCCCTCCTCGATGATGTAGCCGCAGTTGCCTTGCACCTGCGCAATGCCGCTCAGGTAGGGGTTGTCGCGGTCGTCAATCACATCGAGGATTTCCTGCGCGTACCCCCCGCCCCCCTCGCCATAGGTGAACCAGGTGACTGGGTTCATCGTGGTGGCGGTGTAGGTCATGCCCACGCCATCGGTGTTGTGGAGAACATAGATTTTCTTGAGCCCGGTGTTGACATCGGGCGTGACCACCACGGGGTCGACGTCGCAGCCCGTGAAAGCGATTTGCGCAGCTGCCGTGCCGTGCAGGGCAAGCGCACCAAGCAGGGCTATGTGTTTCAATGACTTCATCAGCATTGCGGTTAATACATTAATTAAGGTGGGTACGGTGGATTGGCCGCGCCGAAAACGCGTCACTGCTTCCCGGCGAGCGAATGGTTGATGCTATCGATGTAGTCGAGCAGCTCGTCGCGTCCGCGCCGGTCCTCGCTCGAGGTGAGAAAAATGGGCGGCAGCTCCTCCCAGGTGTTGAGCAATTCGTTCTTGTAGGCCTCGACGGCGGTAGGCCCGGCCATGCGGCCGAGCTTGTCGAGCTTGGTGAACACGATGCTGAACGGCACGCCATTCTCGCCGAGCCACTCCATGAACTCGAGGTCGATGGGCTGCGGCTTGAGGCGGCTGTCGATGAGCACAAACAAATTGGTCATCTGCTCGCGCCCCATAATGTATCCCCTGATGATGCGGTCGATTTTCGCGCGCATCTCCTTGCTTTGCTTGGCGAAGCCATAGCCGGGCAAA
Organism: Muribaculaceae bacterium; assembly: GCA_017443765.1. Classification (GTDB taxonomy): domain Bacteria; phylum Bacteroidota; class Bacteroidia; order Bacteroidales; family Muribaculaceae; genus Sodaliphilus. The sequence continues at coordinate 25,381 of JAFSYB010000138.1, read as the reverse complement.
TCCACGATGTACCACTGGTTGTTGACCAGGAAGTGGTTGATGAGCAACGTCTTGCCCGGTGTCTGCGAGGTCTTGGCAAGCCCCTTGCGCTGGGTGAGCATGTTGATGAGCGACGACTTGCCCACATTGCTGCGGCCGATGAACGCGTACTCGGGCTTGTCGCCCTCGGGGCAACGGTGCCAGTCGCTGTTGCTGATGACAAATTCTGCGGAGTTGATGAGCATGATGGTGACTGATTTAAAACCGCAAAATTAGTAAAAGCGCGTCAAATACGCAAATTTCGTGGGCCAAAAGGCGCCCAACGCACGAAAACAGGCCGGCAACCGCTTATATTTCCACGGCAAATTTTGCCGAATCAAAATAAAGTATTAATTTTGCCGCATATTTAGTTGTGAATTATAACAACGCTTAATATTTACCTTCAAAGATTCACAAGATGAAGAAATTGATTCTTTTGTGTGCCATGGGCCTGTCGGCACTGTGCATGGTAGCCAACCATGCCGTGTCGAAGCCCGCGAGTTTGCGCGGCCAGGTCAAGGGACAGCTCGACGTGCGCCTGCACGGCGATGAGTTCTACAACTACTACACCACTGCCGACGGTTACACCGTGCAGCGCAATGCCTCGGGGCAGTGGGAATACGTCAAGCAGCAGGGCGACAGGCTGGTGAGCACCGGCATCAAAGCCAACAACGTGGGCGAGCGCACCGCCATGGAGCAGCAGCTGATTTCGGCCATCGACAAGCGCTTGGTCGACCGTGAGCGCATGGCCACCGCACAGGACACGCGCCGCAAGGCCCACCCGCAGCGCGCCGGACGCTTCAACTACAACCGATTCCGCGGACTGATTGTCCTTGTGGAGTACACCGACCTGAGCTTTGAGATGAGCAACCCGCAGGAGTTCTACAACCACATGGTGAACGACCGAAACTACACGGGCTATACCGACAAGAACGGCAAGCGTGTGTCGTGCACGGGCAGCGTGCGTGACTACTACTACGACCAGTCGGGCGGCTTGTTCGACCCGGTGTTCGACGTGGTGGGCCCGGTGAGGGTGAGCTACAAGAGCACCGACCACAACCAAGCATCGAGCAGCCCGACGATTTTCATGTCGGCCTTGAAGGCTGTCGACAGCCAGGTGGACTTCACCCTCTATGACGGCGACGACGACGGCACCATCGACCTGGTGTTCTTCATCGGCGCCGGCCCGGCATCGTGCTACGAGGGCAACAACTCAAGCCTGCTGTGGCCGCACAAGTATGCGTTCTACCTGCAGTCGCTGCTCACACGCCTCGACGGCATGCGCCCCTACGACTACGCCTGCTGCTCCGAGATTTACGGCTTCCAGGACACGCCGTCGAGCCTCGAGACCCAGGGCATCGGCGTGATGTGCCATGAGTTCAGCCACGTGCTGGGCCTGATGGACCACTACGATGCCGACGGCACCAGCAGCGGCGGCCAAAGCTATCCCATGAGAGAATGGGACATCATGGACGACGGAGCAGCCAACAACGTGGCACGCACGCCGTCGGCCTACACGCTTTTCGAGCGCTGGTCGCTGGGCTGGTGCAACCCCACCGTGATTAACAAGGAGGGCACCTACACGCTGCGTGCCATCGACGGCACCATGGACGGATGCATCATGCGCACCACAAGCAACGAGCTGTTCACCTTTGAGAACCGCCAGAAGACTACCAAATGGGACAAGTACCTGCCCGGACACGGCATGATTATCACCCGCGTGGACTCCTCGAGCACCACGGCATGGACAACGAACAAAGTGAACGTGAACCCAAGCCACCTGTACCACGAATTGATACGCGCCTATCCCGCCCAAAGCGATTACGGTGAGGCCAGCGACCCATTCCCCGGCACCAAGACCGTGACCTCAATCACCAACACCACCTCGCCCAACCTGAAGTCGTGGAGCGGCTCCAACAGCCCCTACTGCATGTGGAACATTCAGGAGAAGAACGGCGTGATCACCTTTGTGGCCCTGCCCAACGGACAGACTTACGTGGCTCAGCACGATGTGGAGACGTTCGACAAGCTGCCCGTGGGCTTGGAGAGCGGCGTGGAGGCACGCGGCGACCTGGCCACCTGGGTGACCAACCAGGCAACCGTGGCCAACTACGGCGGCTCGCGCAAGGTGTCGATGCCAACCATCAGCACAATCACATCGACCACTCCGCTCTACTACGACGCCTACAAGGTGAGCATCGACGTGACCAACACCAAGAGCGCAACCGCAAAGTTTGTCCTCTACACCTCGGTTGACGGAAACAACTGGAAAGCCTACTCGCAGGCGCAGGCTGCTGCCGGCACCACCACCACGCTGGAATGGGACGTGAACCTGTCGGTGAACGACGGCGTGTTCTACCGTGTGGCCATGGTCACCAAGGACGGTGCCTGCTATGTGGACAACTTCTCGGTTTACTACAACGGCGAGCCGGGCACGCCCATCAGCACCGACCCCAGCCTGATGGAAACCTTCGACAAGCTGCCGGTGGGCCTGGCTTCGGGCGTCGAGGCCGTGGGCGACATTGCCACCTGGAAATCGACCAGCGCAACCATCGCCAGCTACGAGGGCAGCCGACAGGTGAAGTTCACCCTGCCGAGCACCATGCAGACAACCACCCCGCTGTACTACGCCATCAACCTGGCCGTGCTCACCGCCACCAACCCGCAGACGGCAGCCGCCAAGCTCGCCCTCTACTACTCGGTGGACAACGGCAACAAGTGGACTGTGATTCCCACCCGCGAGGGCGCACAGCAGCTCACCGTGCCCGCCGGAGAAACCGCCAAGGGATTGTGGAACCTCAACTTCACCAACGACCAGCCCGTCCTCTACCGCATCGCCATGGTGGGCGGCAACAAGAACGCACCGTGCTATGTCGACAACTTCACGCTCTACTACACGGGCGAGCCGGGCTCCGGACGCATTCCCGGTGATGTGAATGGCGACGGTGGCATCGATATCGATGATGTGAACATTGCCATCAACATCATTCTGGAGATGAACACCGATGCCGATGCCAAGCGATATGCCGATGCCAATGGCGACGGCAATGTGGACATCGACGACATCAACGCGATGATCAACATCATTCTCGCCCAGTAACCACTGTAGGCAGAATAAACGCCAAAGCGCAAGGGGGCACTGCGAATGCAAGTGCCCCCCTTTTTTAAGGTGGGTTCTATTAATTGCTTGAGTCGTATTGGGGTTGATTGTTGAGCAGATTTTGGCTCAAGCTGCGCGAAGCAGTAGCGGGCTACGGTTCAAGGAGTTGAGACAAAATATGCCAGCAAGCAACCCAAGACGGCCAAAACGATTCATCTTATTTTTGCAATTTATAGAATCCGCCTTTAATACACCACACAACCGAGCCGACATAGAAACACACCGATTTTTGTGTGAGCCACAAATTATGCAAACGATTTAATAGCCATTTATGGCATTTTTGCACGGTTTTTCGGCAAGTACCAACGAAACAGCGTAATTTTGCGCCAGTTTTTGGAACAAAAAGTTAGTTTTTATTAAAGGATTATTTACTATGAACGTAGAGATGATTGGCCTGTGGGCCGGAGCCACGTGGAACGCATTGAACGATGCCAATGGCATGCTCACTGTGAAGGGACTCAAGAAAGCTACAAAACTGAAAGAGAAGGAAGTGTATGCCGCCATCGGTTGGCTGGCCCGCGAGGGAAAGGTGAACGTGAACGAGGCTGAGGCCGAGGTCGAGGTGACCCTGCTCTAATTCTCGTCGAGGCACTTTTTGTGCGCGATTGCCGGCTTGGTGCCGCAATGCGCGCCAGCACCGAAAGCGCAAGCGGCGCGACCTGGGTGACCGGTTCGCGCCGCTTGCGCTATTGGTGTGTGGGTTGCTTGCTTACTCGATGGTGCCGCCCTTGAGCAGATACAGGTTGAGCACGTGGCGGAAAGCCTTGAGTTGCTCGTCGCTGAGCTGCTTGTTGTGGTTGATGCCGTTGGGAGCCAGTAGCTTGAGCACGGCCCAGTCGCAATGTGCCAGGGCGTAGACCAGGTCCTTGCCGGCCGCCGTCACCACATCATCACTGTTTTCCCAAATCATGCGCCCCTTGCCCTTGCCGCGCTTGAAATTGGTGGGCTTGAAGGTGTAGTCAAAGCCATTGATGGTGAACGCCGCCTCGTAGAAGTTCAGCGGGTCGTCGGCATAGTACTGTATGCGCAGTCGCAGGGGCTCGGGCTTGCCGTTGGTGCCATCTTTGAAATAGAGGTAGATGGCGTTCTCGGTGTTGTCGGTGCTCACGCCCGCAGGCATCAGCCCTATCGAACCGCTTTTGAGGTGCGACATCAGCTCGTTGGCATCGTCGACGATGGGCGTGTCCTGCCACACGATGGGCTTGGGAGCCTCGGGGAGGTAGCTCTTGAGCTCGTACTTCGAGAGGTCGAGCAGCTCGCTGAGCATTGCGTCGTCGGCCGCCGTGTCGCGCTGTGCCTGGTGCACACCGCTCACCACTGCCGACGGCGCAATGCCGGTCTCGCAGCACACGCACGGGCCGGGATGAGTACAGCGGCAATTACGGTTGCCCATCATTGAGGCACAACTCGTTGCGCCAGCGGCCACTGCAAGCACAGCGGCCAATTTCGCCATATTGACGATAGCTTTGGATTTCATTTTGATGCTCCTTATTTGTTTTGGGCGCAAAATTACAAAAACAATCTGAATTTACAAAATTAAATCCAAAAATTTTCAAAATCAAATTTTGGCGTGTGCTTCATCTCGTGCTCGCGCAATGCTCTGTACCCGCCTTTAAGGTGTGCCTTTTGTGCCGCGCAATGGCGGCTTTGTGCCGTTGCGGGTGCCCTATATGCGCCCGCCTTTGAGCAGGTAGAGCTGGAGCACAGCCCTAAGCCCCTGGATTTGTTCGTCGCTGAGCAGCTTCACGTGGCTCACGCCCTCGCGCCCCACAAGCGACATGCGCACCCACTGGCAGTGGGTGAGGGCGTAGAGCAGGTCTTTGTCGGCCGTGGTGACTGCCTCGTCGCTGTTCTCCCAAATCATGCGGCCGTACACGTGGCCGCTGCGCTTGTGCGCAGGGGTGTAGGAATACTCGTAGCCATCGATTTCAAAGTCGATGCGGTTGAAGTCGAGTGGGTCGTCGGCATAGTACTGCACTCGCAGCCGCAGCGGCTCGATGGCGGCACGCTCGTCGAAGTAGAGGTAGAAAGCGTTCTTGGTGTTCTCCATCGAAGCCCCCTTGGGCATGTAGCGAATGGCGGCCCCCTGCGCCGTGCGGCTCACACGGGCCAGGAGCGAGTCCTCGCCGGACTGCACAGGCTCATCTACCCACGCGTAGGGTTTGTCGGCCTCGGGCACGATTTGAACCAGGGAGTAGTCCTTGTTGAGCAGCTCTTGCAAGTCGGGCTTGTCGGTGGCTGGCTGCGGCTGCGCTCGGCGGCCGACCACTCGGCGTTTGTCGGGCTGTTCCTTCGCACTCATTTTTGTTGCCGTGCTGTCGGCCCACGGGTCATCGGCCTTGGCGGCCTGCTGCTTTTGATACGCCTTCATGGCCTTTTCGCGCTCCCGCTCCGGGTGCAGGCGGCGAATGGGACGGCGGATACTCGCATCGTAGTCGCGCTCCGATTCGGGGTGGTCCTGAGCGACTACCGGCAAAATGGTTGCAATTGTAAACAGCAACAGCGCTATGATTCGGGTGATTCGGTTCATGGGCATTCGGTATGGGGGAATCCAGTCTAAAAAGTGGAGTTATCGTAAATCAAGACGAAAAGAACCTAAGCACACATTTTAGATCCATAAAAATCAGACGGTTATCCTGCGTATGATTTTGTCTGTTTGTTCTTTGAGTCTATATTCGGCCGCTTTTTAAAGTGGATTCATGGTTTCAGGTTGCAAAGATAATAATAAAGTGCGAAATGGCCAAATGGGGCTTCATCTAAATTTCCCCCCCGCGGGTTTGGCCAAGCAGTGATGACAAAAAAACGTCGGTTTTTTTGTGTTGCGCAAAATAAGCAGTAATTTTGTGGAATAAAATCATCGGCATCATTTGCTTGAATGAAAGGTTTGGTAATTAAGAACACGGGAAGCTGGTACGTAGTCAGGCAGGACGACGGCAGCGAGGTGAACTGCAAGATCAAGGGCAACCTGCGCTTGCGTGGTTTTCGCTGCACCAATCCTGTTGCCGTGGGCGATGTGGTGCGGTTCGAGCCCAGGGGGGCCGGCACGGCGTTGATCACCGATATTGAGCCGCGCCGCAACTACATCATTCGCCGGGCAAGCAACTTGGGCAAGGAGTTCCAGATTATCGGCAGCAACCTCGACCTGGCGGTGCTGGTGGCCACAATCGTCAATCCGATGACGCACACCACGTTCATCGACCGTTTCCTGGCCACTGCCGAGGCTTACAATGTGCCGGCGGCTATCGTGTTTAACAAGGCCGACCTGCTCACGAGCGACCTTGCCCGGACGGTGCAGGAGGAGATGGCCTCGGTCTACCGGTCGATTGGCTACACGGTGCTGTGCACCAGCACCGTCACCGGCGCGGGCATCGATGCGCTGCGCGGCTTGCTGGCCGGCAACACCACACTGCTGTCGGGCAACAGCGGCGTGGGGAAGAGCTCGCTCATCAACTGCCTGGTGCCCGACGCCGAGTTGCGCGTGGGTCATGTGTCGCAGGCGCATCACAAGGGCATGCACACCACCACGTTCAGCGAGCTGCTCGACCTGCCCGGCGGGGGAGCCATCATCGACACGCCCGGCGTGAAAGGCTTTGGCACTATCGACTTCAACCGCAACCAGGTGGCGCATTACTTCAGGGAGTTTTTCGAGCTGTCGCCGCAATGTCGCTACGGCGATTGCACCCACACCCACGAGCCGGGCTGCGCGGTGCGCGAGGCGATTGACAACGGCACCATCGCCCTCTCGCGCTACGAGAGCTACTTGAGTATCCTCGACGAAGACCCCGGCAACAAGTACCGCCTGCCACAATAGCAATTGATTATGCGACGATTGGCGACGAACAGTGGGCAATGGTTCAACTTTGAGGGAGTGGCGGGGCGCAGTCACGCGGTGCGCGCCCCAAAGCTCGAATAGAAAACTGATAACTGAAAACTGATATGGCAAAACGAGCAGGATTTGCGACACGGATTGGCGCTATTGCGGCATCGGTAGGCTCGGCCGTGGGGCTGGGCAACATTTGGCGTTTTCCTTACGAAGCCGGTGAAAACGGCGGCGGCGCTTTTATTCTGGTATATGTGCTGTTTGTGCTTGTGCTGGGCATTCCGGTGATGCTCAGCGAGTTCATCATCGGGCGGTCGACCCACAAGTCGATGATGGGTGCGCTGCGCGAGTTGATGCCTGGCAGCCGTGTGCACTGGTTCACGCTGGTGTGCATCGCCGGGTCGGTGATCACGCTCAGCTTCTACAGCGTGGTGTGCGGCTGGGTGTGCGAGTACCTTTACCTGTCACTCACCGGGCAGCTCACGGGCCACAGTGTGCAGGAATACGGCGGCATCTTCAGCACTTTCGTGGCCTCGCCATGGCGTTGCCTGGGCTGGACTTGGCTCTTTCTGGCGGTGAACTTCGTCGTAATGCTTGGCGGCGTGCAGCGCGGCATAGAGCGGATGTCGCGTGTGCTGATGCCCCTGCTGTTCCTGCTCCTGATTGTGTTCATGGTCAACTCGCTGACGATGCCCGGCAGTGCACAGGGACTGAAATTCATCTTCACGCCCGACTTTGGCAAACTCACGTTTGAAGGCGTGCTCGATGCGCTGGGGCAGGCGTTCATGTCGCTGTCGCTGGGCGTGGCGTGCATGGTGACCTACGCCTCGTATTTCCAGGACAACAGTTCGCTGATCAAGGATGCCGGCGTGGTGGCGATGCTCGACACCCTGGTGGCCATCATGGCCGGCATTGTCATCTTCCCGGCGGTGTTCTCGTTTGGCCTGGCTCCCGAGGCGGGGCCGAAGCTGGTGTTCGAGGTGCTGCCGTCCATCTTCCAGCAGATGTCCGGCGGAGCGGTGTGGTGCGTGCTTTTCTTCCTGCTGCTGCTGTTCGCGTCGCTCACAAGCACCATCTCGCTGAGCGAGATTTCCATCGCGTTTGCCATCGAGGAGCGCGGGGCGAGCCGCAACCGTGCCACCTTGTGGTGTGCCGTGGTGGTTGTGGCTATTGCCACATTGTGCGCCCTGTCGTTCAATGTTTTGGACCAGGTGAAGATTCTCGGGCGCGACATCTTTACGCTGCTCAACGATGCGTCGGCCAATGTGTTCATGCCGCTGGGCGGCCTGTTCACCGCCACGCTGGTGGGGTGGTTCCTCGACCGCCGTGTGGTGCGCGGCCAGCTGGAGCAGGGCGACACCCTGTCGCGTCGGCTGTCGCCCTGCGTGGTGTGGTGCCTGCGCTATGTGGCTCCCGCTGCCATCGTGCTCATCTTCCTGCACTATACAGGCGTGCTGTGAGCTGCGCGTGCACTCAACCAGCCAACTCGAGCATGAGGATTACGATGGCTGCAACCCACATCACGTTCAACTGAAACCGGCGGTCGGCTTGTGCGCTCTCCTGGTCGGCGTGGCTCATGTCTGCGAGCCGGGCGATAATTTCTTTCATAGTCGTTGTTTGTTTATGCGGTTTTACAATCCGTGAATTAGCCGCACGCGGCGTTCACGATGCAAAATTAGCCGCAGCGAGTGCCGCAATTTGGCACATCAATCATAACAAAGTATAACGAATGTTGAAAACACATATAAACATTTAAGTTTTTCTTGCGATATGGTGCGCGGGTGGAATATTTTAGCTAATTTTGTCCGCAATTAGGTGAACATGACGGCGACGGAACTGCAAGAGCGTCTTGAGCGCATCGTGGGCAAGAGCACCGTGCTGGTGGAAAAGTACCGGCAGCTGCGTGCAAAGCTGCAAAGTGCCGAGGAGCGCGTTGCAGCTTTGGAGCGTGAGAATGAGCAGCTGAAAGCGGAGCTGGAGCGCGCACAGCGCGAGAGCTTCTATCTGCGCACCGCACGCACCCTGGCCACGACACCCGAACAGGTGAGCGACGTCAGACTCATGATTAACCGATTGGTGCGGGACATTGACAAGTGTATCAAGCAATTGAACACGCAATGATATAGGAATTTGGTGATGAGCTGTGAGCTGCGAGCTACAAGCTACGAGCTACGAGCTACGAGTGAATCACCGAAAACTGAGAACTGAAAGCTGCCATGGCAGGAGAGAAGAAGCACAGCATCTGGATTAAGCTTGCCGACACCAAGCAAATGGCGTTGAGCGTGAGCGATACCGATGAGACCACCTATCGCGAGGCCGAGAAGATGGTCAACCAGCTATGGGACTCCTGGATGAAGCGGTATGGCGAGAAATCGACATCGCACGAGCTCATCGCACGCGTGGCTTTTCAGTTTGCCAGGCTCTACTGGATGGCTTACCAGCAGACCAACGAAGTCAATGACTACCTGGCCGACTTTGAGCGCAAGCTCGATGAGTTGGTCGTCGATGTGGATTGATTCCCCCTTGCCGTCAAGCGGGTGTCAAGGACACGACTATCGAGAGTGATTTAGGTTCCTGCACTCACCGCGACCTCGAGCAACGGCGGCGGTTTAAACCGTTCCACCGATGCAACCAGGCCGGTCAGTGCATCTTTTATTAATATATTAACTTTTTATTCTGTTCAAATGGATATAATATGGATTTTGGTAGTGGGTGTCATCGCGTTCGCTGTGGGTGCATTTGGCGCCAACTACTTCGCAAAACGCAACGCCAAGTCGGGTGCGAACGAGATTCTCGAGAAAGCCAAGCTTGAGGCCGAGGTGCTGAAAAACAACGAGGTCATCAAGGGCAAGGAAGAGGGCATGGCCATCAAGAGCGAGGCCGAGAAGCAAGCCAACCAGCGGCTGCAGAAAGTGCAGGCCAGCGAGGCCAAGGCCAAGCAGCGCGAATTGCAGCTCAACCAGCAGCAGGGCGAGGTGCAACGCCGCCGCAACGAGCTCGACACCCTCAAGCAGCAGCTCGACACACGCACCAACCAGCTCGAGCTGCGCACCCAGGAGCTTGACAAGCTCGAGAAGAGCGTGCGCGACACCCTGGAGCATGTGAGCGGCTTGAGCGCCGACCAAGCACGCGAGAAACTCATCGAGAGCCTGCGCGACGAGGCCAAGACGGCAGCTGCAAGCTATGTGAACGACATCATGGCCGACGCCAAGCTCACTGCCAACAAAGAGGCCAAGCGCATCATCGTCGAAACCATCCAGCGCGTGGCCACCGAAACCGCCGTCGAGAACGCCGTGACGGTGTTCCACATCGATAACGACGACATCAAGGGACGCATCATCGGTCGCGAGGGCCGCAACATTCGCGCCCTGGAGGCCGCCACGGGCATCGAAATCATCGTTGACGACACACCCGAGGCCATCGTCCTCTCGGGCTTTGACCCCGTGCGGCGCGAAATCGCGCGCCTGGCCCTGCACCAGCTCGTGGCCGACGGACGCATACACCCCGCACGCATCGAGGAGGTGGTTGCCAAGGTGCGCAAGCAGGTCGAAGAGGAAATCATCGAAACCGGCAAGCGGACCGCCATCGACTTGGGTATACACGGGCTGCACCCCGAACTTATTCGACTGATTGGCAAGATGAAATACCGCTCCAGCTACGGCCAGAACCTGTTGCAACACAGCCGCGAGACGGCCAACCTGTGCGCCATCATGGCCAGCGAGCTGGGATTGAACCCGAAAAAGGCGCGTCGCGCAGGACTCCTCCACGACATTGGCAAGGTGCCCGACGACGAGCCCGAACTGCCGCACGCCCAGCTGGGTATGAAGCTCGCCGAGCAATTCAAGGAGAAACCCGACATCTGCAACGCCATCGGCGCACACCACGATGAGGAGGAGGCCACCAGCCTCTATGCACCCATCGTGCAGGTGTGCGACGCCATCTCGGGAGCGCGTCCCGGCGCACGTCGCGAGGCTGTCGAGGCCTACATCAAGCGACTGAACGACCTCGAGAAGCTTGCCATGAGCTATCCCGGCGTGGTGAAAACCTACGCCATCCAGGCCGGACGAGAGCTGCGCGTGATTGTGGGCGCCGACAAAATCTCGGATGCCGAAACCGAGCGCCTGAGCACCGAAATTGCCCAGAAAATCCAGGACGAGCTCACCTATCCCGGACAGGTGCGCATCACCGTCATTCGTGAGACACGTGCCGTGAGCTATGCCAAGTAATACACCGGCAACCATGAACGAGAACAACCATTCAGCCGTTCCCGAAGTCGACGGCTCGTGCCAGCAGTGCGCTTCCTGCTCATGCAAGGTGGGCGCCGGCGGCTGCGATGGCCGATGCAACCTGCGCAGCACCAACTGGCTCGACGACATTCCCGGCGACATGAACGACTTCGACATCGTCGAGGTGCACTTCAAGAACACGCGCCGCGGGTTCTACCGCAACTCGGCCAAGCTCGACCTGCACGTGGGCGACATGGTGGCCGTGGAAGCCAACCCGGGCCACGACATCGGACAGGTGGCCATGACCGGCAAGCTCGTCAAGCTGCAAATGCGCCGGGCCAACCTGCGCCCCGACGCCGAAATCCTGCGCGTGTTCCGCAAGGCAAAGCCCGCCGACCTTGAGCGATTCGAGGAGGCCAAGGCGCGTGAGACCGACACCATGATTCGTTCGCGGCAAATAGCCGTGGACCTCGGTCTGAAAATGAAAATCGGTGATGTGGAATACCAGGGCGACGGCAACAAGGCCATCTTCTATTATATCGCCGACGAGCGAGTTGATTTCCGCCAGCTCATCAAGGTGCTGGCCGATGTGTTCAAAATCCGCGTCGAGATGAAGCAAATCGGCGCCCGCCAGGAGGCCGGCCGCATTGGCGGTATCGGCCCGTGCGGACGCCCGCTCTGCTGCGCCTCCTGGATGAGCTCGTTTGTGAGCGTCGCCACCAGCGCAGCACGCTTCCAGGACATCTCGCTCAACCCCCAGAAGCTGGCCGGGCAGTGTGCCAAGCTCAAGTGCTGCATCAACTTCGAGGTTGACTCCTATATGGAGGCCAGCCGCGAAATGCCGCCTCGCGACGTGGTGCTGGAAACCAAAGACAGGAAGTATTTCCAGTTCAAGGCCGACCCGCTCAGCCGCACAGTGTCGTACTCGACCAAGAAAGGCGTGCCCGACAACCTGGTCACCCTGCCCGTCGAGCGCGTGTTCGAGGTGATGTCGCTCAACGACAACGACGTGAAACCCGATAAGCTCGAACTCGATGATGCCGAGCGAGAGTTTGAGAAAAACGCCTTTGGCGATATCCTGGGCCAGGACGCCATCAACCGTTTCGACAAGAAAAAGCGCAAGAAGCCCAAGAAACAGAAACCTGCTTCAAAGGGCGAAAAGGGCGAGAAGCCTGAGAAGCCCGACGGCCAGCCCGCCAAGGAACAAGCAAAAAAAGGAAACGGCAAGTCTCGGCCCGACCGCGACCGCCGCAAGCCACAGGGCGACGCAACGGCACCGCGGCAGGCCGAACACAACGCCCCGCGAAAGACCAAGCGGCAGGACAATGGCACCAATGGGCGGCAAAACCCACCCAAGGCCAAGCCAAGCGACAACCAGGCTCCACAGCAGAGGCCCGACAATGCGAAGCCAACCGACAAATAAGCCCGCCTTGCTCCTGGTGGCTGTCGCCATCCTTGCCCTGACGGCGTGCCTGGGGTGCAACCCCAGGCACGCTGCCTCGGCCGCGTTCCACGCCATTGACGTGGACAGCGGCTGGAACAGCCAAATGCCACTCGTGTTCACACCGGCGTATGGCGACAGCGACAAGTGCTACGACATCACGCTGGTTGTGCGGCACACCAACCAGTACGCCTACGCCAATCTCAGCCTCACCGTTGACCTGCTCGCCGACACCGCACTGGCGCCTCGGCGACGTAATGTGGTCTTCTCCCTTGCCGACAGTGCCGGCAACTGGCAGGGTGCGGGATTCGGAGCACTCTATCAAGTCAAGACTACAATAGCCCGACAGGTCAGCCCTCGCGACACCCGCCGCGTGGCCGTGTGGCAGACCATGGCCGATGTGGCCACCGTGCGGCAAATTGCCGACGTGGGAATCATCGTCACTCCATCGTATTGACACCACAACGCCCGCCAACAATGAAAATCAGCAAAAACGAACTGCGCAAAACTGGCATTCAGCTGTTCAAATACGGCATTATCGGGGTAATGAACACGTTCATCACTTTAATCACGTTCTACCTGCTCAACACGTGGGCTGGGGCATCGTACGGCATAGCCAACATTGTGGGCTATGTGCTGGGCGTGCTGAACAGCTTTTTGTGGAACCGCAGCTGGGTGTTCAAGGCGCACGACAACATCGGCCGCCAGGCGCTGCTGTTTGGCTGCGGATTCGCAGCCTGTTGGTTGCTCCAGGCCGGCGTGAGCCTGCTCCTCCTCGAGGGCCTGGGGTGGAAGCATTTGCCAGCCGACATCATTCCCCTGCTGCCCATGGAAAAGGCCGGGCAGAACATCGTGATGGTTATCTCGATGGTTGTGTACACCCTGACCAATTACGCCTACAATCGCCTGGTGACTTTCCGCCCGGCAGGCGAGGGCGATGACAAACAGCCGTAATCACAACCCGACCACACGAAACCTCATCGCGCCATGAGACCGATTATCTACCAACTGCTGCCCCGGTTGTTCACCAACGTCAACGCGCACTGTGTGACTGGCGGCACGCTGGAGCAGAACGGGTCGGGCAAGCTCAACGACATTGACAGGCGTGTGCTCCGCGCCATTCGCGGCCTGGGGGCAACCCATGTATGGTACACCGGCGTGATTGAGCAGGCCACTTGCAGCGACTTCACACGCTGGGGCATCTCACGCTGCAATCCCCACGTGGTGAAAGGGCAGGCCGGCTCGCCCTACGCCATTCGCGACTACTACGACATCTCGCCCGAGCTGGCGGTGGACGTGCCCAGGCGAATGGCCGAGTTCGAGGCACTCGTCGAGCGCACCCATCAGGCGGGGTTGAAGGTCATCATCGACTTCGTGCCTAACCACGTCGCCCGCGAGTACGGCAGCGACTGCCGCCCGAACGGCGTGCGCGACCTGGGCCAGGACGACGACCAGGGCAAGTTCTTCGACCCCGACAACAACTTTTACTACCTTCCCGGTCAGCCATTCACTCCGCAGGGTGTTGACTTGGGCAGCGGCGAGGGGGCATACCACGAGCTGCCGGCCCGTGCCACCGGCAACGACTGCTGGCACGCCGCACCAGGCGCGGGCGACTGGTACGAAACGGTGAAACTTAACTACGGACTGGACCCGTGGAACGGCGCCCGGCACTTCGACCCCGTGCCCGACACTTGGCACAAAATGCTCCACATTCTTCGCTACTGGGCGGGCAAGGGCATCGATGGCCTGCGCTGCGACATGGTTCACATGGTGCCCGTGGAGTTCTGGCACTGGGCCATCACGCAGGTCAAGAACCAATATCCACACCTCATCTTCATCGCCGAGATTTACGACACCGCGCTCTACCGCAACTATCTTCACTTTGGCGGTTTCGACTACCTCTACGACAAAGTCACGCTCTACGACACCCTGTTCCACATCGTGCGCGAGGGCGGCGACACCCAGTCGCTCACCGCGTGCTGGCAGCAGCTCGACGACATCCGGGGGCACATGCTCAGTTTTGTCGAGAACCACGACGAGGTGCGCCTGGCCTCGCCACAATTCGCTGGTAGTGCGCGTCGGGGCTTTTCCGCAATGGCGGTGTGCGCCACCTTGAGTGCCGGGCCGCTGATGGTGTATGCCGGCCAGGAGCTTGGAGAGCGCGGTGCCGATGCCGAGGGCTTCAGCGGACACGACGGACGAACCACCATCTTCGACTACTGGAGCGTGCCCGCGCTGCGGCAGTGGCTGCGGCGTGAACGCCTGAATGGGACACAACAGCTGCGCGACCGATACAAACGCCTCCTCAACCTGTGCGCCAGCGAGGCGGCGCTTGCACGGGGTGCACTTTTCGACCTGATGTACGCCAACGCACACCTCCACCGCCAGTGTGCCTTCCTGCGCCACCACGGCGACGATGTGCTGCTTGTTTGCGCCAATTTCGATGACGAATCCTGCACGCTGTCGCTCGCCATTCCCGCACACGCCTTCCAGCACATCGGTATCGCCAGTGGCCGGCGTGCGGCAACCGAACTCCTGCACGGCACCCAAGCCACACTCACCCTCGATGCCGACAACCCCCTGCAAATCACAGTGTCGGCATTCGATGCCGTAATCTGGAAATTCAAGCGATAAAACTCGCCACAAGCTCATTTGCGTAAGCTGTTTTTGCGAAAAATGAGCCGATGCACGGCTTTTTCTTGCTTTTGCACCTTTTTTTGCTTATCTTTGCAAATTCATTCCTACATTCATTATTAATCATTCAGCAATATGGCAACTATTATTCTATTGGTTTTGCTGGCAATAATCATTCTGCTGGCGGTGGCCGCGTTCTTCTACTTTGTGTCGACACAGCGCAGGCTGGTGAGGCTCGACGAGAACTGCAAGAACGCATTGGGACAAATCGAGGTACAGCTCAACTCGCGCTGGGACGTGCTGCTGGCCCTGGCCAAGACGGCGAGCAAATATGCCGAGCACGAGAGCCAGACGCTCATCAACACCATCGCGCAGCGCCGGCAAGGTGGAGTGGCAACGGCGCAGGACGTGATGCGCCAGGAGGGCGAAATCGCGTCAATCATGAGCCGCTTGATGGCTATCAGCGAGGCTTACCCCGACCTCAAGGCCGACCGCTTGTACCAGGAGACGATGGCAGGCGTGAAGCAGTACGAGGAGAACGTGCGCATGAGCCGCATGGTCTACAACGACACGGCAACGCTGTTCAATCGTGCCGTGCGCCAGTGGCCGTCGTCGTTCGTGGCAAATATGCTTAATTTCCGCGAGCGCGACTACCTCAAAGTCGATGACGAGAGCAAGCGCTCCATGCCGCAGATTTTTGAATAGATGTTTTTAGATTAGATGTCAGATGTTCGACATTCGATTTTGCTTATTTGTCTGTGCCGTGTGTGCGTGGCTGTGTTGCGGTGCGAAAGGCGGCACGGTGGTCGACGATGAGGCCACCAACGCCGAGTGGGCCATGGCCGACGAGGCGGTCGGCGACAACGCCGAAAGCGACAGCCTTGCCGCCGCCGCAATCATTGCCGCAGCACGCACGTTCACTCCCGAGGAGCTGAATAGTGCGATGATGACCGACCGCATCCGCTTGAACGACAAGGGAAACGACCGCTTCTCGCTGACCGACTGGTGCTTCGACCACCTGTTCCTTTCGGGGCTGTTGGCCCTGCTGCTGGCCTATGGAGGCACTTGGGTGGTGTATCGCATTTGCCGTTATTTTTTCATCACACTCAAGAATCCATGAAACAGTCGGCCTCACTATTCCTGCGCTGTACCCTGGTGATGCTCGCGCTCACCGTGGGTGGTTTTGCTGCCGGCGCACACGAGTTGTATGATGTTGACATCCAGGTGATGCTCAACGACCTGGGTCACGCGCGCGTGATTGAGACACGCACCTACGACATCACCAGTTCGGGCACCGAGGCATATATCAAGCAGTACAATCTGGGAAAGATGCGTGTGGGCGAGCTGATGGTGAGCGACGAGCGCGGCCATGTGTTCTGGTATGACAAACCCTGGGACTCCAAGCGGTCGCGCTACCAAAAAGCGCACCGCTGCGGCATCTGCCAGGGCGAGGGAGGCCCGGAGCTGTGCTGGGGTATCGGTGCCGAGGGACGGCGCACCTACGTGGTTCGTTACACGCTCACGCGAATGGTGAAAGCCTACGACGACTACGACGGCTTCAGTTTCCATTTCTTCGATGCCAGCAGTCCCTATCCCGAACACGTGCGCGTGACCATCACCAAGCAGGACGGCGAGTTCACCTACGACGACACGCGCATTTGGAGCTTTGGCCACCACGGCCACAAAGACATCATCGATGGCAAGATTGTGGCCGAGACCACTCAGCCGCTATTCGGCGAGCACGAGAAGGTGACGGTGATGGCACGCTTCGAGAAGGGCGTGTTCCACCCCGTGACCGAGGTCAAGGGCACCATCACCGACAAGTTGATCAAGCGCGTGTTTGAGGGCAGCGATTATAAGCTCGAGGACTTGGAGAACTACGACAAGGCCCGCAAGGAGTCGTCGGCTGGCGGCGGCGGAGATGGCTACAACCCCAAGCGCAGCACCTGGATGGAGCTTGCCGACGGGTTGGGCGACCTGGCCGGCACGATTGTCTGGCTGATTGCGCCTTTCCTGTTCCTGGGTTGCATATTCAATGCCCGCAACAATTTCCGACGCGACTACCAGCTCAACCGCCTGTTTGGCGTTACCAAGCCCGAGGCACAGGAGTGGAGCCGCGACATCCCACTTGAGGGCGACCTCAACCACGTCAAGGCCATCTACGACGCAGTGAGCCCAGGCTCGCTTTCGCGCTCAAATCTGATGGGAGCCTACATCCTGCGCATGGTCACTGCCAAACGCCTCGTCGTGAGGCACCAGGTGGACAAAAAAGGCAACCCCGAGCGCGTGGTGCAGATTGCCAACCCCGGGCCGCCCCCGTTGCAGAAAGGACGCCACAGCGAAGACCAAATCATGTATTTGCTGCAACGCTTCATGTGGAACGTGGCGGGTGACGACCACTTGCTCCAGCCCGACGAATTGCAGAAATACGCCAAGCAATTCCCCGTGGAGCACCGCTCCTACGTCAAACAGCTCAAGCAGGGGCTGAACGATGTGCCCTGCCTGTCGCTCAAGCGTGTCAAGCCGCAGCAGGCCAACGCGGTGTTCGGCCTAAAAAAGTTCCTTCAGGAGTTCACGCTCGCCAACGAGCGCGGCCTCGAGGAGGTGGACATCTGGAAAGAGTACTTGGTCTATGCCACGCTGTTCGGCATTGCCGACCAGGTGAAAAATCACCTGGAGCGCGTGTGGCCCGTCGACCTGCGCGACACGCTCGACGACTTGATGGAGTCGGTGGGAATGAGCACACTGCTGAGCACGCAGATGAGCCGTGCGGTGACCTACATCGAGCGCTACGAGACACCCGCCGAGCGCGAGGCACGACTGGAGGCCGAGCGCGAGGCGGCACGCGAGAGTAGCTCGGGAGGTGGAGGCAGCTCCAGCTATGGCGGCGGTGGTGGCTCCAGCGGTGGCGGTGGCAGCGGAATACGCTGAAACGCGCAGTTCACAAGCAGTGACAGCCACCGGCGTGCCAGCCGCAGCAACCGGGCTATCCAAATGCCAAACGTGACAAAACAATGAGGAAGTAGTTGTGTGTCAGTGGTTTCCGTATTGTGGAAATGACAAGCAGATATGTTTGTTTTCCCATGGTGCGTTAATCTTCTTAAATTCTTGCCGTAGTTGACAAAATATTGCGTATCTTTGCAGTTCGATTAATGATTGAAATTTTTATTCACACCTTATTAATAGAATTACAATGACATTTCTAACTCACGACAAGCTCGTCATCGTCGGCGCAGCCGGCATGATTGGCTCCAACATGGTACAGACTGCCCTGATGATGGGTCTGACCGATGACATCTGCCTCTACGACGTGTTCTCGCCCGAGGGCGTGGCCGAGGAGATGCGCCACTGTGGCTTTGGCAACGTGAAAATCACCGCCACCACCGACGCCGCCGAGGCGTATACTGGTGCCAAGTACATCATCTCCAGTGGCGGCGCTCCACGCAGGGAGGGCATGACCCGCGAGGACCTGCTCGCCGGCAACTGCAAGATTGCCGAGGATTTGGGCAAGGACATCCAGCGCTACTGTCCCGACGTGAAGCATGTGGTGATTATCTTCAACCCCGCCGACCTCACCGGTCTGGTGACGCTGCTTTATTCGGGCTTGAAGCCCTGCCAGGTGACCACGCTCGCGGCACTCGACACCACGCGCCTGCTGAGCGCGCTGGCCAAGAGATTTGGCGTGACACAGAACGAAATCACCGGCTGCGCCACCTACGGCGGACACGGCGAGCAGATGGCCGTCTTCGGCTCGCACGTCACCGTGGCCGGAAAGCCGCTCACCGACATCGTGGGCTCAGACGAGTTCCCCGTTCAGGAGTGGGAGCAGATGAGGACCGACGTCATTCAAGGCGGTGCCAACATCATCAAGCTGCGCGGACGTAGCTCGTTCCAAAGCCCCGCCTACCTCTCGGTCGAAATGATTCGTGCCGTCATGGGTGGCGAGCAGTTCCGTTTCCCCGTGGGTACCTACGTGAACAACGGGAAGTACAACCACATCATGATGGCCATGCAGACCCACCTCGACCGCAACGGCGTCAGCTACCAGGTACCTCAGGGTACGCCCGAGGAGAACGCCAAGCTCGACGCCAGCTACGAGCACCTGTGCAAGATGCGCGATGAGCTCGTCACCCTGGGCATCGTGCCTCCCATCAGCGAGTGGAGTAAAATCAACCCCAACCTCTAATCCCAAGGGAGAATTAATCACGAAAGGCGGCGAAACATTGATGTTTCGCCGCCTTTCGTGCACGAATGCATGGCACTACCCACAGTATGGCGGGATGCACGCTCACTCTTGCGGTAGGGCCCTTGTGCCTTGAGGTGCGGAGGTCATGCGTCAGAATCCCACCTGCACCTGGGTGAGGATGCTGTGTGAGCTCTCGCCCCAGTCGTGGCTGTCGGTGTACATATAGCCCAGCTGCACGCGGCATTTCTTGTAGAACCAGTACTGCACACCGGCCTGATAGTGCGAGAGCTTCAGGTGGTCAACATTCAGGTAGTCGACCGAGGCCACCAGATCGAGACCTTTCGCACCCACATTGCTCACCTGTGCCGTGGCGTAGCCGCCGTTGCACGTCAGGTTGTCGTCCTTGCTCCACATCCACTCGCCGCGCAGGTTCACCGGCGTGGTCTTGAGCTGGAAGCCGGCAGCGTAGCGGTTGCGCGTGTAGTTGCCCGTGCGCGGGCCATGGTAGTCGTCGTCGCTCGCAGCCACTGTCGCCAGTGAACCCTTGCCCAGAATCACCGAGCCGCTCAGGTTTAGCCCCAGAACCGGGTGCAGCGTGAGGCGGCCCACAAAGTCCTTCCACGAGTTGTCATCGCCACGATTGCGCCCGGCTCCGTTCATCACCGCCACGTCATAGCTTACAAAGCGGCTCGCGTCGCCGTACACGGTCAGACCCAAGTCGCGACCCGCGCCGCCGGGCATCATCAGCGGGCTGCCGCCGCCAATCATCCACTGCGTGGGAGCCGACATCTGCGTAATCATTTCCATCACCGACGGAGAGATGGGGTTCTCGAGCGAGAAAGGCGTCTTGAATTGCCCCAGCTTCACGTTCAGCCATGGGGTGGGGCGGTAGTTCACCCAGTACTCATGCAGCGACATTGCCTTGAAATCGGCCATGATAAAGGCGTTCCACCGCTCGTTGACGCGGTAGTCGCCCATGAGTATGATGCGCCGCACGCTGAACTCGTTGTTCGGGTCGCTCTCACTGTTGTAATCCCACCCCGCCTGCGCGTAGCCGCTCAAGGTGAAATGCGTCTTCACGTAGTCCACGGCGGGACCCAGGTTCACTTGCGACATTCCGCAAAACGCGGCCATAGCCGCTATACAAGTTGTCAGTTTTCTCATGATAAGGTATTCTGAATGATGAATTATTTCCGCATGGCCTCGTCCACGGCTTTTTTCATGGCGTCACCCTCCAGTCCACGGGCCACAATCACGCCCTGCGGGTCGATGAGCATGATGTGCGGAATGCCGCTGATGCCGTACAGGTCGGTGGGATCGGTCCAGTTCTTGCCGCTCTCCATCACTGGCCAGGGAATGCCGAGGTTCTTGATGGCGTTGCGCGTGTCGGATGGGTTGTCCCACACTGCCACACCCACAAAGAGCATCTTGTCCTTGTATTGTTCGTAGAGTGCTTTGATGTTGGGAATCTCGCGGCGGCAAGGTCCGCACCAGCTGGCCCAGAAGTCCACCAGTGTGTACTTGCCCTGTCCGGCATAGTCACCCAGCTTTTGGCCGTCGGCGGCGGTGAAATCGGCAAAGGGCTTGCCTACGGCGGTCGCCTCCTGCTGCCGGGCTGCGTTGAACGCTTTCTGCATCCGTTTCAGGTCGCGATAGCCTGCCGGGGACGTGGCCAGCAGCGAGTCGACCTGCGCCACGGTGAATGAGTTGCACATCAGGTAGTTGTTAAACGCCCACGGGCCGATGGCATTGTCGCGGTTATCTTCGTAGATTTTGAGGAACACCGGTCCGGCGTCGGCATCATCCACGCTGTCGAGTTGTGCCTCGAAGGCGGTCATTTTCTCGTTTAACGGCGTGCCGCTGGCTTTGCCGTCGCTGGTGACCGACACCTCGCCTGGTTCCAACACAAAGCCGATGCGCTTGCCGCCCAAGAGCAGCCGCGCCATCAGCGGACTTTCCAGTGTGCCCTCGAGCACGGCGGCCTGGTTGGCAATCACGGCGCTCGACAGCGTGTCGCCGCTGTCGTAGCTGGTTAAATAGGCCGTGTCGCCATCAACGGCGTTGTCACCCACTGTGGCCACCACCTTGTAGTGACTGCCTTTTTCGCACGAGGCCAATACCAATAGCCCCAATGCCAGCGTGAAAAGTGATTTCTTCATAATTGGTTGTGTAAATGATGATTAATGTTGTTGCATAATTCCTTGGGTGTTGCGCCGCCCATATCCTCATTTGATGCGTCTCACAGGTCGGCAGGGGTTGCCCATGGCCAGGTATCCATGGGGGATGTCGTGTGTCACCACCGAGCCGGCGCCAATCACCACGTCGTTGCCAATGGTCACGCCGGGCAGCACGCACACACGGCCGCCAATCCACACATTGTCGCCCACCGTGATCGGTAGCGAATACTGTTTGCCGGCCAGCCGCTGTGCCGCATCGAGCGGATGACCGGCGGTGTAGAACGCACAGTTTGGCGCAATGAACACATGGTGCCCCATGGTCACAGGTGCCTCGTCGAGTATCACCAAACCCGCGTTGGCAAAAAAGTCCTCGCCAATGCTGATGTTGAAGCCATAGTCGCACAAAAAAGGTGAAATGATTTTAAACCGCTCGCCAGTGCTGCCCAAAATCCGGCGCATCAGCGCAGTGCGCTCAGTCGCTTGCGATGGGCGCAACTGGTTGTAGTCGTAACACTGCTCGTGACAGTCGGTCAGCAGGTCGAGCAGCGTGGTGTTGGCCGATGCAGAGTACAGCTCGCCGCTCATCATTTTCGTCAGTTCCAACTGTTGTTCAGGGGTTAATGATTCTGGATTCATCGCCACACGTCTTTTCGTTGGCGCAAAGTTACGGATTATCCCGTGATTGGCAATGGAAAACGGCGAAGTTTCACCCACAATGCTTGCTTTTCATCGTTTTTGATGATGTCCCGAATTTTGACGTACTAATGGAAATTGAATCATTTTTACAATGTATAGAACCCACCATAACACTACTGAATTATAAAAGACCGCGAAAAATTCTGGGTTATTTGTTTGGAAGAACGAAAAAAAAGCGCTATCTTTGCCGTGTCAAGTCCGAAGCCCCTCGTCGAGGGCAGCGGGCGGGGCAAAATGATGATAAAGGCGTGACTTGACGCTTTGTGATTGACGCATAGGAATCTGGCAGTTCCGCAATTATCTGTCAACCAAGGCAGCAACGAACGCCCATGGGTATGTTTATGTCGCCGCAGGCACTGTCCCGCGGTAGATATATGCATAAAGGCGTGGGCTTCGGCGTTGCTCGTTTCGACAGATAAGGGCGATGCCAGAGCCTCTATGCGTGGAGCGGGTGACAAGTGAACTCCCCACGCTATCTCTTTTTTTACCGCCGCCACAGGGGGCGAGGTGGCCACAACAACAATTTACCGCCTATGAGAACGAAAATTTTGGCGGCCATGCTTGGCCTGCTGTGTGCCCTCGGGGCAAACGCCTACGACTTCAAGGAAGGAGGGCTGTGCTACAACATCAACGCCGACGGTGCATCGGTCACCGTCACCTATCAGCACTGTTGCGACCCGCAAGAGCTGGAGCCCGGCGAGGAGGCACCCGCCAAGGCTTACGATGATGATGAACGTGTTTTGACCATTCCGGAAACTGTCGCGCACAACGGCAGCACCTACACCGTAACCGCTATCGGCCGCTATGCATTCTACGGCTGCAGCGGATTCACCGCATTTCAAGAGCCTATCGAATATGAGAGCGACGGCTACTTCATCATCCCCAATACGGTGACTGAGATTGGCGCCAGTGCTTTCCGCGGTTGCACACACCTCGGTGCCGAGCGTCTGATTATTGGAAATTCGGTTGAGACAATCGGTGCGGGGGCTTTCCGCGGCAGTTCGTTCGGGGGGCTGACACTCGGCAACTCGGTGAAGATTATCGATGGCAACAATGATGACGGCGGTGCCTTTGAGGATTGCGGCAATTTTTTCTGCAACCTCGTCCTGCCCAACACGTTATGTGAGATTGGCGAGCGTGCTTTCAGGCGCAGCGGTTATTTCACGGGAACGTTAAGGATTCCCGAGTCGGTGACCACCATCTCACGTAGAGCCTTCGAGTATTGTATACACGATGGCCTACTGATTCTGCCCAGCTCCTTGGAGATTATCGAATCGCGTGCATTCCACGGTTGTAGCTTTTCAGGCTCGCTTACCATCCCCGACGGGGTGTGGGCAATCGAAGGAGAGGCCTTTGCAGACTGCCCCTACTTCGATGGCTCGCTGACGATTGGCAACATGGTGCGCTATATTGGTTTTCAAGCTTTCAGGAACTGCAGCGGTTTCACCGGCTCGCTCACCATCCCCAACTCGGTCTTAGACATTGATGCAGGTGCCTTCAATGGCTGCAGCGGTTTCAACGGCACGCTCACCATTGGCAACTCGGTTGAATCTATAGGTGGTGAGGGCGATGGCAGTAATTGGGACGATGGATATGGCGCTTTTGCCGGTTGCACAGGTTTTACCGGACCGCTTGTTATCCCCGAGTCGGTGACTTACATCGGCAAAGAGGCCTTTAAGAATTGCTACGGGTTTGAAAGCCTGACTGTTGCCGATGGTAATCCAAAATATGATTCCCGCGACAACTGCAACGCCATCATCGAGACCGCGACCAACACGATGATTGGTGGCATCAATCATTTCACGATTCCCGAGACGGTGACCGCCATCGGCTGGCGGGCTTTCAGGGGCTGCAGCGGCTTCACCGGTTCGCTCACCATCCCTAATTCTGTCACTCACATTTATGGGGGCGCCTTTGATGGCTGCACCGGTTTCACCGGGCCGCTCACCATCGGTAAATCAGTCATCTCCATTGGTGGAGAGCCCGAATATCATGACACCCCCGATGCCGTTCGCCGCCGCGCCTTGGCAAGTGACTGGCCCGATGACGAAGGACCATCTTCGGTGACAACCACCGGTATCTATGCATTCTATAATTGCCGCAACATTTCATCGGTTGTCTCGTTGATCGAAGATGTTTCGGCAACGGAATGTGTCGAAGATGCGTTTAACTGTTATCCCAAGGTGACCAGGCCGCTGTATGTGCCCTGCGGCACGCTGGCAGCCTACCAGACCACGGCACCGTGGAGCAGCTTCACCACAATCGTTGAGCAGTGCGATGTGGAACCGGGTGACTTGAATGGCGACAGCACGCTCGACATCGACGACTTGAACATCGTTGTGAACATGGTGCTGGGCGTTGACACGGTGAGCGACGCCGCTGACCTGAACGGCGACGGCATCGTGGATGTGACCGATGTCAACGAGCTAATCAACGCCATCCTGAACGCCAACGACTGAAAACGCAAGAATGACATAAACAAGGAGAGAAGTCTCAGAAGGGCTGTCCAGTACTGCAAGGGAGGTGGAATTCAGTTCGCGCCGCGGCTGCACGGATAGCTCTCGTGAAAACCCTTCAGCCATAAAAAACCAGGATTTCATTACGTGAAATGCTGAGTTTTTTATGGCTGAATCCGTCCGAGCTTCAGTAGCTTTACCCGGAACCACATCCAGCCGATTTAAGGTGGATTCACAACGTGAAAAGTTGCTCCCCCAAGAACCCGCTCCTGTTGATGACGGAAGTTTTCTTCTTGTTATCCCCGAATTTTTTGCCATTTTATTTTGTGGATTGAAACAGTCTTTATAATTTTGCGATAGAAAACTTGACAGGGGGTAGCCGGGTTATCACGGTTCCCTGTGTGCGGGTTTTCCGCTTGTGGAGGGTGACCTGCCACAATACTTGGAAACTAATTGCGTAATATTGCGTTTGCAATCTATAATTTGGCCATTATGAAACGCTATCTTGACCCTAAAGCCGACTTAACGTTCAAGAAAGTCTTTGGCGAGCATAAGGATTTGGTTGTC
>JAFSYB010000137.1 GCA_017443765.1 Muribaculaceae bacterium | reverse complement strand
TATGGCAAAAGAAACATTCCAGAGAACCAAACCCCATGTCAACATCGGCACGATCGGCCACGTTGACCATGGCAAGACCACTTTGACCGCCGCCATCACCATGGTGCTGGCCAAGAAAGGCTTGAGCGAGGTTCGTTCGTTTGACTCAATCGACAACGCCCCCGAAGAGAAGGAGCGCGGTATCACCATCAACACTGCCCACGTTGAGTACGAGACGGACAAACGCCACTACGCACATGTGGACTGCCCCGGACACGCCGACTACGTGAAGAATATGGTGACTGGTGCTGCCCAGATGGACGGTGCAATTGTTGTGGTTGCCGCCACCGACGGCGTGATGCCCCAGACCCGCGAGCACATCCTGCTCGCCCGTCAGGTGAACGTGCCGCGTCTGGTGATTTTCCTGAACAAGTGCGATTCTCCCGATGTTGACGAGGAGATGATTGAGCTGGTCGAGATGGACGTGCGCGAGCTCCTCGGCGAGTATGAGTTCGACGGTGACAACACGCCCGTGATCAAGGGTTCGGCCCTGGGCGCCCTGGAGGCTGCACAGGTGGACGGCGACCTTGACATGAACAACAAGTGGGTGCAGTCGGTTCTCGAGCTGATGGACGCTGTCGACACTTGGATTCCGCTTCCTCCGCGTGACGTGGACAAGCCGTTCCTGATGCCCATCGAGGACGTGTTCACCATCACCGGCCGCGGCACCGTGGCTACGGGCCGTATCGAGACCGGTGTCATCAAGGTTGGTGACGAGGTGCAGATTATGGGTCTTGGCGCCGAGATGAAGTCGGTGGTGACCGGTGTGGAGATGTTCCGCAAGATTCTGGACCAGGGCGAGGCTGGCGACAATGTGGGTCTGCTGCTGCGCGGTATCGACTACAAGACCATCAAGCGCGGTATGGTGATTTGCCACCCGGGCATGGTGAAGCCCCACGACCACTTCAAGGCATCGATTTATGTGCTGAAGAAAGAGGAGGGCGGCCGTCACACCCCATTCCACAACCACTACCGTCCGCAGTTCTACATCCGCACGCTTGACGTGACCGGCGAGATCATGCTGCCCGATGGCGTGGAGATGGTGATGCCCGGCGACAACGTGGAGATTGACGTTAAGCTTATCACCCCGGTTGCCTGCAGCGAGGGTCTGCGTTTCGCTATCCGCGAGGGTGGCCGCACCGTGGGCTCGGGCCAGATTACCGCTATTCTGGACGACTAATCCAAAGCGTTCGGATTTCCGAAAGGCAAACAAAATAGGCGGCCGGTGTGAATACCGCAAGCGTGGTCAAGCGACTGGCCGCCTATATTTACGGGAATAGCTCAGTTGGTAGAGCGACGGTCTCCAAAACCGTAGGTCGTGAGTTCGAGTCTTACTTCCCGTGCAAAAGAGAAGAATAAACGAGATGAAATTTTTCAACAATCTACTTAAGGATATCCAGGAGTCTTATAACGAACTCGTTCATAAGGTGTCCTGGCCGACGGCGAGCGAGCTGGCCAACAGTACAGTCATCGTTATGGTTGCTTCCATCATACTGGCGGTTGTGCTTTGGCTGATCGATCTGGGACTGGATAAAATCATGCACTTGATTTACAACGCATAGGGCAACGCGAGTTGCCACGAGCGTCACGCCGCCCGCCGGGCGCAGTAGTGCGAGCAGGCAAGTGCGCGTGAATGAATCAAGGTGGATTTTTACTAAACTTTCAATGAGCTGAATCGATGGCTGAAGAGAACAAGAAATGGTACGTGCTTCGTGCCATCTCCGGCAAGGAGATGAAGGTTAAGGAAACGTTGGACGCTGCCCGCAAAAACAATCCCTACCTCAACAATTGCATTTCTCAGGTTTTGGTTCCCACAGAGAAGGTGCTTGCGACGCGTGCCGGCAAGAAGGTGCAGAAAGAACGCACCCTGTTGTCGGGATACGTGTTTGTGGAGGCCGAACTCAAGGGCGACATTGAGAGTTTCCTGCAGAACACCTCCAATGTGATAGACTTTGTGCGTTCGCGCGATGGCGACAAGCGCCCGGAACCCACTTCTCAGGCCGAGATGGAGCGCATGCTCGGGAAGGCCGAGAAGACGTCGGAGCAACTTACCGCAGCGGCGAACGACTACATGGTCGGCGAGTCGGTCAAGGTGACTTTCGGTCCGTTCAGCGGTTTCGTTGGCGAAATCAAGGACGTGAACCGCGAGAAGCACGAGCTGACGGTGATTGTGAAGGTGTTCGGTCGTGAGACGTCGCTCACGCTGGACATTTCCCAAGTAGAGCGTGGCGAGTGACGCGAGGCCTCTGTTACAAGGCGTTGCGTTGCAAGCGCGCGTGAGAGTAGTAATATTTTAACAAGTAAAACAATGGCTAAAGAAATTGCTGGACAGATCAAGTTGCAGATTAAAGGCGGGGCAGCAAACCCCTCGCCCCCTGTAGGCCCCGCGCTGGGTTCTAAGGGCATCAACATCATGGAGTTTTGCAAGCAATTCAACGCCCGCACCCAAGCCAGTGCCGGCAAGGTGCTCCCCGTGGTGATCACCTACTATGCCGACAAGAGTTTTGACTTCATCGTCAAGACGTCGCCCGTTCCGGTGCAGCTCATCGACGCCGCCAAGATCAAGGGCGGCAGCGGCGAGCCCAACCGCCGCAAGGTGGCCTCGGTGACTTGGGACCAGGTGAAGGCAATTGCTGAGGACAAGATGCCGGATTTGAACTGTTTCACACTTGCCTCGGCTATGCGCATGGTGGCCGGAACAGCCAGAAGTATGGGTATAACTGTAAAGGGTGAATTCCCTGAAAACGTTTAAACTTCAATTGACAATGGGTAAACTTACAAAAAATCAGAAGATAGCCGCCGAGAAGATTGAAGCTGGGAAGGTATACACTCTTGAGGAAGCTGCAGCCTTGCTGAAAGAAATCACTTTCACGAAGTTTGATGCTTCTGCAGATATAGATGTACGTCTTGGCGTGGATCCTCGCAAGGCTAACCAGATGGTTCGTGGTGTGGTATCGCTGCCGCACGGAACGGGCAAGCAGGTGCGCGTGCTGGTGCTGTGCACCGCCGACGCCGAGGCCGCTGCCAAGGAGGCCGGAGCCGACTACGTTGGTCTTGATGAGTACATCGAGAAAATCAAGGGTGGCTGGACCGACATCGACGTGATTATCACGCAGCCGCAGATTATGGGCAAAATCGGTCCGTTGGGCCGCGTGCTCGGCCCCCGCGGGCTGATGCCGAACCCCAAGAGCGGCACGGTGACCCCCGATGTGGCCAAGGCAGTGAAAGAAGTGAAACAAGGTAAAATCGACTTTAAGGTTGATAAGGGTGGCATCGTGCACACCTCGATTGGAAAGGTGTCGTTCACGCCGGAGATGATTCGGGAGAACGCCGTGGCGTTTATCCAGACGCTGATTAAGCTGAAACCGGCGGCTGCCAAGGGCACCTACATCAAGAGCATTTATCTTTCGAGCACAATGAGCAAGGGTATCAAGGTTGATCCCAAGTCGGTTGAAGCTTAACTTATTTTTTTAAAACAGCAAGGAAATGAGAAAGGAAGATAAAGGTTTACTGATTGAGAAAATCAAGGAAACAATCAAGGAGTACAGCGCCATCTACCTGACCGAGACCACGGCACTGAACGCCGAGCGCACGACCGCACTGCGCCGTGCCGCGTTCAAGGCCGGTGTGAAGATGATGGTGGTGAAGAACACCCTGCTCAGGAAAGCCCTGGAGCAGCTGGATGTGGACTATTCGGGCCTGTACGACTCGCTGAAGGGTTCCACGACGCTGATGCTTAGCAACACGGGCAATGCCCCGGCAAAGCTGATCAAGGGATTCCGCGAGAAGAAAGAGACGATACCCGCCTTCAAGGCCGCGTATGTCGAGGAGACCGTGTTTGTGGGCGAGCAGCAGCTCGATGCCCTGGTGGCCCTCAAGAGCAAGAACGAGCT
Source organism: Muribaculaceae bacterium (assembly GCA_017443765.1). GTDB lineage: Bacteria > Bacteroidota > Bacteroidia > Bacteroidales > Muribaculaceae > Sodaliphilus. The sequence goes on along the minus strand of JAFSYB010000137.1, from coordinate 34,644 downwards.
CATCGCCGATGTGGTGGCTCTGCTCCAGTCGCCCGCCAAGAACGTCATCTCGGCCCTCCAGAGCGGTGGAAGCAAGCTCCACGGCGTGCTGGAAACATTATCCAAGAAAGAGAACTAATTCAAACAAGAACAATCACAATTTAAATTATAGAAAAAATGGCAGATTTGAAAGCATTTGCAGAACAGCTGGTTAACCTGACCGTTAAGGAAGTCAACGAGCTCGCTCAGATTTTGAAGGAAGAGTATGGAATCGAACCCGCCGCTGCCGCAGTCGCAGTCGCAGCTGGCCCCGCCGCTGCCGGTGTAGCCGGAGGCGAGGAGGAGAAGACCTCGTTCGACGTGGTGCTGAAGGCCGCCGGTGCCCAGAAGCTCCAGGTGATCAAGAAGGTGAAAGAACTTTGCGGCCTGGGTCTGAAGGAGGCCAAGGACCTGGTTGATGGCGCTCCGAGCACCATCAAGGAAGGCATGCCCAAGGCAGAGGCTGAGGGCCTCAAGAGCGAGCTTGAGGGTCTCGGTGCCGAGGTGGAACTGAAATAACCACACCTGTCCCATCAGGTGGATAGGTTAAGAATCCCCCACAAGGTCGATTCTTAACCTTTTTGTGTCAAGAACTGATTGCCTCTGCCAAAACCGACAGAGATGTTCAGTAACAGACACTTGCGACCTCACGAGTGAGGTGTGGCACTGGCCTCAACTCCAGTGCCACACGGCACTCGGTTTTCGGCGATTTTTTGAGGCTTTTACCGTTTGAGTTCACTTAATCCAGTTTTTCAATGTCAGCGACAAAACAACAAAGAGTAAATTTTGCACAGGTGAAGAACCCGTACCCCTATCCGGACTTCCTTGACGTGCAATTACAATCATTCAGAGATTTTCTGCAATTAGACACACCGACAGAGAAAAGAAAAAACGAGGGACTCTACAAAGTGTTTTCCGAGAACTTCCCCATTGCGGACATGCGGAACAACTTTGTGCTGGAATTCCTTGACTATTACATCGACCCACCGCGGTACACGATTGACGAGTGCCTGGACCACGGACTCACCTACTCGGTGCCGCTGAAGGCCAAGCTCAAGCTCTACTGCACCGACCCGGACCATGAGGACTTCGAGACGAAGGTGCAGAGCGTGTACCTGGGCACGATTCCCTACATGACCGACAAGGGCACCTTTGTGATTAACGGTGCCGAGCGCGTGGTGGTGTCGCAGCTGCACCGCTCGCCAGGCGTGTTTTTCGGCCAGAGCCTACACTCCAACGGCACTCGGCTCTACTCGGCACGCATCATCCCCTTCAGGGGCTCCTGGATTGAGTTCACCAGCGACATCAGCAACGTGATGTATGCCTACATCGACCGAAAGAAAAAGCTCCCGGTGACGACGCTCCTGCGCGCCATCGGCCTGGAGACCGACAACGACATCATCAAGGTTTTCGGCCTGGCCGAGGAAATCAAGGTCAACAAGACGAACCTGAAAAAAGCCGTGGGCCGCAAGCTTGCCGCCCGCGTGATGAACTCATGGAACGAGGATTTCGTGGACGAGGAAACCGGCGAGGTGACCTCGATAGAGCGCAAAGAGGTCATCGTGGACCGCGACAACGTCATCGAGGAGGATAAAATCAACGAGATTCTTGAATCGGGCGTGACAACCATCCTGCTGCACAAGGAAGACGCGAACACGCAAGACTATGAAATCATCTTCAACACGCTCAAGAAAGACACGTGCGCCTCGGAGAAAGATGCCATTCACTTCATCTACAAACAGCTTCGCAACGCCGAGCCACCCGATGATGCCAGCGCCCGCGAAGTGATTCAAAACCTGTTCTTCAGCGACAAGCGCTACGACTTGGGCGAAGTGGGCCGGTTCCGCATCAACAAGAAACTCCCGAACCTGCCTGCCGACAACGACCTGCGCGTGCTCACCAAGGAGGACATCATTGAAATTATCAAGCACCTGATCAGCCTGATTAACAGCAAGGCCGAGGTCGACGACATCGACCACTTGAGCAACCGCCGCGTGCGCACGGTGGGCGAGCAGCTGTACAACCAGTTCGGCGTGGGCCTGGCCCGCATGGCGCGCACCATCCGCGAGCGTATGAACGTGCGTGACAACGAGGTGTTCTCGCCCACCGAGCTTATCAACGCGAAAACCATCTCGAGCGTAATCAACACGTTCTTCGGCACCAACGCACTGTCGCAGTTCATGGACCAGACCAACCCGCTGGCCGAGATCACCCACAAGCGCCGCATGTCGGCACTGGGTCCTGGCGGTTTGTCGCGCGAGCGCGCCGGCTTTGAGGTGCGCGATGTGCATTACACGCATTACGGTCGCCTTTGCCCCATCGAGACCCCCGAGGGACCCAACATCGGCCTGATTTCGTCGCTGTGCGTCTACGCCAAAATCAACAAGCTCGGCTTTATCGAGACGCCATACCGCAAGGTGAACAACTCGACGGTGGACTTGGACAACGACCACATCGAGTACCTCACCGCCGAGGCCGAGAACGACAAGAACATCGCCCAGGGCAACGCACCGCTCAATGACGACGGCACGTTTGCCAGCACGCGCATCAAGGCACGCCGTGATGCCGACTTCCCGGTGGTCACCCCCGAGGAAGTGGACTACATGGACGTGTCGCCGCAGCAGATTGCCTCGATTGCAGCTGCGCTGATTCCGTTCCTGGAACACGACGACGCCAACCGCGCCCTGATGGGAGCCAACATGATGCGCCAGGCAGTGCCCCTGCTCACCAGCGAAGCCCCCATTGTGGGCACTGGCATCGAGGAGCGTCTGGCCTTTGACAGCCGCACGCAAATCCAGGCCGAGGGGCCGGGCGTGATTGAGTATGTCGATGCCGACGTAATCCGCATTCGCTACGACCGCACCGAAGACGAGGAGTTTGTCAGCTTTGAATCGCCAGTGAAGGAGTACCGCCTGCCCAAGTTCCGCAAAACCAACCAAAGCACCACCATCGACCTGCACCCGGTGTGCAACCGCGGCCAGCGTGTCGAGAAAGGCGACATCCTCACCGAGGGCTATTCGACGCAGAACGGCGAGCTGGCCCTGGGCCGCAACCTCAAGGTGGCCTACATGCCCTGGAAAGGCTACAACTACGAGGATGCCATTGTGCTCAACGAGCGCGTGGTGCGCGAGGACATCCTCACCTCGGTGCACGTTGACGAGCTCACCCTGGAGGTGCGCGAGACCAAGCGCGGCATGGAGGAGCTCACCAACGACATTCCCAACGTGAGCGAGGAAGCCACCAAGGACCTCGACGACCGCGGCATCATCCGCGTGGGAGCGCACGTGATTCCGGGCGACATCCTCATCGGCAAAATCACACCCAAAGGCGAGAGCGACCCCACTCCCGAGGAGAAGCTGCTGCGCGCCATCTTTGGCGACAAGGCCGGCGACGTGAAAGACGCGTCGCTCAAGGCAAACCCGTCGCTCAAGGGCGTGATTATCGGCACGCGGCTGTTTGAGCGCGCCACCAAGCGCAAGACCCGCGGCAAAGACCCCGAGATTGAGGCTCTCGACGCTGAATACGACAAGCTCCAGCAAGAGCTTCGCGAAAAGCTCAACGAGAAGCTCATCAAGCTCCTCGACGGCAAGAAGTCGCAAGGCGTGAAAGACCACGTCGACACCGAGATTGTGGCCAAGGGCCAGGTGTTTGGCGAGGCCGTGATTCGCGGCATCGAGGACTTTGAGTCCATCGGCCTGAGCAAGTGGACGAGCGATGAGCACTGCAACACCCTGGTGCGCGCCACCGTGATGAACTACCTGCGCAAGAGCAAGCAGATCGCCGCCGAGCTGCAACGCAAAAAATTCGACATCACCATTGGCGATGAGCTGCCGTCGGGCATTATGAAGCTCGCCAAGGTGTATGTGGCCAAGAAGCGCAAGATTGGCGTGGGCGACAAGATGGCCGGCCGTCACGGCAACAAGGGCATAGTGTCGCGCGTGGTGCGACAAGAAGACATGCCCTTCCTGGCCGACGGCACCCCGGTGGACCTGGTGCTGAACCCGCTGGGCGTGCCTTCGCGCATGAACCTGGGTCAGATTTTCGAGGCTGTGCTGGGCTGGGCCGGCAAAGAGCTTGGCGTGAAATTCGCCACCCCCATCTTCGACGGAGCCTCGCTCGACGACCTCAACGAGTGGACCGACAAGGCCGGCCTGCCCCGCGGCGGCCGCACACAGCTCTACGACGGAGCCACCGGCGAGCCGTTTGACCAAAAGGCTACCGTGGGTGTGACCTACTTCCTGAAGCTGGGACACATGGTCGAGGACAAGATGCACGCCCGCAGCATTGGCCCATACTCGCTGATCACACAGCAGCCATTGGGCGGAAAGGCACAATTTGGCGGCCAGCGCTTCGGCGAGATGGAGGTATGGGCACTCGAAGCCTTCGGCGCCTCGCACGTGCTCCAGGAAATCCTCACCGTCAAGAGCGACGATGTGGTGGGCCGCAGCAAGGCCTACGAGGCCATCGTCAAGGGCGACCCCATGCCCACCCCGGGCATTCCCGAATCGCTCAACGTGCTGCTCCACGAGCTTCGCGGACTGTGCCTGAATGTGAAACTGGATTAAAAACTTTCCTAACGAGAACTCAATATGGCTTTCAGAAAAGACAATAAAATGAAGAGCAACTTCACCAAGATTTCCATCAGTTTGGCTTCGCCCGATGTGATCTTGCAGAACTCCTACGGTGAGGTGCTCAAGCCAGAGACCATCAACTACCGCACTTACAAACCCGAGCGCGAAGGCCTGTTTTGCGAGCGCATCTTTGGCCCGGTGAAGGACTATGAGTGCCATTGTGGAAAGTACAAGCGCATCCGCTACAAGGGCATCACCTGCGACCATTGCGGTGTGGAGGTCACCGAGAAGAAAGTGCGCCGCGAGCGCAGCGGACACATCCAGCTCGTGGTGCCGGTGGCACACATCTGGTACTTCAGGTCGCTGCCCAACAAAATCGGCTACCTGCTGGGAATGTCGACCAAGAAACTCGACGCGGTTATCTACTACGAGCGCTATGTGGTTATCAATCCCGGTGGCCGCGGACTCGTGGACGAGTCGAAAAAAGACAAGCCCATAGAGCCGCTCAAGCGCCTGGACTTGCTCGGCGAGGAGGAGTACAACAAGGTGATGGAAACCGTGCCCAAGGAGAACGACCTGCTCGACGACAACGACCCCAACAAGTTTGTGGCCAAAATGGGTGCCGAGGCCATCTACGACCTGCTGTGCGGACTGGACCTGGACAGCCTGGCCAACGAACTGCGCGACACGGCCTACAAGGAGAACAGCCAACAGCGCAAGACCGACGCCCTGAAGCGTCTTCAGGTTGTTGAGGCTTTCCGCTCCTCGAAGGAGCTCAACCGCCCGGAGTGGATGATTCTCAAGGTGCTGCCCGTGATTCCGCCCGAGCTGCGACCGCTCATTCCGCTCGATGGCGGACGTTTCGCCACGAGCGACATCAACGACCTTTACCGGCGCGTGATTATCCGCAACAACCGCCTCAAACGCCTGATTGAAATCAACGCCCCCGAGGTGATTTTGCGCAACGAGAAGCGCATGCTCCAGGAGGCTGTCGACTCGCTGCTCGACAACTCACGCAAGTCGAGTGCCGTCAAGAGCGACGCCAACCGACCGCTGAAGTCGCTCAGCGACAGCCTGAAGGGCAAGCAGGGGCGTTTCCGCCAGAACCTGCTTGGCAAGCGCGTGGACTACTCGGCTCGCTCGGTGATTGTCGTGGGGCCGGAACTGAACATGGGCGAGTGCGGCATTCCCAAGGACATGGCTGCCGAGCTCTACAAGCCCTTTGTGATTCGCAAGCTCATCGAGCGCGGCATTGTCAAAACAGTGAAAAGCGCCAAGAAAATTGTTGACCGCAAGGAACCCGTGGTGTGGGACATCCTGGAGAACGTGATGAAAGGGCACCCGGTGCTGCTTAACCGCGCCCCCACCCTGCACCGCCTGGGCATCCAGGCTTTCCAGCCCAAGCTTATCGAGGGCAAGGCCATCCAGCTGCACCCGCTGGCTTGCACCGCATTCAATGCCGACTTTGACGGCGACCAGATGGCTGTGCACTTGCCACTGGGCAACGAGGCCATCGTGGAGGCGCAAATGCTCATGCTTGAGCCGCACAACATCCTCAACCCGGCCAATGGCCTTCCTATCACCGTGCCCTCGCAGGACATGGTGCTGGGCTTGTACTACATCACCAAGCTGCGCGCCGGCGACAAGGGTGAAGGACTGAAATTCTATGGCTCCGAAGAGGCACTGATTGCCTACAACGAGGGCAAGGTGGCCATGCACGCCATCATCTCGGTGGAAACCGAGGTGCTGGGCGACGACGGCAAGCTCACACGCCAGTTGGTCGAAGAAACCTCGGTGGGTCGCATCATGTTCAACAACTGCGTCCCCGACGAGTTGGGATACATCAACGTGCTGATTTCCAAGAAGTCGCTGCGCGATGTCATCACCAAGGTTATCAGCCGCTGTGGTGTACCCCGGTCGGCCAAGTTCCTCGATGATGTGAAAAACATGGGCTACTACATGGCATTCAAGGGTGGCTTGTCGTTTAACATCGAGGACGTGCTCGTGCCCAGCGAAAAAGAGCAGTACATCGCCGATGGCCTGTCTCAGATTGAAGAAATCATGGGCAGCTTCGGCATGGGTTTGATCACCGACAATGAGCGCTACAACCAAGTCATTGACGTGTGGACCAACGTGAACAACAAACTCACCGAGACGCTGCTTGCCGAGATGAAGAACGACAAACAAGGCTTCAACTCGGTGTACATGATGCTCGACTCTGGAGCTCGCGGATCGAAAGACCAGATTCGCCAGCTGGCCGGTATGCGCGGCCTGATGGCCAAGCCGCAGAAGTCGGGTGTGGAGGGTGGCCGCCAAACCATCGAGAACCCGATTTTGGCCAACTTCAAGGAGGGCTTGTCGGTGCTGGAATACTTCATCTCCACGCACGGTGCCCGCAAGGGTCTTGCCGACACCGCCTTGAAGACTGCCGATGCCGGTTACCTCACACGTCGTTTGGTGGACGTGGCCCACGACGTTGTTATTACCGAGGACGACTGCGGCACCCTGCGCGGACTGGTGTGCCGCGAGGTGCGCAACCATGATGATGTGGTGGCATCGCTCAAGGACCGTATCGTGGGCCGCGTGTCGGTACACGATGTGATTGACCCCACCACGGGCGAAATCATTGTTCAATCGGGCGATGAAATCACCGACGAGGCCGCCCTGCGCATCGATGCCTCGCCCATTGAATCGGTCGAAATCCGTTCCGTGCTCACCTGCGAGGCCAAGCACGGCGTGTGCGCCAAGTGCTACGGACGCAACCTGTCGTCGCACCGCATGGTGCAGAAAGGCGAGGCTGTGGGCGTGATTGCGGCACAGTCCATTGGCGAGCCAGGCACGCAGCTCACACTGCGTACCTTCCACGTGGGTGGTGTGGCCAGCGGAAGCTCAACAGTGAGCACATTCACATCAAAATACGACGGAAAGCTTGAAATCGATGAGCTCCGCACGGTCAAGAACGCTAACGGAACCGACATTGTTATCGGTCGAATGGGCGAACTGAAAATCATTGACCCCAACACCAAGATGGTGCTCACCACTGCCACCCTGCAATACGGCTCCACGCTTTATTTCCAGGATGGCGACGAGGTGCACAAGGGCGATGTGATTTGCGAATGGGACCCCTTCAACGCCGTCATCGTCAACGAGGTAAATGGCACGCTCAAGTTCAGCAACCTCATTGAGAACATCACCTACCGCGTGGAGGCCGATGAGAGCATGACCAACAACGAGATTATCATCACCGAGAGCAAGGACCACACGCGCATCCCCGAAGCGCAGATTTACGACGAAAACGGCGAGCTCATCAAGACGTACTCACTGCCGGTGGGTGCCCATCTGATGAAGAGCGAGGGCGAGCCGCTCACGGCAGGCGAGGTGTTTGTGAAGATTCCACGCAACTCGTCGGGCGGCGCCGGTGACATCACGGGAGGTCTGCCACGTGTCACCGAACTCTTCGAGGCTCGCAACCCGTCGAATCCCGCTGTGGTGAGCGAGATTGACGGCGAGGTGGCCTTTGGCAAGGTGAAACGCGGCAACCGCGAGATTATCGTCACCAGCCGCACCGGAGAGCAAAAAGCCTATCTGGTGCCGATGTCAAAGCAAATCCTTGTGCAAGAGAAAGACTATGTGCGTGCCGGCACGCCGCTCAGCGACGGCGCCATCACACCAGCCGACATCCTGCGCATTATGGGTCCCACAGCCGTGCAGGACTACATTGTGAACGAAGTGCAGAGCGTCTACCGCACCCAGGGTGTGGCCATCAACGACAAGCACTTTGAGATTATCGTGCGCCAAATGATGCGCAAGGTGAACATCCTTGACCCGGGCGACACACGCTTCCTGGAGCAGGAGGTGGTCGACAAGCGCGAGTTCATGGATGAGAACGACCGCATTTGGGGCAAGAAAGTGGTGGTTGACTGTGGCGACAGCACCGAGCTGCAAAACGGACAGATTGTCACGGCACGCCGCCTGCGCGATGTGAACTCGACGCTCAAGCGCCGCGACCTCAAGCTGGTGAAGACCCGCGACGCCATGCCCGCCACCAGCGAGCAAATCCTGCAAGGCATCACCCGCGCCGCACTGCAAACCTCGAGCTTCATGAGTGCCGCCTCGTTCCAGGAGACCACCAAGGTGCTCAACGAGGCTGCCATCCGCGGCAAGGTCGACACCCTGCAGGGCATGAAGGAGAACGTGATTTGCGGTCACCTCATTCCCGCTGGCACCGGTATGCGCGAGTTCCAAACCCTCGTGGTCAACAACAAGACCGAGCTGGCCAAGGCTGGCCTGCTCATGAACGAAGAGGCACTGGTGGGCGATGGAGCCGTACTGAGCTAACCGCCTGGCCAACCGCACCTGCAATCCCGCCGCAACGGTTTGAGCCGTTGCGGCGGGATTGCCTTGTAACACAAGGCAACAAGCCCTGCATAGATTTAAAAAAAGTAAACAAATTAAAAAATTCAATTTTATAACCTACTCTCCTCAAATAAATTCATTACTTTTGTCCTCGTAAAAACATCACCTGCCCAGGATTGACATGCTCACACAGATTTACAACGGCAAGATACTCACGCCCGAAGGCTGGATTGAGGGCGGCTCGGTGATTGTGGACGGCAGCCGCATCAGCGCGGTGACGCGCAGCAGCCGCATTATCCCGCAAGCCGACAAGACGGTTGACGCGCGGGGAATGTACGTGCTGCCTGGCGGCATAGAGCTTCACTGCCACGGTGGAGGCGGCAGCGACTTCATGGAAGGCACGACCGAGGCATTCCGCACCGCAGCACTCACGCACCTGCGCCACGGTACCACAGCCATCTTCCCCACGCTGTCATCAGCCAGCACAGCAATGATGGATGCCGCCTGCCAGGCTTGCCAGCAGCTGATGCATGAGCCCGACACCACCATCATGGGCCTGCACTTCGAAGGCCCATACTTCAACCCGCGCAAGGCCGGTGCACAAATGCCCGATGCCATACGCACGCCCGACCCGGCCGAATACACGCACTTTGTGGAGGATTACGACTGCGTGCGACGCTGGGATGTGGCTCCCGAACTGCCCGGTGCCGTGGAAATGGGCCGATACATCACCCGCAAAGGCGTGATTGCCGCCATTGGCCACACCGCAGCCGAGTTTCCCGAGGTGCGAGCCGCCTACGCCGCCGGATACTCACTGGCCACGCATTTCTACAACGGTATGCCTGGTTTCCACAACGTGCGCGAGTACAAGCACGCCGGCACCGTCGAGAGCATTTACCTGATGGACCGCATGTCGGTAGAGATGATATGCGACGGCATCCATGTGCCGCCAACCATCCTGCAACTCATCCACCGCATGAAAGGCGTTGAGCTAACAGCCCTGGTTACCGATGCCCTGGCCGTGACTGACAGCGACAGCGAGAAGGCATTCGACCCCCGTGTGATTATCGAGGATGGCGTGTGCAAGCTCTCGGACCGCTCGGCGCTGGCTGGCAGCATCGCCACCATGGACCGCCTCATACGCACCGCCGTCACCGAGGCCGACATCCCGCTGCCCGATGCCGTGCGCATGGCCAGCGAGACACCGGCACGCATCATGGGCATTTACGACCGCAAGGGGTCTATCCAGCGAGGCAAAGATGCCGACCTGCTCATTATGAACGACGACATGCGCCTCAAAGCCGTCTTCAGTCTGGGCAAGCGCGTGGAGGACTGAAGCGGGCGGCACTAATAGCTTTAAGTAAGATAACTTGCATAAGGTGGGTTCTGTAGAGCCCACCTATCGTTCCACTTTATGCGCACTGTTTGCATATTTTCGGCAAGAAATAGTAATTATGCAAAATCAAAACCACACCCGATATGTAACGCTTCTTCACCACTGCCTGGCCGAACACACTCGCTTTGTCCTACACACTCGGCCCGCTGAGCCGCTTCGATTTAGACGAGATGCTGATGCTCATCCGGCAGACCAAATATTTAGTGCTTCACGCTCCACGGCACTTCTTATTGGAAACTTTGGATTTGGATTTTTTGAAAATTTTAAGCGAAAAAGTTGCACAGGTCAAAAATAGGCAGTAATTTTGCAGCCGCAAATGCGACATGGTGAAATTAGCTCAGCTGGTTAGAGCGTCGGATTGTGGTTCCGAAGGTCGTGGGTTCGAATCCCATATTTCACCCCACACAAAGCGCAGCGGGTTTTCCGTTGCGCTGTTGTTTTGTTATGGAAGAGTTTTTCAACCCTATCGCACAACTGCTTGCCACCCATGGCGAGACCATCACCCTGCTCGATGCTGTAGGCACCGTGCTGGGACTCGTTTACCTGTGGCTGGAATACAAGGCCAATATCTGGATGTGGGTCGTGGGCATCATCATGCCGGTCATCGATATCTTCCTCTATTTCAAGACGGGGCTGTATGCCGATTTCGGCATGGCGATCTACTACTCGTTGGCCGCCATCGTGGCCGCATGTTACGGAATGGTGGCATGGCGGCGTGGTGACCCGCGCACCGCCAAGCCCGAACGCCCCATCACGCACCTCCCCGCCCGGGAGGCATTGCTGGCACTGGGGGCGTTCCTGGTCATTTGGGCCGTGATGTACGAGATGCTCATCCACCTCACCGACAGCACCGTGCCCATCACCGACAGCTTTGCCAATGCCTTGAGCATCATTGCCCTGTGGGCATTGGCGCGCAAGTATGTAGAGCAGTGGCTGCTCTGGCTCGTTGCCGACGCTGTGCTCACCGCCCTCTATGCCTACAAAGGCCTGGTGTTCCGCCCCTGCCTTTATGGCTTCTACACGGTGATGGCCGTTGTCGGATGGCGCAAATGGCGGCAGATGGCGGCACAAGTTGCAGATGTCGCAGATAATGACTAACTTTGCAGGTCGAAAGCCTCTTTGTCTCTTATTGCCCTAAAGGGGCTAATGAGCCGAATTTGGCTAATTGGGGCAACCACCCACATCCACTCATCACTCATAACTTAAAACTGATTATGAACTACATCAAGATTGACAACACAGCGGCTTTCACCCCCGAAGTGACCGCCGAGAGCGTGAACGCATTACTGCCGCAGGCTGCTGCCGCCGCGCAGACCCTGGAGGCCGGCACGGGAGCCGGCAACGATTTCACGGGTTGGCTGCACCTGCCCGGCAGCATCACCGAGGAGCAGCTCACCGCCATCGAGCGCAGCGCACGGTTGCTGCGCGAGGAGTGCGACTATGTGGTGGCCATCGGCATCGGCGGCAGCTATCTGGGTGCCAAGGCGGTCATCGAGGCGCTGAGCGACAATTTCGCCGCCCTGAAGCCCGCCCGGGGCGCACGACTGCTCTTCGCCGGCAACAACATTGGCGAGGACTACCTGCACGACCTGATGCAGCTGGTGAGCGGCCATCGCTTCGGCATCATCGTCATCAGCAAGAGCGGCACCACCACCGAGCCAGCCATTGCCTTCCGTCTGCTCAAGGGCCTGCTCGAGCGCGAGCAAGGGCGCGAGTGGGCTGCTCGCCACACCATCGCCATCACCGATGTCGCACGCGGAGCACTGCGCACGCTGGCCACCACCGAGGGCTACGACACATACGTGATTCCCGATAACGTGGGCGGCCGTTTCTCGGTGCTCACCCCCGTGGGACTGCTGCCCATCGCTGTGGCCGGATTCGACATCCGCGCATTGGTGGCGGGAGCCGTGGCTATGGAACGCGAGGGCGACACGCTCACAGCCACCTATGCCGCCACCCGCAACACACTCTATGCCAGCGGCAAGAAAATCGAGCTGCTGGTGAACTACGACCCGCGCCTGCATTTCCTGGCTGAGTGGTGGAAACAGCTCTACGGCGAGAGCGAGGGCAAGCAGCACAAGGGCATCTTCCCCGCTGCCGTCGACTTCACCACCGACCTCCACAGCATGGGTCAGTGGATTCAGGACGGCGAGCGCACCATTTTCGAAACTGTGCTCAGCGTGGAGAACCAGCTGCATGAGGTCACTATCCCCACCGACGAGGCCGACCTGGACGGGCTGAACTACATCGCCGGCCGCCGCGTGGGCGAGGTGAACAACATGGCCGAGCTGGGCACCCGGCTGGCCCATGTCGATGGCGGGGTGCCCAACATCCGCATCACCGTGCCCACGCTCAACGAGCACTGTCTGGGACAGCTCATCTATTTCTTCGAGAAAGCTTGCGGCATGAGCGGCTATATGCTGGGCGTGAACCCGTTTGACCAGCCTGGCGTGGAGGCATACAAGAAAAATATGTTCGCCCTGCTGGGCAAACCCGGCTACACATTATGAACAACAAGTATGTTGTCTGGTGGAGGAAACCATGCAACATCCTCTTTCATGTCACCGTTATTTAAAAACCCAACACAATAAGCCAATGAGACAGAAACTCCATCTCCTGCTTTTGGCCATGCTGTTTTTGGCTGCATCGTGCCACGACAACGCCCCCGATGAACCCACGAACGAGGTTGAACTCGATGCCAACGACCGCATCGCCTACATCGAGAAACAGACTCCCGTCAACCGTGGCGGTGCCGATGCAGGGACAGTGACACTGCGCTTCTATGCCGACCTGCCCGATGTGGCCTATGTGTCGCTGACCGATTTCCACAAGATGATGCTCCCGGGGAGCACCGCCACGGTGAACCGCGGCCACGACGGTCTCTACACCGTAAACACCGGCACCGGTTCGGCGGTGGTGGACACACACAATGAGACGCTCACCAGCAGCGACTACCTGGCATTCACCAACATGATGAGCAGCATGGCGCAGCCTGGTATGCCAAACACCTATTTCGACAATGTCACGCCCTATGTGCGTTTCGGCTCGTTGACCACCACGGCACAGACGCTGTGCCTTGATTACGCGCCCTACGGCATCGACCTGCGTGGCGACGGCACGAGCGTTTACGCACCGTTATCCACGTTGAGCGACCTCTACAGCGACTTGCAGTATCATCGTGCTTGCTACAACGGCATACAGGTGGTTGTCATCACCAGCGTGTTGACAGCATCGCCTGAAGAACTCGTCAGCGATTATTTCGAGCCACTGTTAAAGGACACACGCAGCGAGACCATGGCCGAGTTTGCCTATCACAACCTGTGCTTCACGCTTGACCACTACTATGGCTACCCCGGACGAGCAGTGCTTGATGCATCCATGCGCACTATGGGTCTCGACGCCGCCCTCACTGCGCAGGGCACTCCTGGCGAGCAAGTGAAGCGACTGCTGCGTTCGACCAACACCTATGAGTACCTTGCTGGAATGACCCTGCTCCACGCTTTCATTTACGATGGCGGACACAGTTACCTCGACGTGACACGTTTTGGACTCAGCGACAAAAAAACATTCCTCAACGCCTATACTGCAGAATTCAACCGTCAGAAAGACATTTTCAACACCCAAACCGATGTCTACAATGCCTTCTATGACAGTCGTATGCAATATTTTGCCAACTTGTACTCGCACCGTGATCAGCGCAATTCCATCTACGGCAAAGGGGTCACCTATCTCAAGTACGGCAACACCGCTGTGTGCGAGTTCGACTCTTTTTTGCCTACAGGCAGCGAAGGTATCGACCAAGTGGCGGTGTTTCTCGATGCCATCGACCGCGCCGAAGCTGACCCCGAAGTACAGCACTTCATCATCGATGTGAGCAACAACACCGGTGGCTCGGCCGACATCGTGGCTCTCTTGCTCTCGCTTACCACCGGACGCAACTACATCTCATACGAGAACACGCTCACCCATCAGCGCATGACTGTACACTACGATGTAGACCGCAACCGCGATGGAGCCTTTGACGCACGCGATGCCGAGGTGACCTACCATTTTGACTTCGCCGTGCTCACGAGCAGCTCGAGTTTCTCTTGCGGAAACCTCTTCCCCTCGGCGATGAAAGATGCCGGCGTGCTCATCATCGGTGAACGCTCGGGAGGCGGTGCATGCGCTGTGCAGATGATGCAGACGGCCGACGGCTACACCTACCAAATCTCGTCGCACCGAATGCGGCTCATCAACGCCGCAGGGCAGATTATCGATGATGGAATTGAACCCGATGTGCCCATTGCCCTCGAACCGGGGCATTCCTACACCATCCCCGGCACCTCAGTCACCAAAACCGTGCCCGACTTCACCAATTTCTACGACCTGAAACGATTGGACCAAATCATGAACACCCCGCACTGAGCCGTGCGAAGCAATAGCGGGCGAAAGCTCAAGTAATTGAGAAAAAACATGCCAGCAGACAACCCAAGACCCCCAAAACCATTTATCTCATTTTGCAATTTATCGAACCAACCTAAATACATCACAAAAATGAAAAAGACACTGAAAAACACGCTTTGCCTCCTCGCATTGCTCATTGGCATGCTGGAGCTGTTCGCCGCATGTGGCACCGGTGCCGGTGCCGCCAATGAATTCACGGCCAACGGGGTACGCTACCGCATCAACAGCGATGGCTCCAGCGTGACTGTGGTTTCCTCCGCCAACCACCTGTCGTTGAGCGGTGCACTGACCATACCCGAAAAAGTGACCCATCGAGGTAAGACTTACCCCGTCACGTCTATCAAGCATTTTGCTTTCGAGGACTGCCACAGGTTGACTTCAGTCATTATCCCCAACACCGTCACCGAAATCGGTAGTTGTGCGTTCCGCTACTGCCGCAGTCTGACCATGGTAACCATTCCCCCTTCCGTGACCGCCATCGGTAGTGAAGCGTTCCGCGAGTGCAGCCAACTGATCAAAGTCATCATCCCCAACTCGGTTACCAACATCGGCACATGTGCGTTCAGCAACTGCGAGCACTTGACGTTGATTCACGTCGAACCAGGCAACCCCGTATACGACTCCCGTGAACAGTGCAACGCCGTCATCAACACCGCATTGAATACGCTGGTCATCGGTTGCAGCAGAACATCCATCCCCAGCTCCGTCACCGAAATCGGCCGCCATGCCTTTGATCACTGCCCGGGCTTGACGGAGGTCGTCATCCCTGACTCGGTCACCAATATCGACAATTATGCGTTCTATGCCTGCCCGGATTTGACGAGCGTCACCCTCCCCAACTCGGTCACCAGAATCGGAGAGGCGGCGTTCTTTGACTGCCAGAATTTGGAGAGCATCAACTTCCCCAATTCCTTGAGGAAAATCGGTATGTCGGCGTTCTACGACTGCACAAGTTTGACCAGTGTCACCATTCCCAACTCCGTCAAAGATCTCGACCAATGTGCATTCCAGAACTGTCGAGCACTGACATCGACCGTCATCGGTGATTCCGTCGATGAAATCGGAAAATTCGCCTTCTACGACTGCAGGAAGCTGACATCGGTCACCATCGGCCATTCAGTGACCAGGATCAGCAAAGGAGCGTTCCAAAACTGCGAAAGCTTAACAAACATCAAGATTCCCAACTCCGTGACCAGCATCAGCTTATTGGCGTTTGCTGGCTGCACTAGCTTGACGAGCATCACCATTCCGGAATCAGTGGGAAGCATATCACAATACGCCTTTGCCGACTGCACCAGCCTGACCACAGTCATCTTGCCCGATTCCATCGCCTATCTCGATGGGTTGGCTTTTCACAATACGCCCTACGAAAAGCTTAAAACCGAGGATGGGAAATAATAAAAACTCGAAATTAGTTCACCCGATATGAAACAAATCACCATTCTCTTGTTCGTGGCCATGCTGCTGGCAGGCTGCGGCACCGCCACCTGCAGCGCAAGTCAAGCTGGCGAGGGCTCCACAAACAGCTACACGTTCCTGACCCAACTGGGCGTGGACGTGCACAAAATCCCCACGCTAGGCAGCAAGGTGGAATTTGCCTACGGCGATGAACTGGTCGCACTCACCAACGACCAGACCCGGGCATTGCTCAACGACATCTACCACTTCGACACACCCAATAACGACGATGGTGATATGGAGGGCATGTTCTACATTGCAGGTGCGCACCCGGTGGCCGGTGACCGCATGCTGCTGCTCTTCCACATCGAGTACGGCGACGGTTCAGGACGCGAGATGGCCATCTACGACCACAATGGCCGCCTCACCGACTTCCTCGACACGGGTTCCTGGAACAGCTGCCAGCCCAATGAAAGCAATGACGACTTCACACGCGGCACAGCCTACCACGAGCTGGCCAGCTGCGAGTTCAACGCGCAAAAGCCGGAGTTCACCCTCAGGCGCGACTTCGCACTGAGCGACTTCTTCATCACCGACGATGGCACGATAGCCTTTGACAACATCCACTGGGAACTGCTCAAGGACTACAGCTACACCATCACCGACGACGGGAAGTTCCGCCAGCAGAACGTCCACATCGAGCAGAAAGGCCCCGTGAATGCCCTCGCGCTGATGCTCGATGCCATCAGCGACTTGAATTACCTCCCTGCCAGCGACCCCTCGCGGCTCGACCAGCTGGCCGCACTGATGCAGCGCGCCGACGTGCGCAGCGACCTGGCCAACCCCGACGGCATGGCCACCTACCGCCTGCAAGGCGTGATGCAGGGCACCTTTGAGCAGAACGGCACTGCCGTGCTGCACTGGCTGGCCGGTCACCGCAGCAGCACCCAGGTGATAGAACTGCTCAAGAGTGTGTTTGCCTCGGGCTGGATTCCCAAGTACCGCATGACCCAGGAATTGCAAAAGCTGCCCGCCGGCGAGGAGCGAACCTGGCTCGAGCGCCTCACCGCGCAGTGGGGACCCGATGGTGCCGTAGGGTGAGGGAATCCATAATGCAGTTTTATGATGCGCAATGGCATTACCAAAAGGAACTATATACTTGTTGTCCCGATTCAATGAAGTTCGTCTTCGACGCACCTCCTATGCTACAGATTTGGACCAAGCTGCGTGCATCTTCGATGCACTTGCATGGTCTTTAACACAAAATCGGGTCTTCGACCCGATTGACCTCTTCAAGGTCTACTTTGGGGACAACAAGTATATAATTGCTTTACCAAAAGGTTTGTTACTATTCTGAGTTAACCCACTTAGCTGATTTATCAAATGAAACGGTGCGTTTTCTTTATTTGCTCTCTGCTGATGGTTGTGCTGGTGCGTGCTGATGCAGGATTTCTGCTTCAACTTGGCATCGATACCAGCCTGGTGACCCACGTGCCTCTCGACGGCGGCCGGTTCGCCATCGACGAGTACACGCCATTTGTTGCACTCGACGGCCGGCAGGTGATTGCCTTGCTCGACGATGCCGTGCACTGGCAGGAAGCTATCGAGGCCGACGAGGCCGAGGGCGGCCGCAGCATTGCGGCCGTGTACCCCGTCACGCGGCAGCACACCATCGTGGTGTTCTCGCAGGAGTTTGGCGACGGTGCCCGAAACGAACTGGCCGTCTATGACTGGCAGGGGCGGCTCACCGACTACCTTGACATGGGCTACTGGCGCGACATGACCATGCTCAGCATCGACGACGACCCCGAGAGCGAGGCCGATGTGCGCTGGAACACGGCACTGGTTGCTGAAGGCGGGGGCAATTTCGTCATCGAGCGCACCGACCATTGCTGCACATGGACCGACGGCAACTCCCTCAATCCCCATGTGGTGGGACAGCGCATAACCCGCTTCCACTACCAGGTTGACACTGCCGGACACCTGCACCTGTCCGAAATCACCACGCACGACACCGGCCACGTGTTCGCCCAGCACTACCGCCTGGAAGAAATCAACCAAATGAATTGGTTGCCGTTGAGCGACACCACCCGGCTCAGCCGGCTCAACCAGCTCGCGGCAAACGACGCGATGCAAAATGAGATGAACAAAGAGCTGAGCGACCCAGACTATGCGAGCGATGACGTTTACCGCATCCGCCTCCTGATATGGCAATTCTTCGACGAGAAACCGCAGGAGTTTTTCCAGTGGATGTACGTCCACCGCGACCACGACGACAACCACCTCACCCCGCTGCTGCTCGGCAACCTTGCCAGCGGGTTCACGAGCCTCGACATGGCCGAGCGGCACGCCCGTCACATCGCCGACCCAAACGTGAAACATTATATCCAGCAACTGCTTGCCAACGTGCAGCAATAACCCTAACCAATCAATGAGAACTTCAATCATTCTATCCCTGACACTGATGGCCCTGTCGGCATGCACAAGCGGCAGCCACGACCGCACCGAGGCCGCACGGCGCACCGCGCAAGAGGACGGCACACTGTTTCTGCGGGAAGCCGGCATCAACCCCGACTCGATGATTATCCACAATGAGTTTGACCTGCCCGAAAGCGAGAATTGGGAAACCACCCATAACCGCTGGCTCGGCATGGAGCAAATCACCGCCTTAGGGCTTGACGAATTATGCGATGCCGACACCTCGTTGCAGCCCATCGCAATCATAGGAGTGTATCCACTTGAAGAACAAGTAACTCTTGTGCTGTTTCACCAATATTTGGGCGACTCTGCCCCACTCCACCTGCTCACCTACGACGGCAGCGGCCAAGCCATCGACCACCTGAACCTGGGTACCTGCGCAGGCCTGAATACGCGCTACACCTCGTTTGGTGCCAGGGGGGTAGAACTGGCACACCTCAGCTTCGCCGGTCGGCTGCTCACCGTGAGCCGCGAGTTGCACCTGGTCACCATTCAGGACAAGGAGTTGTGGGCGGCCACTGGCACCGACACCTACGAAGTGGACCAGCGCGGCCACATCATGCACCGCGAGGCCCGCGCCGCACTCGATGATATGGACGACGACTCCCGCAGCACCCGTCAGCTGGAAGCCCTCACCTGGTACTCGATTCAGGACGAGCAGGCGATGGACGCTTTTGAGGCGCACCTCAAGGCTGGCAACGACCCAGCCAACGGCCTCGAGCTAACGCTCTACGTGCGCCTGCTTGCCGCACCGCAGAGCACGGCACATTGGCTTCACAGGCACCAAGACAGCCCACTTGTGCCAGTTCTGGCCCAATGGACACGAGAGTTGAGACAAATCGAAAACGACCAGCCGCTGCTTGATGTGCTCAAAGCCATCAACAACCCCGATGAGCGCCAATTCATGCACCGGGTGCTATTGGGTAAGTAACACACATAATGAGCGCATCGGTCACTCGTAGGTGCGTGTGATGGT
Organism: Muribaculaceae bacterium; assembly: GCA_017443765.1. Taxonomy (GTDB): domain Bacteria; phylum Bacteroidota; class Bacteroidia; order Bacteroidales; family Muribaculaceae; genus Sodaliphilus. The sequence goes on along the minus strand of JAFSYB010000137.1, from coordinate 15,005 downwards.
CATTTCGGGCTTGCCGTCCTGGGTGATTTCCACACTGGTGAGGCGGCCGTGTGTGTCGATTTTGTAGTTGAACTTGCGCTCATGGCCAGGGCCGTTGTCCTCAATCTCGCTGATGCCAATGAGGTATTTCTTGAACGTGGCGCTGTCGTAGTCGTAATAATAGCGGAATGCCCGGCCCTCTCTCTCCTCGCGAATGATGTAGCCATCGTTGTAAACCAGCACGCGTCGCTGGTCGCCATCGGTGACCACGAGTTTCTGCAGGCCGCCCTTGTCGTTGTAGGTATAGACCCACTTCTGCTTGTGCGTGCCGTCGCTGGTGAGAATCTCCAGCTTGTCGTCGGCATTGAAAAACGGCTCATAGTCCACCGTGACCCCGCCCTTGCGGGTGGAGGACTTCAGCGTGTAGCCATGCAGATTGTCATAGGCGTAGGCATAGGTGGTGGCCACCACGTTGCCGCGCGACCCGGTTACGTGGCTCTCGGTGAGCAACCCCTGCTCGTTGAACACGTACACATTGTCGCGGGCCTTGCCGCCGTTGGCAAAGGTGATGTGCTCGCGCACTGTGCCTGTACAGCCGTTGAAACCCACGTCCATGTGCTCGAATCGGTAACTGTGCGTGGGGTTGTTCACCAAGTTGGCATAAAACATCCTGATGCGCGGCTCCTGCACCTTTTCCTCGTCGATATAGGTCACCAACCGTTCCAGCGTGGTGGCGTGGTTGCAGTAACTGTTCACGATGGCCGCGTCGCGCAACTTGCGCGCCTGCTCGATGAAGAACGATTCCGGGTAGTTGTTGATAAAAATTTCCCAGCCATCAACGGTGTTCAGCCGCTTGGCTTGGGCATAAGCCTCGCGCTCGGCGGCACGCTGGTCGGCCTCGGAGGTGGTTTGCGCCACCGCGGCAGGCACTGCCACCAAAAGCGCAACAAGGTTTGCAATGAGTGATTTCATTTCAGTTTCGTTTTTTGGGCGCTGCGACGTTGGGTATGGGTGTTTTAGAACAATAGATTCAAAAAAAACAATGTTTCATCAGTCGAATCAATCACCAACACGGTTCGTTACAGCGCTCGTTTTTTCTTGTGTGTTTAGGGACTGCAAAGTTACAACTTTTTTTGCTATCCGCCATCACTTTTGCAACTGTTTCCCACCTTGTTTGATTCCGAATGTCAGCTGCGGACAGCCGCTTAAAGCAGGGGCGGGAGCTCGAAGAGGCGGTTGCCGTTTGAGCCCTTGATGAGGATCGTGCAGTCACGCGGCGGCAGCTCGGCAATGGCTTCCTTCACCTCCAAGACATCGGCAAAGCGGGCAAAGGCACCGCACGGCAAGGCGTCGAACTCATGGCCCACGAGCCACACTCGGTCGATGCTGGAGTTGCGCAGCCTTTCCAGCAGGCGCTCGTGCTCCTCGCGGCTGCTGCCGCCCAGTTCGCGCATCTCGCCGATGATGGCCAGCTTAGCCCCGGGCACGGTCATTTGGTCGAAGTTGCGCACGGCGGCCTCCATCGACGTTGGGTTGGCATTATAGGCATCTACAACGAGCCGGTTGTGTGGCGTGACCAGGAATTGCGACCGGCTGTTGGACGGCGCGTATTGCTCAATGGCACGGCATATTTGCTCGGGTGTCACCCCGAAATGCCTCCCCACAGCCACAGCAGCCAGCACATTGTCGAGGTTATAGGCACCCACCAGCTGCGTGTTCACCTCATGCCACGGTCCCGGCACTTGCTGGTTGTTCTCGCGCCATCGCAGTCGCAGCAGCGGGTCGCTGGCGGTCACCTGGCCGCAGACGCGGCACGCGGCCCTGTCGGCACTGCACGTGTAGCAGGTTGCCGCCACGGTGCCGGGCAAGATGCGCATGAGGTGGTCGTTGTCGGCGTTGACAAAGATGTGCCCGTCGCAGCGCGAGGCCAGGTAGTCGTACAGCTCACCCTTGGTGTGCATCACACCCTCAAACGAGCCGAAGCCCAGCAAGTGAGCCTTGCCCACATTGGTAATCAAGCCGCACGTGGGTTCAGCAGTCTCGGCCAGCGTGCGGATGTCGCCCGGATGGCTGGCTCCCATCTCCACAATGGCAATGTCGTGCTCGGGCAACAATCGCAGCAGCGTCTTGGGCACCCCCACGTCGTTGTTGAAGTTGCCCTCGGTGGCCATCACGTTAAACCGCTGGGCCAGCACGGCGCGAACGAGTTCCTTGGTGGTTGTCTTGCCGTTGGTGCCGGTGATGCCAATCACGGGGATTGCGAACTGGCGTCGGTGCTCGCGAGCCAGGTCTTTGAACGTCTGCAAGGTGTCGTGCACGAGCACCATCTGCGTGGTGTCGCCACCGTGCGCCAGATAGTCGTCAACCACCTGTGGGTCGCTCACCACAGCCAAGGCGCAGCCCTTGGCCAGTGCCTGTGCCGCAAAGCGGTTGCCATCAAAATTCTCGCCCTTCAAGGCCATAAAGATGCTGCCCTCGGGGCAATCCCGGCTGTCGGTGGTCAACACCGGATGCCGACGGTAAAAGTCATAGAGTTGTTGAATGTCCATACTTCGTAATCGCAAAACACATTTCAAGGCGCAAATTTAGGCATAAAATCCAAAACAGCAAGCGTGTGATTCCACAAAAGTTAACAATGGAATTGAAGTCGGCCTTGTCGCGGCGGCAACCGACACCACACCTGCCCTGCGGCCGAGGATTGCCGCAAGTGCCAAAAAAAACGTCGTGCGCATTGCGGATTATGCATTATTTTGTAACTTTGCACGTTATTTTCAAAACATGATGAACAACGACAAACGCAATATCGCCATCGTGTGCGGCGGCGACAGCATGGAGCACGAGGTGTCGCTGCGCTCGGCACAGGGATTGAACAAGTTTTTCGACCATGAGCGCTACAACATTCACACCGTGGTGGTAAAAGGTCTGGACTGGCACGTGAACCTGCCCGGCGGCCTCACGGCCGACATCGACCGCAACGACTTCTCGTTCACCCACAACGGCGTTAAGGTGAAATTCGACTACGCCTACATCACCATTCACGGCACACCGGGCGAGAATGGGATTATCCAAGGCTATTTCGACCTGGTGCGTGTGCCCTACAGCACATGCAACGTGCTGGTGGAGTCGCTCACGTTCAACAAGTTCGCGCTGGTGAACTACCTGCGCGCCTTTGGTGTGCACGTTGCCGACAGCGTGCTGCTGCGCCGCGGCGAGGAGAATCGCTACAGCGCGGCCGACATCGAGCAGATGGTGGGCATGCCGTGCTTTGTGAAACCCGTGGCCGACGGCTCGAGCTTTGGAGTGACCAAGGTGAAAAGTGCCGACCAGTTGTCGGCGGCACTCGACAAAGCCTTCGCCCAGTGCGACAGCGTGATGGCCGAGCGTTTCCTCGATGGCACCGAGGTCACCGTGGGGTGCTACAAAACCCGCGAAAAGATGGTGGTGTTCCCCGTTACTGAAGTGGTGACCGACAACGAGTTCTTTGACTACGATGCCAAGTACAACGGCCAGGTGGACGAAATCACGCCGGCTCGCATCTCCAAAGAACTGACCGAAGCCCTACAGGCCGAAACCAGCCGCATCTACGACATCCTGCACTGCAACGGCATCATTCGCATCGACTACATCATCACCCGCGAGGCCGATGGCAGCGACCGCATCAACCTGCTCGAAATCAACACCACGCCGGGCATGACCGCCACAAGCTTCATTCCCCAGCAGGTGCGCGCCGCCGGACTGCTGATGGCCGACGTGCTCACCGACATTGTGGAAAACCAACTCCATCAGTAACGTAAACGAATAAGGCTTGGGCCTCACACTCGAGCAAGCTTCAGAACCCACCCAAGCAAGCCAACAAGCGTTTTTCGAGCCACAAGCCACAAGTGGGCAATGCGCTTCTCGCATCATGCATCTTGTATCTTTTTTATTACCAAATATATTTTTATGACTGATAACCAAACACTTGTAAACGCCATTATCGAGGGGGCCCAGGAGAAGAAAGGGCACTCCATCACTTTTGTTGACCTGAGCGGCATCGAGGCCGCACCCACGCAGGGGTTTGTGCTCGTGAACGGAAACACACCCATTCAGGTGGATGCCGTGGCCGACAGTATCCGCGAATATGTGGAGAAAACCATCGGCGTGCGCCCGTTCAATTACGACGGCTACCAAAACTCGCAGTGGATTGTCATCGACTATGGCACGATTTTTGCTCATGTGTTCTTGCCCGACTTCCGCGAGCGCTACCGCCTGGAAGAACTCTGGGCCGACGCTGTGATTACCGACACACCGGATATTGTTTAATGCATTGCGCATTACCCTGAACTTATGGCAAACCAACAACGACGAAAGGGGTTCAAGCTGAACCTGTACTGGATGTACGGCCTGATTACCGTGGGCTTGCTGTCGATGTACTGGCTGGGCGACCAGTCGCTCACCCGCGAGATGAGCATGACCGAGTTTGAGAGCACGGTCAAGAGCGGCGGCGTGACCAAAATCATTGTGTACACCAACAACAACGAGGCCGAGGCTGTGCTGAGCGATTCGCTGGCCCAGGTGGTGTTCAAGGCCGAGCACTACGAACCCAAGAAAGGCGTGGTGGCCAAGGCCAAAACCGACATCCCCTCGAGCGACAAGTTCACCGACAAGGTGGAGCAGTGGAAGCAAGAAGGGACGTTTACGGGCGAGGTGACCTACGAGAAAGGCAGCGACTACGGAGCCTGGATTTGGTCGTTTGGCCCGATTATCCTGCTGGTGGTGTTCTGGATATTCATCATGCGGCGCATGGGCAGCGGCGGCATGGGCAGCGGCGGTGGCATCTTCAACGTGGGCAAGAGCAAAGCCATGCTTTTCGACAAGGAAAACGCCGTGAAGGTCACCTTCAACGATGTGGCCGGGCTGGCCGAGGCCAAGGTGGAGATTGCCGAGATTGTCGATTTCCTCAAGCACCCCGAGCACTACACCGAGTTGGGCGGCAAGATTCCCAAGGGGGCCTTGCTCGTGGGGCCTCCGGGCACGGGCAAGACGCTGCTGGCCAAGGCCGTGGCCGGCGAGGCCAACGTGCCCTTCTTCTCGATGTCGGGTTCTGATTTCGTGGAGATGTTTGTGGGTGTGGGCGCCAGCCGCGTGCGCGACCTGTTCCGGCAAGCCAAGGAGAAAGCCCCCTGCATCGTGTTCATCGACGAGATTGACGCCGTGGGCCGCGCCCGCGGGCGCGATGCCAACATGGGCGGGGACGACGAGCGCGCGAACACGCGCAACCAGCGGCTCACCGAGATGGACGGCTTTGGCAGCAACAGCGGCGTGATTATCCTCGCCGCCACCAACCGCGCCGACATCCTCGACAAAGCCCTGTTGCGTGCCGGACGCTTCGACCGACAAATCTATGTGGAGCTGCCCGAACTGAGCGACCGCAAGGAAATCTTCGAGGTGCACCTGCGCAACGTGAAAACCGATGGCAGCGTGGACATTGACCAGCTTGCCCGGCAAACACCCGGCTTCTCGGGTGCCGACATTGCCAACGTGTGCAACGAGGCCGCGCTCATTGCCGCACGCCACAGCAAGCAGGCCGTGCAGCGACAGGACTTCATGGACGCCATCGACCGCATCATTGGCGGACTGGAGAAGAAATCGAAAGTCATCACCGAAGAGGAGCGCCGCTCCATTGCCATCCACGAGGCCGGCCACGCCACGGTGAGCTGGCACCTGCGCTATGCCGACCCGCTCATCAAGGTCACCATCGTGCCACGTGGCAAGGCTCTGGGCGCCGCATGGTATATGCCCGAGGAACGGCAAATCGAGCCTCGACAGGCCTTGCTCGACAAGCTGTGCTCGCTGCTGGCCGGCCGCAAGGCCGAGGAGATGTTCCTCGGTTTTGTCGACACGGGCGCACTCAACGACCTGGAACGCGCCACCAAGATTGCCTACGCCATGGTCACCTACTACGGCATGAGCGGGCGACTGCCCAACATCTCCTACTACGATTCATCGGGTCAGGCCTACGGCTTCACCAAGCCCTACAGCGAGGAGCGTGCGCGTGCCATCGACGACGAGGTGCAGGAAATCATTGACAGCCAGTATCGGCGTGCCGGCGAGATTCTGCAGCAGTACCAGGAGGGTCACCATGCGCTTGCCGACCTGCTCGTGCAGCGCGAGGTAATCTTCACCGAGGACGCCGAGCGCATCTTCGGCAAGCGGCAGTGGACCAGCCGCACCGAGCAGATTTTGCAAGAGGGTGAGGAGCGACGCCGCCAGCAAGACGGAGAGGTAAGCGCTCAGCCCGACACCACTCCGGCCTCACCCGACGACGACCCGCCACTGCCACCGCCCTTCAAGACACAGGACTGACTGCAACACAACAGCCGGGCCATGCACACAGGAGTGCGTGGCCCGGCTTGACATGGGCGGTGAACTTATCAGCACCCCGGCAAAAAATATGCGCCGCACATGGTGTCGACACGATAAAGCCTCTGACCCGCATGAGCCAGAGGCTTTATCGTCAGGTGCGCAGCACCGGCGTTGTCACTGCGCGAGAATGATGTTAATCAGGATGTTGATGTCGGCCACGTCAACGGTGCCGCTGTTGTCGAGGTCGGCATGGGTGATGTAATCCACATTCATTTCAGTGCCGAGAATGATGTTGATAATGATGTTCACATCCATGATGTCGACGGTGCCGTCCATGTTCACGTCGCCGTCGAGCGGCAGCGAGAGCGTGTAGGCAGCCAGTCCGTTGCCCGGCACATAGACGTAGAGGTTGCGCTCGCCAGCGCGCGCCCCGGGGGTGGTCACGCAGGGGGCATCCCACGTCTGGCTGTTGAAGCCTCCCAGCCCGCGCTCGGGGAACACCCACATCGGGTTGTAGCCCTCCAGGGCGGTGTCGCCGTCGCGGTTCACGGCCAGCGCAAAGCGGTGACCCACCTCACTCCTAAAGTCGGTGTAGCTGTACAGCAGGTAGTTGGCATCGCCCAGCTCGAAGAAGGCGGCTCCGTTGCTCTCGGTGCCTTCGGGTTCGATGCCCGTGTTATACGAGAAGCTGTCGATGATGCTGCCGTTGTTCAGGTTGTAGAGGGTGAGGTGCGTGCTACCGCCGCTCACCCAGGCTTCGGTCTCGCTCACGGGGTAGATGCGCGGTGCCAGGCCAAAGTTGCTGGCTCCACTGGGGTAACGTGCCTTCACGTTCACAATCTTGGTCTCGGTCACCTCGCCGTTCTGCACCGTCCAGCGGATAATCAGGGTGCCGCTCGACATGGCGGCCATCACCCAGAACTTGTTGCTGCTCACATCGCCCAGCACATTGCAGTGGTCGATGCGCGTGGTTGACGTGCCACTGGCCGTGAGGCTGGCGCGCAGGGTGGCCGCACCGGTGTCGGGGTCAACCTGGAACACGCGGATGGGCTGAGAGCCAATTTGCAGCACCAGGTTGGTGACCACCACGTTGCCGGCGGCATCGAGCAGGATGTCGTTGCCGGGGTAGTAGAGTGCCTGGACGGCCTCATCGACGGGCACTGTCTTGATGCGCTCGCCGGTGGCGCCATCGTAATGGGCGATGTACACGTCGGCATCGCTGGCACCAGCCGAGCGGCCAATCATGAGCACATGGCCGTCGCGGGCGGTGATGCCGCGGTTCATCAGCCCATCGCCGTCAAAGGTGATGTTGTCATATTCGTCCTTAATCGACCGCACCCACAGGTTTGTGAGGCGGTACCCATCAATCATGTTATAGGTGTCGATGTCACGCTTGACCACATAGCCCGGCTCGAAGGCACCGGTGGGCAGACTGGTGATGGTGAACGAGCGCACCTCCGATGTGCCCGTGTCGTAGCCGTCGGCCTCGGTGAGCACGCGCCAGTAGAAGGTGCCCTTGCCAATCAGCCCGGGTTGCACATCCACGGCAAGGTGTCCGTCGCGCTCCACGGCATCTTCGCGCTCCAGCAGCACTTGGGTAAAAGCGGCATCGGCGGCAATCTGTAACTTAAATGCAACCGCCACACCGTCGGGAAGACGGTATTCCAGCGCGAAGTCGTTGTCGATTCTTGCTCCGTTGGCTGGGCTGATGAGCATGGCTGCCGGAGCGTATGGACGCTGTGCCGTGGTGAACGTGGCGGCCTCCGAAGCCTTGTCGAAGCGGCCGTTCTGCGAGGTAATCACTCGCCAGTGGTAGGTGGTACTCGACTTCAGGTCGTTCAGATTGACCATCACCTCGTTGGTCGAGATATTGGTGCGGTGGATGAGCACATCGTTAAACTCTGCGTCGCTGGCCACTTGCAGCGTGTAGGTGGCATTTTGGGCGGCAGTCCAGCGGAAGCTGGGAATCCACGAGGTCACCGTGGTGCCCACTGGCGACAGCAGCGTCACCTGGTCGGCATCGCCCGATGGGGCGTTGACGTATGCCGGGGCGTTCTCGTAGTTCCAGCCGTCAATCACCGTGATGGCATACCAATAGCCGTCGCGATAAGCACTGGGCAGCGTGTAGCTGGTTTCGTAGGTCAGTCCCAGCAGGTAGTCGCTCTTGATGCCGTCGGTGACGGTGCTTTGGATGTCCTCCAGCGCGGTGGTGTTGGGAATGGCGTAGATGGCATACTTGATTTGTGCGCGCTCGTTCACGCCGGTCCAGGTGAGTGCGGTGCCGTTCATGGCGGCATTGCTCACCGGGTTGTAGATTTTGCGGGTCTTCCACGTCATCGCCGGTGGGATGGCGGGCTTGGTGAACACGGTCTGTGTCAGGTAGTCGGCCAGTCCGGCGCAGGTGGGGCCGTCGATATACTTGGCCGAGTAGAAGTTCACGCCGGGGGCACCGTCGAGGTTATACTGGCGGCTGTAGCGGATTTGCTGCACAATCTCGGCCCAGTCGTCCTCGGTGTTGGTGCTGGCCATGAAGTAGATGTTGTGGCTGGCGTAGTGATGGCGGTTGAAGTGCTGTGCGATGTAGCTCCACCACTGCGTGAGTGGCCCGAAGGGGTTGGTGGAGTGGTTGCACTTCCAGTAGAGCTGTGGCGAGATGTAGTCGATGGTGCCCTCCTCGAGCCAGGCCAGCGGGTCGCTGTAAATCTGGTTGTACTGCCAGTCGCTGCCCGTTGGGCAGGGGTTCACGCCATGCTTGCTGGCGCTGGTGGAGGCCGTGCCGGCCACGCCGGCGGGGCCGATGCCGAACTTCACGCCCGGTCGCGTTTCTTGCACCATGGCACACATCTGCCGCACCATCTCGTTGACGTTCTCGCGGCGCCAGTCGGCGAGGCTCATGCCGCCGCCATTCTGCTGCCACAGCTGGTAGTCATCGGCACTGCTGCCGGTGGGCGTGCCACCGCCGGGATAGAAATAGTCGTCGAAGATGATGCCATCAATGTCGTAGTTCTCAATCATCTCCCGGCACACGTTCAGCAGCAAGTCGCGCGATGCCTGCAGGGCGGGGTTGAACACCAGTTTGTTCTCGTCGGTGCCTTTCATGAGAATGCCCGAGGCTTTCACCTGCTCGTCGATGGCGGTGGTGCAGTCGCTCCCGCCGCTGTTGCTGAAGCGGTAAGGGTTCACCCAGGCGTGGAACTCCAGCCCGCGCTTGTGACATTCCTCAACGGCAAACTCCATAGGGTCCCAGCCGGGATCCTTGCCACGGGTGCCGGTCAGGTAGCTCGACCACGGCTCGTAGCTCGAGCGGTAGAGGGCGTCGGCCATGGGCCGCACCTGCAGGCAGATGGCGTTCATGTTGGCCTTGACGAAACCGTCGAGCAAGTCGGTGAGTTGTTTCTTCTGCCTGGCTATGATAGTTGCCGAGCTGCCGCGTGTCTGCGGCCAGTCAATGTTCGACACCGTGGCAACCCACACGGTGCGCATTTCGCGCTTCAGGGCCTCCTCGCCACGGGCAGGCTGCCAGCCGGCTATGACCAGCAAGGCAACCAACAAAGTGAGAATTTTTTTCATTGTAGTTGGGTTATGATTTTTTGTTTATAAGATTCATTACTTTCCTTAAACTGTTGACAAATTTTCTTTGTTCCTTCTCGCTTGATGTAATATTGGTAGTGACAAATTTCTGTCGAACAAGCATTGAAGCCCCTAATCGGTTTTCCAATTCATCGGTAATGCATGAAGCCACTAAAATCGTTATTGCGTCTGGATATTCTGACAACGTGTTCTCAAATGACTTTAACATGGCACCCAATCTTTCTAATGCACCAGCCGGATCAAGTCCTGACTTAATCTCAATCACACCGACAATGGCACCAGAGCTATCAAATATGGTCACATCGGGTTCAGAAGCAAATAGAACAGTATATCCATTGATGAGGTGAAGAATCTTTACATCATCAATATCCTGATTCACAACCCAATCCTCAATTTTGGTGAGATGGTTGTTACGATTACTTACAGATGACACCTCTCCATGTGTACACAACTCGTTAAAGATAATTGTTCTGATAACTCGTTCACCTTCGGCCCCAATTGAATTACGCCAGGAACCATCGATTTTTGTGCCAGCTGCGGCATACATCATCCCTTCAATCTTTTTTTCAGTTATGTCACTCGCTAAAGAAATGACCAGGGAAATAGTTTCATTCAGTGGAGCTGTCAGGCTTGAAATGCGCTGTTGAGTCATTTGTGCCGATTCAACCTCGCCGCTTTCAATTTTCTCAATGTTGGACACACTCGATATGGCTTTCAGACCTTTTTGGGGTATCATCGCTACTGAACGATAATACTTAAGCCAATCGGGATTTAATTTCAGCACCTTGGGATGGATAAAAACGAGAGTTGGGGAAATTCCATTGCGTTGGAGAATCTCCCAAGCCGTTTCGCTCACGCCCCAATCAACTCTATGGTCCCAATTGAGTTTTGGTCCTTCGATTTGATCAAATTCCCTTATTTTGAGAAAAAGACCAAAATAACCCTCTGATTGCAATTTGTTATAAAAAAAGGTGGACCTGGGCAGATAGCTTTCTTTGACAATATCGTTCTTAATTCTGACCATTTTCTTGATTATAATCTTGTTCAAAAAACTGTTTCATGATTTCCTCAGCCACTGACTCGGCAAGCTTGGGCGGCACGGCATTCCCCACCTGACCAAACTGCGTCATGGTGGTTCTGCGTTTTGAACTGTAGGAGTCGAGCCTGACCCCCCTGAAAATCCAATGGAGGGGAAATGTCTGTAAACAAGCCAACTCCCGCACCGTGAGCATGCGGTCTTCGTAAGGGTGGATGAAATCGCGGTAGCCGCTACGTGTTACGGTGGGCGACGGTTCATCGGGGTCAAGCCGCCGGTAGGTGCAGCCAAATGTCTGTTCCACATCTTTGAGCTTCCCGCCAATGGGAACTTTACGAATCTTTTCCAGCGTTGACGGCGAATGGGCTGTGGCCTGATGGTTGGGTATGTAATCAATATCCATGTTTCTCTCTTCTTTCTTTGATGGTTTCGGCCACACGCAATGCTGTGGCTGAGGGTTTTTCGGGCTTGGGAAGGCTGCCAATGGCATCCCAAACTGTTTTTTTCGGCTCAAAGGTGTGTGGTGCCGGATAAAGGAATTGTTTCCCCAGTCGGTTCCCCACAATGATGAGTCTTTCGCGGTTTTGCGGCACGCCATAGTCTACGGCATTAAGCACGCGAGGGGGGCTGACGGTATAGTTGTATTCGCAGCCATTGTATTCAATCGGATAAGCCAACTCTTCCAGCAGCAGTTGCAAGGCTCTGCCATGGTCCCAGTTCGCAAGTCCTTTCACGTTTTCCAGCACAAAGGCTTTGGGAAGCGTCTCTCGCACAATCCTCACATACTCAAAGAGCAACTTTCCGCGGTCATCGTCCAGCCCCATGCGCAGGCCGGCTAAACTGAAGCTTTGACATGGTGGCCCCCCAACCACCAATGCCGGCTCGCCAACACGCAGTCCTGCTGCGTCAAGAATCTCCTGACCGGTCAACTCAACAATGCTTTGGTTGATGATGGGCAGGTCGGGCTTGTTGGTGCGAAGGGTGTCGCAGCATGCCGGGTCAATTTCCACGGCCACAGCCACATGGAAACCGGCTTGCTCAAAGCCGATGTCCATTCCCCCAGCACCGGAGAACAGGCTGATGACCTGAAATTGCTGGCTGGCGTTTATTTGTGTATGTTGTGACATCTTTGATTGGTATCGTTTTTTGCCCGCAAGCGGTCAAGGCTGCAAAGTTAATCAATATTTGCCAAAGTGCAAAATGATATAGCGCGTACTGCAATCTATTGAATCAGCCCAAAGCAGCCAAATAGTCGTCAATGTTGCGGGCGCAGCTGATGAAGGAATATTCGGCTATCTTGCTCAAAGCTGCATTCATTTGTTCCTCATATTTGGGTATCAGCTTGTGCTTGAACAAAAATCGAGCACACGCTGCCGTGCGGTTGTCGAACGATGTGGAGTACAGCTCCCACTCAAGGCCCGATGCGTCGGCTATCTGTTCCACTTGGTATACCATCAACCTGGCCAGTGCATCGGGATTCTTGCACTGCTGCTTGAACTCGGTGATTACTTTGTTGCTCTTGGCCACGCAGCTCTTGGCGTAGTAGCCGCGTGAAGGGTGAAACACGTTGAAAATCTTTAGCTCAGCGGTGTCAAGCAGACGCTCCACATCCTCCTCGCTCAGCCCCTGGGCACCTTCCAGCACACGACGAGCCTCGCGACTCGCACTGAACACATCGAGCAACATCTGCTGCAATTCCGACTTGGTCTTCTCACTCAACAATTTCTTGAACTCTGCTTTTGTCATAACGATATCTTGTTTTGGGGGCAAAGGTAGCTAAAAATACCAAATCTTGCAAATCATCGGCGATTTGACGGAAACTTTTTTGACACAATAGGCCTTTAAATAAGAACATAAAGATATAATATAGGCATAAGAAATATAGACAAAAGAACAAAAGGACATAAGTTTAGACATGGTGAAACGCTGCTGGAGGCTGTCCGCATGCCCGGTGAAGCGCAGGCCGTAGGTCTGCTCAGTCGGGGAGGTCTCAAAGTGAAAGAACCCCCACGGCGCACGCGTCGAAGATGCGTGTGGCGTGGGGATAGCGGCACACACCCCGCAGCCGAGCCTCGAAGAGGGCCAACTAAGCGTTGCACGCGTCGGTGTACCCGGCCATAACACAGCTTTCAACAAAGACCTCGAAGAGGTCAGGCGGACCTTTGCTCATCGAGCCTTTGGACGAAATTCCCGAAAAGTCATGACTTTTTGGGAATGAAATCCAAAAAAGTCATGACTTTTTTGGATTTTACTTAACATTCTTCTGGTTGAACGGGGTGGTGCTAAAGCAAGAAATCCTCGATATTCTCTGGTGTGATACTGCAAAATGAGCTGCCAGGATATGCGGAGGCAAATGATTGAGGAACCCGGACAACCTTCTTGGGATTCCATTTAAACTCAAATGCAGAGATTTTCCCATCCGACTCCTCGATATAGTCAATCTCTTGCTGCGCCTTTGTTCTCCAGAACCATTGGTTGCAAAAAGTGCGGTCATAGATGTTTTTCTTCACGCGCTCGGCTATCGCAAAATTCTCCCACAACGCACCAATCTCGTTGGACAATCGCGTCTCAAGGGGTGAATAGTTGCCGATGATTGCATTGCGCACTCCGTTGTCATAAAAGTAAATCTTTCGACTTTTTCTCAACTCATTGCGCACATTGCGCGAGAAGGACATGAGCCTGAAAATGATAAAGCATTTCTCCAATATACTTATATATCGCTCAACCGTCTTGGCATCAAGTCCCACGTGAATTGCCAATTCGTTATACGACACCTGCGAACCAACCTGAAACGCCAGGCACTGGAGCAGTCTCACCAATTGCTCGGACTTTTGGACTCGGTCTAAGGACAAGATATCCTTGTAGAGGTAACTGCTTGTAAGATTGGCCAGCACTTCGCGCTCCAACCCCGACGACGTGACTACATCTGGATAATATCCATAAACCATGCGGTGCTTCAGCATACGCTTCTCGGTCAACAAGTCGGTGTCATCAACCATCTCTCCAAACGAAAGCGGGAACAACTGATACTCAAACTTTCGTCCAGTCAGCGGTTCATTGATTTTATTGCTCAATTCAAATGAGGAACTTCCTGATGCCACCAGTTGCACATCAGAGATGTTATCGATGATGAGTTTTAATTTGAGCCCGATGTCGCTGATTCGTTGTGCCTCATCTACAATTACCACCTTGCGGTTCCCGATAAACGCTTTTAAGCGGATGGAGGTGGCTTGGTCAAAAATAGCCGGAACATCTGGCTCGTCACCATTCAACCACAACACATCTTGCCGCGCACCAAATAGTTGTTTGAGCAATGTGGATTTGCCCACTTGTCGTGGCCCCATGATGATGATAGCTTTGCCATGGTTCAGGGCATTGGTAATAGTCGGTTGTAACTTTCGTGCAATCATATCTACCTGATTTTTCGGCAAAGGTAGTAAAATTCCCGAAAAGTCACGACTTTTTTGGAATGAAATCCTGAAAAGTCATGACTTTTTCGGATTTTAGATGACTTTGAGGCGGTTTTTGGGGAGTAGAAAGACTTGCGATGCTATTGTTGGGAAAATTCAAATAGCTTCATCGTTCCGGAAATTTCTTTTCAGGCGCAAAGGTAGGCATATTCGGGTGTCTACTAACTTTGGCTCTGTGACGCTATGGATGGGTGTTTTGGACCAAAAGGAACAAAAGGTTCAAAAAAACTATCAGTCAATCGATTCATTTACAGCAGGATAAGATATATTTACCACCCTAAGTCGCTCATTGTTTTGCCCCTTTTGTTGGGACATATGCAAAAGTCCGTGTGTTTTTTGCAGATACTATCTTGCTCAAAGACTCCCCTAATGCCTCGAAGAGGCACGGCGGGCCGTAGGTCCGACATCATGTTAAAAACCATGCAAGTGCATCGGAGATGCACGCCGCTTGGTCATGACGACAAGCCTCAGGGTGTGCCTCGAAGAGGAACTTCGTGGCCAGGTATACCACGACATGATTGAGCACTCGAACTCCGAGTGAAACGTCCAAGGCTCACGTGATACCGACACCGCTGAAGTTCCTC
>JAFSYB010000136.1 GCA_017443765.1 Muribaculaceae bacterium | reverse complement strand
GTAGAATCTGCACACGCTCGGCATCGCCCAAGCAAGCTTGGCGTTGCACTCACTTAATTGCAGATTTCGCGCAGCTTGAGACAAAATCTACTCAGCAATCAATCCCAATACGACTCAAGCAATTTATAGAACCCACCTTAATAATGTGAATTAGTCGAAATGAGTCTATATATTAATTTTGGTGGGTTCAATAAATCCGATTTTGAGCTGCATAGAAGACAGAACCAAGTTCAACCATCCAGACTCATCTAAACGCTTGCAAAGATACCTGATTTCATTCAATCTTCCATTACCCTCCCCTATTATTAATATTAATTAATGTTTGGCACACAGTCATTCCAATTGACTTTTTTTGAAAAAAAATTGCGAAAAAAATTGGTTGGTTCAAAAATAGTATCTACCTTTGCAGTGTACTATTGTTGTAGTACACCAATTGAATGGTGATTTTAAACAATTAATTGCTATGTTAAGTATTGATAATTTGAGTTTTAGCTATCGCAAGCCGCATCGTGAACTGTTCCGCGACTTCTCGCTGGAGATTACCGCTGGCGGCGTTTATGGCTTGCTGGGGCGCAACGGAGCGGGCAAGAGCACGCTCATTGCCCTGATGACCGGCCTGCTCACCCCCGATGCCGGCCGAGTGACCCTGAACGGCGACGATGTGCGCCGGCGGCTGCCCCGCACGTTGAGCGACCTTTTCCTTGTCCCTGAGGAGTTTGAGCTGCCGCACCTGTCGCTGCCGCAGTTTGTGAAAATCAACGCGCCATTCTACCCCAGGTTCAGTACCGAGGACATGAACCGCTATCTCGACCTGTTTGAGGTGGGACATGATATTCAGCTCAAATCGCTCTCGATGGGTCAGAAGAAAAAAGTGTTCATGAGCTTTGCCCTGGCCACCAACACCGGCCTGCTGCTCATGGACGAGCCCACCAACGGCCTCGACATCCCCGGCAAGAGCCAGTTCCGCAAGTTCATTGCGCAAGGCATGAGCGACGACAAGTCGATTGTAATCAGCACCCACCAGGTGCGCGACATCGACTCGATTCTCGACCGCATGGTGATTATCGAGAACAGCCGCGTGTTGCTCAACGCCACCCTGGGGCAGGTGGGCGAGAAGCTCGCTTTCCGCCCCGTGCGCGAGGGCGACAAGCCACTCTATGTGCAGCAGAACGTGATGGGCGCGCTGGGCGTGCTGCCCAACGACGGCACCGAGGAAACCAACGTGGATCTGGAGATGCTCTTCAACGCCACCCTCTCGCAGCCCGAGGCCATCAACCAATTGTTTAACCAATAATGAAGCAAGTCATGAAAAATCAAGTGTTCGATTGGAGCCGCTTTGTGCTGGCTCTGCGCAAGGAAGTGGTGGAGAACTGGCGGCAACTCGCGCTCGCCATGGCGGTGCTCTATGCCGCGATGACCATCCTGATGCTGCTCGGCAACTGGGTGACATCGGGTAGCGAACGAATCGAGGATGTTTTCGCGAGATATACGATGGTATTTGTTGTGTTCAGCCTGTCGAGCATCGTCATGGCCTCGTTGTCGTTCCGCGGGTTGATGACCAAGACCAGCCGCACCGAGCTGCTTACCTCGCCCTCGTCGATGACCGAGAAATTCACGGTCAATGTGCTCATCTATGTGGTGGGTTACGTCATTGCGTTCTTCGTGGTCACACAGTTGGCCGACCTCACGCGTGTGGTGCTGTTATGGGGTGCTCGCAGCGAGGAGTTCAACGTGCCCGGCCCCATCAATTTCCTGCCGATGGTGCAGCGTTTCACCAGTGGCGAGCTGCAGTTGGTGTTGGGGCGTCATGAATTGTTCCGTGCAGCGATATATGTGGGTCTGGTGGCCTCGGCTGGGTTGTATGTGCTGGCCAGCGTGTTGTGGCCCAGATACTCGTTTCTCAAGATGTTTGCTGCAACCTACGTTATTGAGATGGCGATATTCATTGTGGGTATAGTGGTGCTGCATGGATTTGGCTCATTCAAGGAGTTTGTCTTGATGGTTGCCGACCGGGTCACCAATGGCACGTTTGCCATGGCCATGCTGGTGGCTGCCATTGTGCAGTTGGTGCTGTTTTGGGTGCTTGCTTGGGCGGTTTTCCGCCGCAAGGATATGGTTTCGAGGGGTGTGTTTCACTGATTTAACAATGTAGAGTCATGGTAATTGTTAGTGTCATCGTGGCAGCGGCCGCAGCAGCGTCGGTCGCAAGTGCCATCAAATAATGAACCAGTTATGAATTTCAAGGATAACAAAGCCATCTATCTGCAAATAGCCGACCGCATTGCCGACGACATCCTGGCCGGCCGGCTGGCCATCGACGGCAAGGTGCCCAGTGTGCGCGAGCTGGCCGCGCAGGTCGAGGTGAACGCCAACACCGTCGCGCGCACCTACGACCACCTGCAGCAGAGCGGCATCATCTACACCAAGCGTGGCATGGGCTACTTTGTGGCCTCCGGGGCCCGCGACATTATCGTGCGGCAACGGCGCGAGCAGCTCATGAAAGGCGAGATGGACTACTTCCTGGGCCAGCTCCGCGCTGTTGGGGTCACCCCCGACGAGCTGCGCGACCTCTACGCCGACTTCCTGGCCAAGTAGCTCGGGGACACAGATTACTGTTGGCCTTCTCATTTCACCCAAATGGGCGGAATGGGGAGGCCAATAGTGTTTAGTGAGGGCCATTATCGATGTGTTGTCCGCAAGTCAGACCTTGAAAAGGTTGAGCGGGTCGAAGACCCGATTTTGTATTAAAGAAGACCATGCAAGAGGGTCGCAGACCCTCGCAGCTTGGTCCAAAGGCGGAAGTTGGGGAAGTGCGTCGAAGACGAACTTTGTGAGCGTGGACAACCGCTTGATAGTTGCCTTTGTGGTACGCAGGCAAGAATATCTTCCCGAAAATTTGGCGTTAATGGCAATAGTTTGTGTCTTTCCTCTAACCCACATTGCAGCTGATGCCTCTCGGCTTTCTTAAATAATGTCAACAAAATGGTCGCATTGCGGCCATTTTTGGCAAGGTTGGGCCTTTTTCCCGCTAAAAAACCATAAATTAGGAGCGGCTCTCGGAAAAACGTGGATT
>JAFSYB010000135.1 GCA_017443765.1 Muribaculaceae bacterium | reverse complement strand
GGTAGTTGCCGAACAGCGAGGCGAACACGTCGCCGTGGGTGTACGCCGCCTTAGTCGTGCCGCGCTTGCCGAGGTGCTTGTCGATGACTGAGCGCAGCCCACTGCGGTCAAATTGACTGAAAATTGAAAAAAGTCCCCCGAAAGGGTTGATTGTGCCGGATTTTAGTTGTACCTTTGCCATGTCGTTCAGAGTTTTTATCTGGTTGTTTTTGCAGCACTAAATTAGGTGAAATCTCTGACATGACAAAATCCTGAGGAACTTTTTGTTCCTCAGGATGTTATAAAGTTTGTTAAATTATAGTGCTGCGGAATTAAGGTAGACAGAAGAACATAAGGGGACAAAAGAATTTGACGCGGTTCGGTTTTCTTTTTTATAGATACAATCACTTGATGTAGCCTCAATTGGGGGAAACGCCGCTTGCGGGTAAGGGGCGGCGCGCTCGCACGGATGGGCGGCGTTGGAAACGCCGCTTGCGGGCGAGGGGGATTGCGCACTTAGGGGAGTGTCACTTGGGGGAGGATGCCTTGCAGGTGGGCGATGGCGAGGCCGTAGTTGGTAATGGGGACGGCTTGCTCCTGTGCGCGGGCGATGCGCGACTGCATCAGGCGGCGGTTGAACATGCAGGCACCGCAATGAATGATCAGGTCATAGGGGGTGAGGTCGGCGGGCCAGTCTTTTCCCGAAACGAGGTCAAAGGCCACACTCTCCCCCACCCTGCGACGAATCATCGCTGGAATCTTTTCCCGCCCAATGTCCTCGCTCATGGGCGCGTGTGTGCAGGCCTCGGCAATGAGGATGCGCGACTGCGGCGTGAGCCGGTCGATAGCTGCCGCGCCACGCGCCATCACCGCCACATTGCCCTTGAGGGCTGCCATCAGCACCGAGAACGAGGTGAGGCGCGACTGCGCGGGTTTTAGCTCATACACGGCCTTGAACACCTGGGAGTCGGTGATGATGAGAGCCGGCGGCTGGCGCAATGCCGCAAGACTGCGCTCCAGCCCCTCGAGGGTGCAACACAGCACGGTGCAGTCTTTGTCGAGCAGGTCGCGAATGGTCTGCACCTGCGGCAAGATGAGCCGCCCCTTGGGTGCCTGCGGGTCTTGCGGCATGACCAGCAGCACGGTGTCGCCTTTGGCGGCCAGCGCTCCGGTTATCGTCAGCTGCTCGTCGTTGCCGGCGGCACGCGCCATTGCCTGGCGCAGCTCCGCCATGCCCTGCCCGGTGACGTTGCTCACCGGCACAGGCTCAAGCCCTAAAACCACTTTCAGGCGCAAAGCCACTGATTGAACATCGTCGATGGTGTCAACCTTGTTCAAGACCAGCACCGTTGGCAGCTCGCGTCGTTGGAGCAGGGCCAGCCATTCACATTCCGGTTTCAGGTCGCCGCTGCCGTCGGTGACCAGCAGTGCTAGGTCGGCCTGGTCCACCACGCGGCGCGTGCGCTCGTTGCGAAGCGTCCCCACGGCCCCCTCGTCGTCGAAGCCCGCCGTGTCGATAAACACGACCGGGCCGAGCGGGAGCAATTCCATGGCGCGGTTCACGGGGTCGGTGGTGGTGCCGGGCTGGTCGGAAACGATGGCAACCGACTGCCCGGTGATTGCGTTGAGCAGCGACGACTTGCCCACGTTGCGCCGGCCGAAGATGGCTATGTGCCGCCGCACGGCCTGCGGAGCTTGGTTGAGGTTCGGTGACACGGCGTCCAAGGCCCCCTCAGTCCCCCTAAAGGGGGAGGCACAAGCGTTTCGAAATATTCGAAATAAGGGATATAACATAATCTAAATCAGTTATAACCTGTTCGTTAGTAAATCGCAACACATCGAAACCACGCTTAACTAATTTGCAATTTATAGAACCACCTTAATACCCTAAAACCTGAAGTCGCGCTCGCCTTGTGCGATGTCGCCGAGGCGTTTAGCTGCGAGGTCGCGGACGCGGTCGTTGGGGAGGTTTTCCAGCTCGCGTCGCAGGAGCGCCTCGCCTTTTTCGCGGGTGGCGGGGGAGGCGTAGTCCTCGAGGTACTCCTTGAGGGTGAGCATGGCGTTGGGTGCGCAGAAGTGGCTAATTTTGCCTTGCTTGACGAGCGTCATGAAGCGGTCGCCGGTACGTCCCTCGCGGTAGCAGGCGGTGCAGAAACTGGGCAGGTAGCCGATGTCGAGCAGCCATGCAATGACCTCGTCGAGTGTGCGCTGGTCGCTGACGTCGAACTGCGCCGTCTCGTCGTGGCGCTCCTCGGTGGTGTAACCGCCCACGCTGGTGCGCGAGCCGCCGCTGATTTGCGAGATGCCCAGCTCGAGCACGCGCTCGCGCACGCGCTGGCTCTCGCGGGTGCTGATAATCATTCCCGTGTAGGGTGTCGCCAGGCGGATGATGGCCACGATGCGGCAGAAGATGTCGTCGGGCAGCACGTCGGGGAACTCGTCGAGCGAGATGTCGTCGGCAGGACAGATGCGCGGCACGCTGATGGTGTGTGGTCCCACGCCCATGCGTGCCTCGAGGTGCTCGGCATGCATGAGCAGCCCCACGAGGTCGTAGCGGTAGGTGGTGAGGCCGTAGAGCACGCCGATGCCCACATCGTCGCAGCCGCCCTCCATGGCGCGGTCCATGGCCTCGGTGTGGTAGCAGTAGTTGCTCTTGGGGCCTGTGGGGTGCAGCACCTCGTAGTTCTGCTTGTTATAGGTCTCCTGGAAAAGGATGTAGGTGCCGATTCCGGCCTCCTTCAGGCGGCGGTAGTTCTCGACGGTGGTGGCGGCGATGTTCACGTTCACGCGGCGAATGGCGCCATTGCCCACACGGGTGTCGTAGATGGTCTTGATTGAATCAATGATATACTCGATGGGATTGAGCACGGGGTGCTCGCCGGCCTCAAGCGCGAGGCGCTTGTGTCCCATCTTCTGCAAGGCGATGACCTCCTGGCGGATTTCGTCCTGGGTGAGTTTCTTGCGGGGAATGGTGCGGTTCTTGCCGTGGTAGGGACAGTAGACACAGCCATTGATACAGTAGTTCGACAGGTAAAGCGGTGCGAACAACACGATGCGGTTGCCATAGAGGCGGCGTTTCACCTCGCGTGCGAGCTCCTCGTAGCGTTGCACCAGATCGGGCTGGTCGCACTCGAGCAGCACGGCCGCCTCGCGGTGCGTGAGCCCGCGGCAGGTGGCGGCCTTGTTGATAAGCTCTTCAATCAAAGCCCGGTTGCTGCGGTTGCGGGCAGCATAGTCGAGCGTTTCCATAATCTCGCCGTGGTCGATAAACTCCTCGGCGTGGGGCGATTTGGGATTATACATGGTTATAAAATTGACAACTGTGTTAACGATTTTTCAACTACTTGTTGAATTAATCTGCAAAGGTACACAAACTCTTTCGTTTTGCCCCCCGCTATTTATTAAAAAAATTCAAACATCGAAATATTTGCACATCTCGATTGGATACAGTAAATTTGCGGCTACAATACAAAAAGTGCCCAAAAATGAAACGAGGCAAGCACATCTGCGAGACGTTGAAAGAGATTCGCGCCGAGGTCGCGCGTGTCAACGAAATTGAGTACAGCCCCACCCCGTGCACGCACGATGGCGAGTGTTCGGGCACGTGCCCGGCGTGCGAGCACGAGGTGCGCCAGCTTGAGCGTCAGCTGCGCTTGCGTCGTCAGCTGGGCAAGGCCGTTACCATTGCGGGCATCAGCCTTGGCGTGGGAGCGATGTCCCCGCTGGCCACGGGCATGCCTTGCCAGCCGGCCAGCAAGGCCGTGGAGCAACCCGACAGCACCGAGTGTGTCGTGATGGGAATCGTTCCCGCCCCGCGCTACTTCGAGGCCTGTTTCCCTGGTGGCGAGGAGGAGCTGAACGCCCACCTGGCCGAGCTAATCACCCTGCCCGACAACCTCAAGCTCCCCAAAAAGGTTATCGTTGCCCAGCTGTCGCTCGACAGCGTTGGCACGGTGACCGATGTGGAAATCACGCGGGATCCCATTCAAAACCCCGTCGTCAACGCCATCATCACCGAAGCCCTGCTGCAGCTGCCGCCCTTTATCCCGGCCACCGATAATGGCCACCCGGTCGAAAGCACCTACCGGCTGTTTATTAACCCGGTGAAATACGTCAGGAAAACGAAATAGCCCCCTGCAAGCGCGGCCTTGGCGCAAATGCCATGCGGCGTGCCGCCCTTGGTATGAAGCTGGCCATCACTGATTGAGGAACTGCTTGTAAACGCGTGCAGTAGCGGGGTTATAAGCCACAAAGATGTTGTTGGCAAACAGCACATCGGTGATTTTGTTGTCGGTGATATAGCGCTTGATGTTCTTGGTAAAATATCGGTAGTCCACCACGTGCACCTGCTCGAAAGAGTAGAACAGATAGCCAGGAATGGCGTTGCCAAAGCTGTCCTTGAGAATGAGCACCCGGCGACCGTTGGCCACATCGGTTTCCACTTTGGTGATTTTCTGGTCGCTGCCCATAAAGGTGCTGTAGGCCCCGCCGCTGCCGTCCTTGAACTTGTAGAAAAACTTGTCGTTATAGGGCTTGCCCTCGCCGGTGACTTGTAATTTCTTATTGACGTTCAGATTGATATAGGTGGTGTTGTAGTTCGCGCCAGCTGGTGTGTAGTAAACGAAATCCTCGGGTGCGTTCTTGACAGCCACATCCTTGGAGTAACCGTACATCGTGCCCACGAAGTTGCGCACCACGTGCCGCTCGTAGGCCGTGAGGTCGCGGAAAGGCACCCCGGCAACGGCGGCAAACTTCTTGGCGGCATAGTAAGCGCCGAGCGGTGCCCAGTGGTGGTCGGTGCGCAAGAAAATCGGCTCGTCGGCGTGCTCGCCCAGCGTGGAATAGACATCGACCGCCTTCACGTCGGGGTCGAGGTGGGCGTAGATGTTGTTGATGGTTGCCCGCTGGCTCTTGATGCGATGCTTAACGCTCTCGGGGCAGTAGTACTCGCTTGAGGTGGGAATAGCCATGCAATAGACCTGCACCGCGTCGCCCAGGGCCTGCTTGTAGGCGTTGGCAGCTTCGGCAAAAGCCACGCCACCATTGGGGCCGCCACCGTAAGTCATCAGTGCGCGCACGTTGGGGCCGCTGCCCACAATCACGATGCCCGCATGGGCAATCTTGGCCTTTTCCTCGGCAGTGATGGTGTTGTTGTACTCCTTGAGGTCGCGGTTGGCCACCGACTCATCGTCGGGTTTCTCTTCGGGAGTTTCTTCCATCTCGGCATCGGCCATGTGGAACACCACCTGGTCGTCGCCCATGTTGAGCGCAATCCACTGCTTGAAGTTCATGCTCAGCGACATAAGCACATCGCGGTAGGGTTCGGTGTCGCTAAACCAGGCCGAAACCTGCGTGGTGAAAGCACCGGTGGCCAGCGAGTCGAGCGAGAAAGCCGGGAAAGTGGCCAGCTCACGCTTTTCAAGCTCCGAGACGCGGCTGCGCGGAAAAGTGTCGAACACAACGGCTAACGCGGCAAACAGCAAGCCAACGACGGTGAGATATACTTTCTTGTACATAGTGAGGCGGTGGAACGGACAATGTTGAGTACTCATTTACTGACCAAATAATTTCCTGTATTTCGATGCTGTGGAGGCTGTGGCGGCGATTTCGATGACATTGGCCATGAGGACGTCGGTGATGGCGTTCTCGCGCACATAGTCAACCACATTGCGGTTGAAATAGCGGAAGTCAATCACGTGCACCTGCTCAAAAGAGAAGAACAGGTAGCCGGGGATTGCGTTGCCGAAGCTGTCCTTGACCACGAGCAGTCGCCGGCCGTTGTTCACGTTGGTCTTCACCCAGGTGGTGTTATAGTCACCGCCCATAAAGGTGCAGTAGGCACTGGCGCCTTTGAACGGGACAAAGAACTGCGAGGCTGTGGGTGGCGTCTCGCTCACGACCCGCTTTTTCTTCACCGTGTAGGTGATTTGCGTGGTGGTGTAACGGGCATTGCGCGGAGTGTAATAGACAAAGTCCTCGGGCGAGTTTTTCACGGCCTCGTCCTTGGTGTAGGTGTACATGGTTCCCACATAGTCGGGCACGGTGTGTGCGTCGTAGGCTTTCAGGTCGCGGAAAGGCACGCCGGCCACCCGTGCAAACTGTTTTGCGGCATAGTAGGCACCCAGCGGTGACCAGTGGTGGTCGGTGCGCGAGTAGATGGGTTCGGCGGCATGCTCGCCCAGCGTGGTATAGACATTCACCGGGGTCACGCCCTTGGCAAGGTGCGAGAAAATGTTGCTGATAGCCGGCCGCTGCGAGCGAACCCAGTCGCTGGCAGCCGTGGGGGTGTAAAACTCGGCAGCCGAGGGAATGGGCATGCAATAGAGGCGCACCGAGTCGCCGAGGACCTTGTGAAGGTCGTTGGCCACCTGCGCATAGCTCGTGCCCGTGGCCGCCCCGCCAGTGAAGGCGCTGAAGGCGCGCACCGCACCCTCGGTGCCCACAATGATGAATCCCGAAACAGTTTTCCGTGCCGGGTCGTCGGGGTTTACTTTGTTCACATAGGGCTTAATCGCCTGCGGCCACACCGCCAGTGCCATCAGCGCAAAGACAAAAGTCAGCAAACACGGTTTATTCATAATCGACAACTATTTTTAGAATCGGGTATAGATAAATGCATTGTTGGTAGCCCCCACAAGCAGTGCCACGCTCATGACGAGCAGCGCCACCGACACCGCCACGCGCCACACCGTGGCCGTCAGCGCCCATGCTGCGCTGCCGCCCTCGGCCCGGCAGTCGATGGCCGTTTCGAGCCAGCGGCGCATGGGCAGGCAAAGCACCACGGCAGCAAGCCACAGATAGGCATTGCTGTGGAGTGCGCTCACGGCAACGACGTCGGTACAGGCACCGCTCAGGCCGACCAGCGCACGGTCGAACACGGCCATCTGCGACAGGTCGTCGTAATAGAATATCGACCAGCCCAGCATAATCAGCAGCAGACTATAGATGTGTAGCAGCACCGCCGGCACACGCTTGACGACACGCAAGAGCGTGTACTTCTCGATAGTGACAATCAAGCCGTAGTACAATCCCCAAAAGATGAAATTCCAGCTCGCGCCATGCCACATACCGGTGAGGAACCACACGGTGAGGATGTTCACGGCCTGATGGCGGCGGTTGCCGCCGAGCGGGATATACACATAGTCGCGGAAAAAGCTGCCCAGCGAGATGTGCCAGCGCCGCCAGAACTCGGTAATCGAGCGCGAACAGTAGGGGTGGTCGAAGTTCTCGTTGAAGTGGAAGCCCATGCAGCGTCCCATGCCAATGGCCATGTCGCTGTAGCCCGAGAAATCGAAGTAGATTTGCAGCGTGAAGGCCAGCAGCCCCACCCAGGCGCCGAGCGTCGAGAGGTCGTGGAGTTGCCTGACGAGCAGGTCATCGACCACCTCCGAGAGCTGGTTGGCGATAATCACCTTCTTGCCCAGACCAATCAAGAAGCGGTACACGCCATCGGCAACATCGGCAGCTGTGACCTTGCGCGACGAAATCTCGTGAGCCACCGTCTCGTAGCGCACGATAGGCCCCGCAATGAGCTGCGGAAACATGCTGATGTAGAGCAGCAGGTTGCCCAGCCGCTTCTGCACCGGCGACACACGGCGATACACATCAATCAAGTAGGAAATCGACTGAAAAGTGTAGAAGCTAATGCCGATAGGCAGCGCAATCTTGGGCACGGACACTGGCAACCCCGCCTGGTTGAGCGTCTCGGCAAAGAACCCCGCATACTTGAACACGGCGAGAATGGCCAGGTTGCAGGCCAGCCCCGCCGCCAGTGCGGCCTTGCGGGGCCACCCATCGACCCGGCCGCTGATGAGCAGCCCCGCCAGGTAGTTCACCAACACACTGCCAAGCATCAGGAACACATAGACCGGCTCGCCCCAGGCATAGAAGATGAGGGAAAAGATGACCAGCACCGAGTTGCGAGCCACCAGACGCTCGGCAAGCCCCTCGCCTGCAAGGCGGTCGAGCCACCGGGCCAGCAGATAGCTCAACGCAAATGCCGGCAGGAATACAAACAAGAAAAACAGGTCGGAGAAAACCATGATGATGTATGAAAACGGATAGTGTGGTGTGAACGAAGAATGAAGTGATGGAGGGTCAATGGAACAACTGCCCCGCCTGCGCGCAAATGATTTCGGCGTGTGCCTTTGCCCCCCGCACGCTGGTGTGCACGCCATCGCTGGTGTAAAGATGCCGCTTGCACTCCTGGGCCGGTTTGATTGGTCCCAGCAGGTCGAGCCTCACGGTTGCGATGTCCATTGTCTGGCCACTGCTCTCGATAATGGAACCGGCCCGCGTGGTCTTCTTGCTCTCAACCACAGTGGCATGAGCCGGGGCCACGAGCAGAATCAACGCATCGGGGAAACGGTCGCGCAGCAGCTGGCAGTTGAACACCACGGCCTCGGCCAGTGTGAGCACCTGCGACGGCTGGCGACCAGCCAGACACCACTGGCTGTGGGCGGCTTGGAATGCCGAGACCCCAAACGCCTGCGGACGCTTGCGAGCAAACCAAGCATCGTTGATGCCGGCTGAAACGACAATTAGTTCCGGCAACGGCTGCTCGCCGGCCTCCACCGCCTCGCACAGGCGCATCACCTGATTGTAAATCACATTGTCGTCGCCCAGCACCTCGATATTCTCAGCAGTGTTGAGCCGGGTACGGGGTGTGTTGGTCCATGTGGCTCCACTGCGTGCGTAGCTGCGACACGAGGCCGGGCTGAACAGCTTGACAAACCAAGCTGGCCACCCCTGTTCGCCAGTGCACTTGTCGCCGGCTATCCAGCAGTTGGAGTCGCCCAATATCACAACATCTACCTGATCGTGCGACAGCGACGATGTGGGAAGCTGCTGTGCATGGACACAACCCAAGCCCAAAATGGCGAAGACGAGTGCTTGGTATGTTATTAGATGTAAGCGTTGCGCAAATATTCTCATGGAAAAGGGCAATCAGGTTTTAGCCTGCAAAATTACGCCATTTGCGCCATATTGCCATTGGGCTGAACAATTTTAACAAAATTTAATCTTGACCTCCAAAGATTTTTTTCGGCAAAATAATTGTATATGACAATAAATGGCAGTAATTTTGCGGATTGAGATTCTAACCAGGCTACAGTAGAATCACAATTAACCACACATTTTATTATGCGAAAGTATTTATTATCTTTCCTGCTGGCGGCGTCTGCATTGACACTGTCGGCAACCAATTACCCCGGCTATGGAGACATCGGGGGTGACGTGGCATTTATCCACGCCGACGGTACACCGGCACAGGACGATGACTATGCCTATGTAATCAACTACAGTGTGCAGCAGCAAGTGGCGGTGATTTACTCCATCAACCCCGAGGCGTTCGTTGGCACGGTCATTGTGCCGGCGTATGCCATTGCCGAAGACATTGCGCTGCCCGTGGTGGGCTGGGCAGCGGGCGGCTACACCTCGCTCGCCACCACGGTCATGCTGCCGCAGCAGCTGAAGTTCATCATTGGCACGTTCCCATTTCCCAATTTGGAAAGCCTGTCGATTCCCGGGTCGGTGACCCACCTGCAAGTGGATGCGCTCCAGAACTGCACCTCGTTGCGCAGCCTCACCCTCGAAGATGGCACCGAGCCGCTCGAAATCACCGGAAAAGACTATTGGAGCAAAGGGGCGTTCACGCTTGCACCCATCTCCAATGCGGTTATCGGGCGCACGGTGATTTCGCAGGATCCTCCGTTCAATGGAAGCGACCAATTGACCACGCTCACTTTGCGCGGCCAAGGCACTGACATCGTTGACAAAGAATTTTATGGCGTGTCCAATCTGCAAACGCTGACCATCAGCGACGGCGTGTCGAGCATAGGCAAACAGTCGTTTGCCTACTGCCGCTTGCTGTCGGGCGTTGACATCCCCGGCAGTGTGTCTACCATTGGGCAACAGGCGTTCGAAGGCGACACGACGATGACCGCCGTCACACTCGGCGAGGGCCTGCGGTTCGTGGGCTACAACGCCTTTTACAACTGCCACAAAGTGGGTGCGCTGACCCTGCCGGCCTCGCTTGACTCAATCAGCGGCGAGGCGTTCAACGGCATGGCGGGTGTGAAATCGCTCACCGTCGCCGACACCGACCGGCCGCTGAAGATTATCGGTGCCCGTTATTACGGCAAGGGCGCGTTCAGCGACATGGACGAGGTGGAGGCCCACCTGGGCCGCGACATCGAGCTGGATTCGGTGGCCCGCCCGCCGTTCTACCAGAGCAAGATGGTTTCGCTCACCCTGGGCGACGCGGTGACCACGATGAACGACAAGGCATTTTATAACAGTTCGAAACTGCGCACGGCCACGCTTGGCTCCAGCCTCTCGCTCGTGGCCGATGACGCATTCGCCCACTGCCATGCCCTGGAGGGCATCGATATTCCCGGCAGCGTGATCACCATCGGCAAGGAAGCGTTCTACAACGACTCGACGATGACCGCCGTCACCCTTCACGAGGGCCTGCGGTTCGTGGGCTACAACGCCTTTTACAACTGCCGCAAAGTGGGTGCGCTGACCCTGCCGGCCTCGCTCGACTCAATCAGCGGCGAGGCGTTCAACGG
>JAFSYB010000134.1 GCA_017443765.1 Muribaculaceae bacterium | reverse complement strand
GTTGCTCAATGCGGGCGGCTTCAAGGTGCGGATTGGCATGCGCGCCATCTATTGCGGCGATGACGGCATTGCCGATCGCCCGCTGCACTGCACCGATGCCAAGTTCTTCACGGGCACCGATTATTTCGAGGCTCTGCTGGTACGCCCGGTCTACTTCTCGGAAAACAGTACCGACCACTTTATCGATGCAGTCGGCTACGGCAATCCGGGCTCGCACGTCAAATTGGACAATGTGCTAGTCAAGCACGACTGGCGCGACATTATCAATGCTTTGGGCAATGTCACCGATTCCAAGACTGTGAACACGGTTGAGTTGGCGAAGATTCCCGGCAATCTGAAGAACAGCTATCTGTTCTCGAAGTGGTCCAACTTCAACGCCTACTATGGCCCATGGACAGATCCTGTCATGAACACGAACAACATTCAGGTTCAGTACGACGTGCCCAATGGTGCTTGGCAGTCCAACGACGGCAAGTTCACGCTTGACATTCGCAATGGCGAGCTGTGGTACACCAACAACGGCACCGTGCTCCAAAAGAAAGCACGCCTCAGTGTCCCGTTCACCATGACTTACGGTTGGGGTGAGATTAAGCACACTGTGTATGTTGATGTCGAACCTGCCACAGTTATTCAGGCACCTCGCAACTGATAGCAGCTGAATTAGCAAATATCTGATTTTGAGAATGGCACTCGTGGCGAAATGGGTGCCATTCTCTTTAAAAAACAAATTATGTCAAAGAGAATATTCACCATGTTGCTTTCGGCTGTTGCCTTGCTGACGATTACGTTGTCGTCGTGCACGGGCGGTGGCAGTGGCTCCGGTGGGAGCGGATATGTGGGCAAATATGAGGACGAGTTCGGCAACAAGTTTGAACTCCGGGCCGACTACACGGCCACTATCCAGTTCGCGGGACAGGAAACTGCCAACGAGACCCACTGGTCCGATGGCCCCGACCACAACAGCCCGTTTGCAACCATTGAGTACAACGGCAACCCCAACTATTACTTCATGCGCGACGGCGTGCTCTATCGCCACCGCGAGGATATGGAGCGGGGTACCGCGCGAATCACGATCAAACGTGAATGAATATGCACAGTGGCGTATTGAGATAGAGCGTATCGGTTAAACAATCAAAGACTGTAGTCTGGTTGGAGAGTCTTTGCGCCTTGGCGCTCTCACAGGCGACAACGGCTGCAAAGGCTCTTTTTTTACGAAAATGAACAATATAATGAAGAAATTACTCATCGAATGTCTGTTGCTGCTGGCAGTGCTGATTGCCTGCCCGTGCGCCGGAGCTGCAGGCTTCGACATCAACACCGACGGCAACGTCGACTCGCTCGACTACCGTCTGCTCTCGGAGCGCATCCTCGACAAGAACGCGGCTTACGAGGCCCGGTTCGACATCGATGGCAACGGCACTGTTGATGCTGTTGACCTCAACCGGCTTATTCGCGAGATGAACCGCGTGCTGGTGGTGCCAGTGCGCGACGGCGTGGTAATTCGCATGATTATGGTGGAGAGCGGCACGTTTATCCTGGGTGCCACCAAAGAGCAAGGCGCCGATGCAACCACCGACGAGGTGGCTCACAATGTCACACTCACCAAGGATTACCGGATTGCCGAAACGGTTGTCACCGAGCAGCTGTGGTCGGCCGTGATGGACACCACCGCCGCACCCGTAGCCTCGCTAAAGCCGAAGGTGAGAATCACTTGGCACGACTGCAAGGCATTTGTCACCGAGCTGAACAAGCGCACCGGCCTTACGTTCCGGTTGCCCACCGAGGCCGAATGGGAGTTTGCCGCCCGTGGAGGCCGCTTGGGACGGGGCTACCACTATAATCCGAAAGATACGGCTTCTTGGGGATACAAGTACGCCGGGAGCGACAACGTGGATGAAGTGGCCTGGCACCGCTGGAACAGCGACCTGGAGGCTCACACCGTGGCACTGAAGAAGCCCAATGAGCTGGGGCTGTACGACATGAACGGCAACGTCTATGAGTGGTGCGAGGACTGGTTTGCCCTGTTTACAACCGCTGCGGCCACCAACCCCAAGGGACCGGCAACGGGCGTGGGGCGCGTGATTCGGGGCGGCAGCTATACGACCGAACAGAATTACTGCCGTGTGACCTCTCGCAGTGGCTACCAGCCGGGGAGCTGTGTTTCCACCCTGGGGTTCCGCTTGGCCATGGATGCGAAATAAGTGACAAACCCCAAAATGCTGAATAGAATATGAGAACGATATATCAATGGCTGGCCGTGGCCGCTGTGGTCGCCTGGTGCGGCGGCGCACGAGCCACCGAAGCACCGCAACATTACTACGACACACTGTCCGGCTACACCGTCACCACCGACGAGCTGAAGATGGAGCGCGGCACCGCCAAGACGCTGAACCTGTACCTGAAGATGGAAGCCGACATTGAGCAGGCCTTCCAGGTGGATGTGCATCTCCCCGCCGGGCTCACCCCCATGAGCAAGGGCGACACCGTGCAGTGCTTCACGGCCACGCAGGCCGAGCTGGGATGCCGCTACTTTGCCGATGACAACAGCCTGCGGCTGCTCGTGGTGAACAACGGCCCGATCAAGAAAAACGCCAAGCTCAGTTTTGCCACCCTGCAGGTGTGGGCCGACTCCACCTTTGAGCAGGTGGGAGAGCTGCGGTTCGACAATCTGGTTTTCACCCGCGACAGCGATGGCAAGGGGTACTACGGCAAGCCCACCGCCAGCAAGGCCATCCCGCAAATCGCCGCCGAAAGCATCATGCTCAGCGAGCATGAGTTGACCTTGGAGGTTGGTAAAGACTACAACACGCTTAAGGCCACCGTGCTGCCTGAAATTGCAACCGACCGCGCAGTGACATGGAAATCGGTTGAAACGTGGATTAGCGATGTTCTTCCTGGAGAAAAGGATAAAACTGTCGGCCGGCTAAGACCACATTCGTTAGGCACCACAAAAGTGATTGCGACAACACATGATGGCACCCAATTGAGTGACACTCTCATTCTTCATGTTGTACCCTGGACCAAGAGCCTGCGTTTCCGCTCGGCATCCAAGGCACTCACGCTCAATGTGGGTGACGAGGCCAATCTGCAGTGGAAAATAGAAACCTTGGCTACCTACAAAGACTATGTGCTGCTCACCAGCTCCGCCCCCGCTGTGGCGACTGTCGACCAGAAAGGCAAGGTCCGCGCCGTGGCTCCCGGACAGGCCGTCATCGCCATCCAGAGCACCGACGGCAGCAATCTGATTGACATGAGCACCATCACCGTCAAGGGCGATGACCCGCTCATTGGTGATGTGAACGCCGATGGCGTGGTCGACATCGACGATGTGAACATCGTGATTAATGTCATCGTCAAGAAGTACAAGCCCGAGGAGTTGCAAGAATACCCCGACGAAGATTCCGATACCGAGGCCGAAGCCGCTGAAGCCGCACAGGCGCCGGAGGCTTCACGGACGGCTCATGAAACCGAGTGACCGATGCGCAATCGCCTAAGCCAGTTGCTCTTGCTGCTCGCGGTGGTGTGCACAGTCACACCGCTGCGGGCAGTGCCCGTGCCACGGGGCGTGCACACGGCCATTCAGGCCGATGGCGACACGCTGCACTTGCTGGCCACCGGCGATGAGTGGGTGCACGCCCTGACCACCCTCGACGGCCTGGCGGTGGCCCGCGACAACCGGGGCAACTTCTGCTACGCCTCGCCGGGCGGCGGCACGGCCATGGTGGCCCACGACCCCCAGCACCGCACCGCCGCCGAGCGGGCATGGATTGCCGCGCAGGGCACCGGGCTGGCACCGGCAGCACGCGCATCGGAATCCGCACCGCGCACCCGCCGGCAAGCACCGCCGGCACGCGCACCGCAGGTCAGCCCCGCCGGCTCGCCGCGCATACCCATCCTGCTCGTCGAGTTCGCCAACAAGCGCATGGCGCACACGGCGGGCGAGTTCCGTCAGCTTTATGCCACCGGCAACCGCTCGGCCAGCCAGTACTTCGCCGACCAGTCCGCCGGACAGTTCACGCCGCAGTTCGAGGTGTTCGGCATCTACACCCTGCCAGGGACACGCGCGGCCTACGGGGCCAACGACAGCCATGGCAACGACGTGGGCGTGGGCACGATGGTGACCGATGCCATTACCGCCGCCGGCGCTGCGGTGGACTGGAGCCGCTACGACAACGACGGCGACGGCCTGGTCGACGTGGCCATTGTGGTGTTTGCCGGTGTGGGCGAGGCACAGGCCCAGGGCTTTGTGCCGCAGTCGGTGTGGCCCTGCCAGTGGAGTCTGGCCGAGGCCGGCGAATATGGCGAGCCCGGCTGCGCACCCGTCGCTCGCAACGGGGTCACCATCAACCGCTTCGCCGTCATCAACGAGATTCACGGCTATCACGACGATGACACCACGCTCGATGGCATCGGCACGTTCTGCCACGAGTTCTCGCACTGTCTGGGCCTGCCCGACTTCTACCCCACCGTGACCGGCGTGCCCTACTACGGCATGGGGTCGTGGAGCGTCATGGACGATGGTTGCTACAACGATGGCGGAAACACGCCGGTGGCCTACTCGGCATACGAGAAGCACTTCATGGGCTGGCTCGACCCCGTCGAGGCACGCGCCGGCACGCACTACACGCTGCCGCCCATGGGCACCGTCGGTGATTGTGCCCTGCGCCTCGTCAGCCCCATTCACCCGGGCGAGTGCTACTATATCGAGAACCGCCGCCGCCAGGGCTGGGACACCGGCCTGCGCGCCGAGGGCGTGCTCATCACCCACATCTCGTTTGTGGCCAATCGCTGGGCGAAGAACACGGTCAACAACGGCGAGGTGCAGCTGGCCACGTTTTTCGCCGCCGACAACGAATGGAGTCAGGAAACCGAGTACGCCGACCTTTACGGCACGGCGAACCACGCGCTCACCGATGGCTCGGCGCCGGCGGCAAAGCTGTTCCTCGAGTTCAGCGGAGTGCCCTCGGGCAAGGCCGGACTCATGGGCAAGCCCATTACCGACATCCTGCTGCACCCCGACGGCACGGCCACCCTGTGGGTGGACAGGAACGCCGCCCCCGACGCCGACCTCAACGGCGATGGCGCGGTGGACATCGACGACCTGAACATCGTCATCAACATCATGCTGCGAAAGAATCAGAAGCCAACCCTCGAGGCCCGGGCCGACCTTGACGCTAACGGCACCGTGGACATCGACGACCTGAACCTCCTCATCAACATCATGCTCCGCAAAAACCAAGCCCCAACCACGCCTTTTCACGACAATCCGAGATAATCATCAACAAAATGAATAAACGACTAAGACTCACCAACATGAGAGCATTTACCCATTCTCTGCGCCTGTGGGTTGCCGCCTGTTTCACGCTCGAGGCCCTGCTTGCCCACGCGGTGGGCAATGGCGACCTGAACAGTGACGGCGTTGTGGACATCGATGATGTGAACCTGACCATCAACATCATGATTCACAAGCTCCAAAACCCAACCATCGAGGCGCGTGCCGACACCAACGGCGACAACGTGGTTGACATCGACGACCTCAACAGCGTCATCAACCTCATCGTCCGCAACGGCGGAAAACCACTTGAAAACAACGAAACTTTTGAGATTCCTTACGATGCCAACTGCCTCGACAATTACTGGACCAAGGATGCCAACAAGGCCGACCGCATCACCTGGTTCAATGTCAAGGTACCCGACAGCGGTGAGACCAATCCCGACAATTGCCAGCTGATTGCCAACCTCAACCTGCCGTTCATAACAATGGACGTGAATGGCAAACAACTCCCCGTCGATGCTTATAAGTTTGAACCGGACGTGACACCCATTGAGAAGGTCTTCGTCTTCAAGCCGGTTTCCTACAATGGCGTGAGCCTGAGCGTGGTCGACAGCCGCGATGCGAACAACAATTACATCTCGAAGCTGATTAAGGTCACTGGGACTACAACCGAAGTGATTGCCACGATTCACAACAATACCGATGCATACCCGTATGCGTTCAACCACACTACGGTTTATCGCTGGATTGAGCTGAACAAGGCATCGAAAACGGCCAAGGAGTTGCTCAATGCGGGCGGC
>JAFSYB010000133.1 GCA_017443765.1 Muribaculaceae bacterium | reverse complement strand
GTTGCTCAATGCGGGCGGCTTCAAGGTGCGGATTGGCATGCGCGCCATCTATTGCGGCGATGACGGCATTGCCGATCGCCCGCTGCACTGCACCGATGCCAAGTTCTTCACGGGCACCGATTATTTCGAGGCTCTGCTGGTGCGTCCGGTCTACTTCTCGGAAAACAGTACCGACCACTTTATCGATGCAGTCGGCTACGGCAATCCGGGCTCGCACGTCAAATTGGACAATGTGCTTGTCAAGCACGACTGGCGCGACATTATCAATGCTTTGGGCAATGTCACCGATTCCAAGACTGTGAACACGGTTGAGTTGGCGAAGATTCCCGGCAATCTGAAGAACAGCTATCTGTTCTCGCTGCCTAAATGGTCCAACTTCAACGCCTACTATGGCCCATGGACAGATCCTGTGATGAACACGAACAACATTCAGGTTCAGTACGATGTGCCCGATGGTGCTTGGAAGCCCAACGACGGCAAGTTCACGCTTGAAATCAGGGATGGCGAGCTGTGGTACACCAACAACGGCACCGTACTCCAGAAGAAAGCGCGCCTCAAAGTCCCGATAACCATGACTTGGGGTTGGGGTGTGGTTACGCACACCGTGATAATCGATGTCGAGCTAGACCTCCTATAAGCTAAACACCATAAACTATACACCATAAAATATTTATCTATTTATGAAGAAGTTTTATCAAGCATTGGCGCTCGTTGTTGCGCTGGCCACCCTGGTGGGCTGCAGCTACGATGACGAGGCGCTGTGGAACAAGGTCAAAGACCTGGATGAGCGTCTGACCGCTGTGGAGCTCACGCTCTCGCAAATGAACAACAATGTGAGCAGCCTGTCGCTGCTTGTGCAGCAGTTACAGAACAATGTCTATGTTACCGGCGTGACACAGACGACCAACGGCTATGTGATTACGTTCAGCGACGGCACCACGGCCAACATCCTCAACGGCACTGATGGCCTCACGCCGCGCATCGGCAACAACGGAAACTGGTGGATTGGCGACACCGACACTGGCGTGAAAGCAGCCGGCACCGACGGCCTCACACCCTATGTGGGCGACAACGGCAACTGGTGGCTCGGCACCACCGACACCGGCGTAAAAGCCCTGGGGCAGGACGGCAAGACGCCCTACATCGGCCCCAATGGCAACTGGTGGATTGATGGCCAGGACACCGGCAAGAAAGCCGTGGCAACCGACGGCGAAACGCCCTACATCGGCTCTAACGGCAACTGGTGGATCGGCACCGTCGACACCGGCGTGAGCGCCGGCGGGAATGGCGGCGACAACGTGCCCATCATCGGCATTGACCTTGAGGACGGTGTTTACTACTGGACCCAGACCATCAACGGTATGACCACCTGGCTCTACGACCGCGACGGCAACAAACTGCCCGTGAGCGGCTACTCGCCCATCTTCAAGGTCGACGCGAGCGGATACCTCATCTACTCCATCGATGGCGGTGTGACCTGGATCTTCATCTACGACCAGTACGGCAACCCCATCTCCACCGAGAACTGCCAGTGCAGGCATTTCTTCCAAAATGTGTATGTCAAGGGCAATTACCTCTATCTCGTGCTCATGGACGGCACCACCATCAAAATCCGCATTGCCACCGGCACCGACATACCCGACGACCCCACCGAGCCAACCCCCGACCCCGGCACGCCGAACATCACCATTCCCTATCCCAGCGTGACCCCGGGCATCGACGACGGGGAGTATATCGTGACCATGAACTTGACGGGTATTCAGCACCCCACCACGGGTGAGTGGGTGAGCCTTTACGGCACTGGCGTGACCGGACAAAACGTGTGGGTCGAGGTCGACGGCACGCCCAAGGGCATCAAGGTGCTGAACCTGGAGGACAACACCACACGCGTGAAAAACGACATCGTGTTCACCGTCGACAACTCGGGCAGCATGAGCGAGGAGGCTAATGCCATCGCCCGCGACATCATCGCCTGGGCACAGATGCTTACCGGCAAAAACCTTGATGTACAGTTTGGCGTGGTGGGCTTCGGAGGCTATGTGGACGGCGCCATCAACCTCACCAGCGCCACAGCACTGAGTACCTACCTGAATGCTTCCACGGGCACCGGACGCACCCAACACTTCGGCGGCCCCGACGCCAACAACCTCCAGACACTGGCCGGCAGCTACACCCGCACTTCGAGCTCAACGGCTGGCAACGAGTGTGGCGCGATGGCCGTGAGGTTTGCCAACGACTACTTTGCCTTCCGAGCCACGGCCAACCGCATCTACGTCAACTTCACCGACGAGCCCAACCAGCCCAATGGCATTGCCGGCTACTCAGTGTATTGGTTTAAGGACCAGTCCAATTGGCCCACCAGCAATGGCACTATCCATACTGTGTATAGCGATTCCAATACGACATTCACCGAAACCTCAACCAACCAGTACCCCTGGAGAATGTCGGAGTATACCGGCGGCACGAAGATGTTCATCAGGTCAGACGCCAGCGACCTTCAGCTCGACAAACTCACTGTGAGCGACGCCATGACGCACGCCTACACCATTCGGTTCCGCATCCCGGCAAGCCTGATGGACGGCAACAGCCACCGCGTGCGCATCGTCGTGTTCACTCCCGACCGCTCTGTGCGAGGTTTCCTGAACTTCGACACTGTGTTCGGACGTATCTGAACATCAGCAAAGCTGAACACAAACAACCGGGCTGGTTACGTAACAGTCTCCCATACGCACATTTAATAGTAAATTTTTCAGGCCCGGTTGTTTTTTAAACCGTCCTTTCGGCTATGGTGTGAAACGAAGAACTCATGATAAAAAATAAGCTTTCTCTGGGGAGTTTCCTCTTGGCTTGGGGTCGGCAGGTGTGGTCAACCGTTACCCACCGGCCACTCGCCGGGAGGACTCCTTTTTGAAGAGCTTATAAGTATTCGTGTGACAAAGGCTGAGACTCTATGCGGATTCTGATAGTC
The DNA here is from genome assembly GCA_017443765.1 of Muribaculaceae bacterium. GTDB lineage: Bacteria > Bacteroidota > Bacteroidia > Bacteroidales > Muribaculaceae > Sodaliphilus. Next base: position 27,151 of record JAFSYB010000133.1, on the reverse strand, counting down.
AACAAGTTTTGGTATCCCCGTGGTGGCGACTGCGTGGTTGCGATGGCCACTGCCGAAATGCTGCGCCGCATGGGGCACAAGGTGGCGGTGTTCACCATGGATTACCCAAGCAACGCGGACGATTCGAATGTGGCCGGCGTGGCCTCTGGCGTGCGCTTCGACGGCTCGGTAGCGGAGAGATTCAAGGCTGTGCGCCGCGCACTGACGGGTGCCGGCGTGGAGCAACCGCTTACCCGGGTGCTGGAGGAATTCTCCCCCAAGGTGGTGCACCTGCACAATGTACATTCCTACCTCTCGCCCGTAGTGGCGCGGCTGGCGCACGAGCATGGCTGCCGCGTGGTGTGGACCATGCACGACTACAAACTGCTCTGCCCGGCCTACACCTGCTTGCGCGACCGAAAGCCTTGCTGCGAGTGCATTGAACGCCCGCTTGAGGTGGTGAACCACCGCTGCATGAAGCACTCGATGGCGGCAAGCGTCGTCGGACTGCTCGAGGCCACTCAGTGGAACATGAACCGGCTGATTCAGTGGGTGGACACGTTTATCTGCCCCAGTGCGTTCATGGCGCAGATGTTGCGGCGTGTCGACGTGCCGGAGTCGCATATCGCCGTCATTCCCAACTGTATGCCCGCCGACCGCGCCAAAGCACTCGGCGAGGAAGGTGAACGCGCCGATTACTGCTGCTATGTGGGCCGCCTGTCGTCCGAGAAAGGGTTGCGCACGCTGCTCAAGGCAGCCTCCGACCTGCCGTTCACCTTGCGTGTGGCGGGCGACGGGCCGTTGTTGGGCGAACTGAGACACCACTACGGCCACTGCCGCAATATTGAGCTGCTGGGTCGCCTCGATGCGCCCCATGTGGCCGAGTTGCTGCAGAAGGCGCGTTTCTCGGTTGTGCCGAGCCAGTGGTGGGAGAACTGTCCGATGGGGGTCGTCGAGTCGCTGTGTGCCGGCACACCTGTGGTGGCCACGCGCATGGGAGGCATTCCCGAACTGGTCGACGACAGCTGCGGCCTGCTCGTGCAGCCCAATGATGCCACCGCGCTGGCCGAGGCTATGTGCCTGGCTTGGGAACACCCATGGAATCACGTTGCCATTGCCCGCGAGGCTACCGAGCGTTTTCACGAGCAGCATTACTACCGCAGACTCATGCAAGCATATCAGCCCATTCCCGGTGTGGAACGACATCAATCATGACCACGGTTTATAGAACCCACCGCAAGAATCACGCTTTTAGCAATCTGCTGATTATCTGCCTATTACATTCATCTACGCGAGAGGCGTTAAGCGACTGCACATAAATGCGCGTAGTGCGAATCGTGGTGTGTCCCATACCTTGCCTGATTGCCTCAAGCGAGAATCCCTGGTCTTGCGCGATGCTGGCCCAGGAATGACGGGCAACATACATGGTGAGCGGTTTGCTCAAACCAATTCGTTGTCCCAGTTCGTGAAGCCAGCGGTTAACGTTGCCCTGCACGTGCCGGTACTGGTTTCGCTCCTTGCCGTTGGCCTTGACGACTATGGGCAACAGAAAGGGGGTTCCGGGTCGCTTCAGACGCTCGACAAGAAGCCGCATAGGTTCTTCCCACTGAACACAAATCGGCTGACCGGTCTTGCGCCTGTGGTAGTGCAGCCATCCGTCACGCACGGCATTGTGCGGCAAATAGGCCATATCGACAAAGGCCATTCCCCGCGTGAAGAAACTGAACATGAACAAGTCCCGTGCGAAGAGCAGATTCGGCTCATTGGCGGTAAAACGGTGTATGCTCCCCACCTCGTCGAGTGTGAGCCCGCGTTTGTCGGTAAGCGTCACGCCGGTGTACACATGGCGGAAAGGCATTGCGTCGGCCACAAGGCCATCCTCGACGGCGCGGCGATAGGCGGCCCGCAAGATGCGCATATAGAACGAGGTGGTGTTCAGCGACAGGCCACGGTCGCGCAGGTGCCGCTCATAGCGTGTCATCAGGTCGTCGGTTACTTCGTGCAGGGCGATGTGCCTGCCGGCGAGGAAAGCGGTGAGGCTGGCGGCGGCCGCACGATAGGTCTCGGCGGTGCGCGTCCTGCCTGCCGTTGCCAAACGCCCGGCCTCTGAACACACATAGTCGGCAAAAACCACCTGACTGGATGCAGACGACGTCGGTGACGACTCGGGTAATGCACACAAGACGAAAGGACGACCGTTCACATTCACCACCAGTCGGGTACCAAGCAAATCCTCGGCACCATCCACAGATAACTCGAGTTGAAGATTTCGCATAACAAATTATTTTTTAGGTTAGACCTGCAAAGTTAGCACCCCTGGAAAAAACCGGCACATCATCTGCACCCGCAACACTTCACGCTTTTAGACCCGAGTTTCGGAGATGGGTATCCATCTCTCCGCGGCATAGCCCGGCACCCGCCTGGCCAAAGGCTGCAAAACTTGCTCACGAACACGCATGATAATAGCATGAAATGTTTCCCGAATGGATTATATGATGTAATTTTGCAGCATTGAAGTGAGCAACACAAACACTCGTCCTTTTGTAAGATGAATCCCCTCCTGTCCACCGCCTGCTTCCTGTCGTTGAGTGCACTGGCTCAGCCGTTGCCGCCACCGTCTGCCGACAGCGTGCAACTGTCGCTACCCGAGGTAGAGGTGGGTGCCACCGAGAAGCCGACAGTGCGCGTGCTGGGACGCAGTCGCATACACTGGGATATGGCCGCACTGGCTCGACTGCCGCAGGTGATGGGCAACAGCGACCCGGTGCGCAGCGTGCGTCTGCTACCCGGCGTGCAGACCAACAACGAATATGACACGGGATTGCACATCTACGGCTGTGAGTACTCGCACAATGTGCTCAGCGTGGACGGCGTGCCCGTGTACAATGCCAGCCACCTGCTGGGGCTTTTCTCGACTTTCACCCCATCACACTACGGAGTGGTGACGGTGAACAAGACGTGCAGCGAGGCAGCATTTCCCAACCGCTTGGGCGGGCAGGTGGACTTGTCGTCACTGCACACGTTGTGCGACAGTGTTGCTGGCGAGGCCGCCGTGGGGCTGCTGTCGAGCCAGGGCACTGTGCGCGTGCCCACGGGGCGGCACGCCACGCTCACCGTATCGGGGCGCATGAGCTATGTGAACCTGCTTTACGGCTACGCGTTACACACCGATGACAATCAGTTGCGTTACCGCTTTGCCGACGTGAACGTCACATGGTTGTGGCATCCCACGGCGCGCGACCATGTGTGGCTGGATGGCTACTGGGGCGGCGACCATGCGTCTATGGACGAAGAGCGCTATCGCTCGCAACTGCGCCTGCGGTGGGGCAACACGCTGGTTGCCGCGCACTGGCAGCGCAAGCTGGACAGCGACAGGCAGATGCGCCACACGGCCTACTTTACCCGCTTTGCCAACCGGTTGACAGTGGACTATCCGGGGCTGGCGCTCGTGCTGCCATCGGGCATAACCGAGTGGGGGTACCGCAGCTTGTGGCAGGGGCGGCACGCATGTGCCGGCGTGGACGCGGCATGGCGGCGCATCAAACCGCAAGTGCCCCAAGCAACCGGAATCGTCACCCTGCACAATCCGGGGAACAGCACCGCCACGCTGACACAGGAATACTCTCCACATGTGGGCGTCACAGTGCCGGTTGGCGACCACGCCGTGCTGCTGGCCGGTCTGCGGGGCGCCCTCTATGTTGACGCGACCCGGCAATGCCACTGGTCGCTGAATCCATCGTTGAGCTTGAGCGTGACCCAGCGCACCTGGCTGCTTACGCTCACAGCGGCCATGAGGCATCAGTGTTACTTCCAGACGGGTTTTTCATCGATGGGTTTCCCCACCGAGTACTGGACACCGGCTGGCGGCGCACTGCCCCCACAACGTGCCGCAAGTTTGTCGGCCACAGTGGGAAGGCCGCTGCCATGGTGGGGACTGCGAGTGGACGTGGAGGCCTACTATAAACGCCTGAGCCACATCGCGGAATATGACGGCACGCTACTCGACATTGTGACAACCGACACTGGCAGCGGTCTCCACCTGCTCACGGGCCGAGGTCGCAACTACGGAGCCGGCATCACCGTGAGCCGTCCATCGGGACGCCTGAGCGGCTGGATAAGCTACAATGTGGGACGCGCACGCCGCCACTTCGACAGTGCCTCGCTGCCCGACACCTACTCGGCCAGCCACGAGCGCATCCACGAACTGAACGCCGTGGCCATGTGGACGGCCACGGCGCGCTGGTCGCTGTCGGGTACGGTGACATTCGCCACGGGAACACCATTCACCGCCGTGGAACACCTGTACCTCTACGCCGGCCACGTGCTCACGCAACACGGCGCACGCAACAGCAGTAGGCTGGCGCACTACTGCAGGGTAGACCTTTCGGTCACTTACAAGCTCCGACAGAACGGGAAAAGCGAGCAGGGACTGAACTTTTCGGTATATAACGCCCTGAACAACCGTAACGAGTTGTTCCAGGCGTGGAAAATCACCGATTCGGGCGAGTTGTCGTATCACCCCGTGTCGTTTCTGGTGCGGGTGATGCCCTCGCTGAGCTATTATGTCAAATTCTGAACAAAGGTTGACTTGGGTAATTTTAACTTTTTCGTGTATGAAACACAACCGATATCTGATAAACCGCGTAATGCGTTCAATAGTCTTGGGCACTTGGGTGGCTATGGAACTGAGTGTTGCGGTGTCGTGCGACAGTCCGACGTCGGAGGCGGCCTCTCCACTGCTGGTGGTGGAGGGGTCGATTGACGATGGAGGCTTTCCGGTGGTGATAGTCACCACATCGGTAGCGGTGCACAGCGGCTACCACGAGCCCCTCGACAGCCTGGGCAGCCATCTGCTGCGGTGGGCGCGCGTGGCAGTGAGCGACGGCGAGCAAGAGGTGGTGCTCACGGGGAAATACGACCGAGCCTACACACCACCGTTTGTCTACACCACCACACGGCTGCGCGGTGAGGCAGGACACAGCTACACCCTCACAGTGGACTATGGCGACTACCACGCACGAGCGCTAACCACCATTCCCGCAGCCCCATCAGTAGACTCGATGTGGGTGCTCCCGGTGATTCAAGATTCGCTATGCAGCATAGTGGTCACGTTCAACGATGATGGGGCGTGCCGCCGCTACTACAAGGCATACGTGCGCCGTGGACGATACGGACACCAATGGCTGCCTGCCTACTTGGGAACGGTGAGCAACGAGGTGCTGGCCGTGGGAGGCAATGAGCTGGTGGTGAACCAGGCAAGCCTGGCAACCGATGCCAGTCAGGAGTATGTGCCCTACTTCGGCTACGGCGACACGGTGAGCGTGAAATTCGCACAAATCGATGAGGTAAGCTATCGTTTTTGGAGCGATTTCGACAACAACACCAACTTCTCGCGCAACCCATTGTTCCCAAGTGTGACCCCACTTCGTGGCAATGTGGAGGGCGGCCTGGGCTGCTGGTGCGGCTGCGGTGCTGTAACTCAAGAGTTCGTCCTGAACGACTGGCGCAGGAAACAGTAGATGGGGACTATACCCCCCAAAAAAATGAGCTGTGTCCACTCAAGAAAGCAGACACAGCAATAAAAAACCACAAAATCATGGATATTCAAGTCACTGCCAATCACCAGTTGATGTGTTCGTCGATCAAGGCGGCATAACTGTTGGAAAGCCGCTTGAACGTGTCGATGGTGCGTTTGAAACTGGTTTCGTTGAAAAACGCCTCAACTGTACTGTAAGATGACCCATCGAAGAACACGATGACTGGCTCGGCATCCCAGTAGGTACGACCATTCCAATAGTCCTCCACAAAGGGTTCCAACTTGATAGTCGCCTGCTTGGTGGCTGTTCCGTTGTAGAACAAGTTGAGGTCGGTCTGTTCGTTGGTGTGGGCAATGGCATCCTTGAAAGCATACTCGTTGGTGCTGTTTTCATCGGCCAGTTCCAGGTTGTCGGCCAACTTGCGTGCGTCGGTCACACGCCCTTGAATCTGCACCTTTCCCAGGATGTCCAGCTTGACAAACGGCGCGTTGGCGTTGGCGGCATCGGTGTTGTAGTTGTCGATGTCGAAATCCTCGGACGCGAACGCACTGGCGTTACAAGCAGGAATACCGCTCAGGTCGCTCGAGAAAGCCATCGTGGCCAGCGTACGGCTGCCCTTGCTCATCACGAGCGTGAGGGAAACCTGATTATTGGCCTTGTAGACAGCCTGCGACAAGGCAAAGCGATAGCCGTTATTAAGCTCGGTGGTTGAAGAAACGTTGAAGGCACTGCGGCTGATGTCGAACTCCTCGCCGCTGAGACTGTTCAAGTCCACCTTGACAGTTGTTTTTACCACTAAATTGCCACCCTGTGTAAGAGTGACCTCGATGTTTTCGGGTACGCCCACGGTGCACTGCACACGGTCGTAGTACTCCGTTCCGCCTCGGTATTCCTTATACTCATCAAGGTTGAAAGCGTGCACTTTCTTGATGGATCCGCTGGTGGTGAGCTTGACCACACACTGCGCTCCAGCCTGGTCGTTGAAAAGGAACTGCAAGTCGCTGGCATCGGTACGCTGCCAGTATCCATTGCGAGCGGTGAAATGTCCGGTGAAATTGGAAGCCAACAGCAGAGCCGTGTAGTCATAGAACACATAGTTGTAGCCCCAACGGCTGGTTTCCTGGCTGTAAGAACCCAGCGAAGAGCGCGAGGTTTCCCAAAGCCCCCGAGCCCAGTCGCCCACTTCATCCCAGTCGTAGCGGTCGCCATAGGTGTCACGGATAAAGCAACCCAAGTCGCTGATGCGCATGAAATCGGACGATGGGGTGAGTTCCATGAACTCAAGTGCCACTTGCTCCAAGTAGTTCTTTTGCTCATCGGGTGTCATGGCCTGATCCGTGGTGGGCGTCACGGGAGTCACGGGGTCAACGGGCTGGTTGGGTTCATCGGCCGGCGAATCACCGCCACAGCTGGAGGCGCACACAATCAGGCACACTGCACAAGCCAAAACACGATACTTCAATAATGCTTTAATCATACAAAAAAAAGGTAGATTTTAATTGGGTTGAATAACTGAGGACACCATGAAACACTCGTAGTCTGGTTATATAGCACGGCAAGCGTGTGTCCGTGTGACGCTAACCAGCATATTAATGCAAAATTACTCAATTCCCTCCAATCAGACATCAACACGCTAAAGGAATAACGTTTTTTAACCCTCTGCGCGTGACATGTACAAACCAGAATTGTCCATCCTATGTGGTGTAAAGCCCCATGAGGCTGCGGTAGTGTGTCTGCTCGTGGAAGCGGCTGCTGGCTTGGCGTGCGATGGCGGCGTGGTTCCATCGGCGGCTCCAGGCTTGGCGCATGGCCTCGGCCAGGGCGGCGGGGTCGGCGGGCGGCACGAGCAGGCCGCAAGAATCATTGACCAATTCCGGGATGCCCCCCATGCGTGTGGCCACCACAGGCGTGCCGGCACACAGCGATTCGATGACCCCCATCGGAAAGTTCTCCAGGCACTCGCTGGGCATGACCGAGAACTGTGCCAGGCGCAGCAGCTCGGCCACGTGGGTTGCGTCGAGGCGTCCCAGCAGCTCGATGTTGCGACAATGGCCATAACGGCTCCGCAGCTCGCCCAGCAGCGGCCCATCGCCGGCCACACGCAGGGTGAACGGCAAGGCGGCGGCTGCCTTGAGCAGGGTTTCCACCCCTTTCTCGGGCGAGAGGCGCCCCACATAGCAGCAGTAGTTGGCACGACCCAGCGCCACGGGTGAGTCAACGGCACGGCCGGCAGGCAGGAAATTGGGAACTACCGCTACACGCTCCGATGGCACACTGGCGCGCCGCAGCATCTGTGCCATGAACTCGCTGGGACAGACGAAAGTGTCCACCCAGTCTGTCAGCCGATTTATTTTCCACTTCTTTGCCTCAATCATTCCGGCAACGCTGGCTGTCACTGAGTGCTTCATGCATCGATGGCACACCACCGAGGACTGCCGCCCTACGCACTCGATGCAGGGCTGTCCGTTGCGCAGGCAAGTGTAGGCCGGGCAGAGCAGCTTGTAGTCGTGCATGGTCCACAGCACGCGGCAGCCATGCTCGCGCGCCAGCCGCGCCACCACGGGCGAGAGGTAGGAGTGCACGTTGTGCAGGTGCACCACCTGCGGGTTGAACTCATCGAGCACGCGGGCAAAAGCTGGCTTCACCCCCATCCCACCGAGCATTCGCCGCAGGTAGCGCCAGCGGTCGGCAAGCTCCACTTGTGGCGCCTTGCCCAAAATATGGGGGTCGGCAATGTTCTGCGGGTGGGCCATGGTAAACACGGCCACGTCGTGACCCATGCGGCGCAGCAGGCCTGCGGTGGCCATCGCCACCACGCAGTCACCCCCGCGGGGATACCAAAACTTATTTACGATAAGGATTCTCATAAATCAGTTTGGTTGGAGCGTGGTTGTGAGCACATGATGTGCGAGCTGTGACAGTTTATGCCGAGAGCTGAATCTCTGGCGGGCAGCCTCACCCATGCGTTGACGCAAAGCGGGGTCTCCCATAATTTGATTCACCGCCAAAAGGAAAGCCCGAGCCGTCTTGTCGACCATGAAACCGGTCTTGTCCGGGACTACATAATCATCGAGAGCCGACGAGCGCGTGACGATTACTGGCTTGCCGAGGGCCATAGCTTGCAGCACCACAAGCTGGCCACTACTCACATGGGCGTTATCCAATGCGATAACCACAGCACTCGCACGCGCCATCAATGCAAGCATGTCTTGGTTGAATGTATGCCGGTAAACAACGATATTGCTGGCCAACGGCTGCTTTAGCTCATCACAAGCAATAACCAAATGATGCGAAGTGCCAGACAATGCGGAAATCAGGAAATCATAATCTCGATTGCTCTTGCCCGTGCTAAACAGGAAGCCACCATCGGTCGTTTCCAACTGTGGCAACTCGTCAATCGCCAGAGGGACAAAGGTGAACAACGACTTGTTCACACCAAGCTGCTTGCTATAGTAGTCCACCTCGTGGTGGCTAAAGACGGTTACATGGTCAACATAGCCACTGTTGAGCACAGTGGTCACCCAATGCTGATACAATCTTCCGATGAGGCCGCGCTTGGGACGAAAAATAAAGGTCATCACAGTGAGCCTTGTATTCTTCTTAACATGGAAGATACTGCACAGCCACGCAAACATCAAGCCGAAAAACTGTTGCCAGCAGACGAGCACGCACATCTGACGACGATGAACAAAAAGCTTAAACCCCATCATGACATAAATCAAGATGCGCTGCCATCGCTTCACATGTGCACGGCCATCGCGCGCAACGACATGGAAAGGGATGCCGGCCTCTCGCGACAAGTCTTGCGCAAAAGGCCAATTATCGTCCACAGGCATATCAACAGCAATGACGTGACTCCACATCTTGCTGTTTTTTCCATTCTTGCTATTGCAGCAGTCCAATTGTGCCATGATTTACAGGTATGGTGTCAGAAAGTCGGCAATGCCCTGCGGATGCGCCATGGTGAACACGGCCACGTCGTGCCCCACGCGGCGCGGCAAGCCGGCGGTGGCCATCGCCACCACGCAGTCACCCCCGCGGGGATACCAGAACTTGTTGACTTGAAGGACACGCATGGTTTCAACCCTTTTTCCTCGGCTTGTCACAGGACTATTCCTCTGGTTCTTGCCCATTGAGTTGGTTAAACGTGCGAATGAGGGCTGCTGCGCAGCCAGTGCTGGTGAACATCTCGCGGTGGGCGATGCAGGACTGGCGGAACTGCTGCCGCTGCGCAATCATTTGTTCCAGCTCGGCGGCTCCCCAGTCGTCCTTGACAATGCCCAGCTTCAGCTGCTGGATGGTTTCGGCACTGGTGGGCATGGTGTTGGTGAGCACAGGAGTGCCGCAGGCCAGCGCTTCGGCGATGGAAACCATATTGAGATCCTGAATGGTGTAGACGAGTAGTGCAATGGCCTGCCGCAGGTGTGAGGCAAGGCACTTGTGGTCGAGCCTGCCAGTGAAAGTCACGGCCTCTTCCAGACCAAGTTCTTGCACAAGCCGCTCCAAATTCTCCCGCTCGGATCCATCGCCAATCACGGTAAGCCTGCAAGCAGATGTGTGCTGCCGGAGGAAATCGGCAAAAGCGGCAATGATTCGATCCACACGCTTGCGCGGCACCAACTGCGAGACCACGACAAAAGCATTACCAAGCTCATCACTCGGCGCAAACAAATGTTGATCCACCCCATGGTCTACCAGGTTGACAGCCACCTTGCGCACCCCCTGGGCGAGGAGAAAGCGTCGAGCGGCCAAGCTGCGCGGTGCCACGAAACAGCGGCGCATAAACAAGGGCACCACCACGCCATACCACAGGTGCGCCGGAATGCGGAACAATGCCTGTGGCTTCACGTCCAGTTCGTGCCACACAAGCAGGCGGTCGGGACACACGCGGCAGGCCGTGAAAGTGGCTAACGACAGCATCTCGCTCGACACAACCAGGTCGAAGCGGCTGGCGTTGCGCTTGAGCCAGCGGCGCAAGCCGGGAAGCCAGGGAAGCACTGCCGGAGGGAAGAGCTTGCGCAACGAGGAACGGAGATAGACAATGGGGAACCCCAAATCCTCGTCACGAGTGGGCCGGAAGTCGGCTGCCGCAAGCACCGTCACTTGATGTCCCAATTCCTGAAAACCCCGCGCCACATGGCAAATCATGCAATCGGCCACCGATGCTCGCGGAGCAATGCGCCGATACTCGGCAGTGTAGAGGATACAGTTGATAATCAGTACATTCATGGGGTTCAGACAAAGAGAAACGCTATATGGCACATTTCGGAGTTGAGGTGGCTTAGCAAATTGTGATTCAACTCATTGCGTTTAACCGTATGGGACTTCACAACAATGAGCACAGCCACGTTGTCGCAGGTTTGTGCCGCATAGACGGCATAAGCCGGCGTATCGTGCCAATCGGGAACTGTGGCCACAACCACCTGTGCGGCGCCGGCGGGCAATCGCTGCACATCGGCCAAACATTCCATTGATTCGTGTGTTGTGTTGATTCCCAGCTTTTTCATTTGTTCACCTATCATGGAAGCGGTGGTTCCTGTGGTGTCGCCCACAAGCAGCACACTGCCGCCGGTGGTTGCCGTGGCCTTGGCAAGCAGCCGCGTCCAGTCGCCATCATCGGCAATGCCAACGGTACGCGCCTCCCATTCGGATGGCAGGTCGCAGGGCTGCTCCACCCAGTCGCGGCGGTGCTGCCACCACAGCAAGAGCAGTGTGGGAGCGAGCAAAGCCATCAGCAAGGCGATGGCAAAGACAATCATGGTTTTGGTGGAGTCGGGCTTGACAGCACTGTAGGCGCTGTCGAGCGTGAAGCTGGGTGTGACATTGCTGCCCAGCTTGAGCAGGCTGCTCTCGCGCTTCTCAAGCAGGAAGACGTAGAGGTCGTTCTTCAGCTCACGGTCACGCAAGAGGTCGAAGTATTGCTGCTCGGCGGCGGGCATCCGGCTGTAGTTGCCCTGTGCCTGCGTGGCCTGGCCGTAGATGGACTGGAGCTTGACACGCGCGGCGGCAATGTTGCTCTCGGCTCGCTTGATGATGCTCTCGCGCAGGGGCTTGATTTGCTTGTCGAGCGCCTCCAGGGCGGCGTTGCCTATGGTGGCCGACTGGGCAAGCGTGCTGCGCCGTGCCACGAGGTCGTTGTATCGGTTAACTGCCGCATCCTTCACCCCCTCGAAGGCTGGCAACATAGCATCGCCATCCGACCCTTGCAGAATGCCCAGAATCATCTCATAGACAGTGAGCTCGGTCTGTGCCTGTGCGGCCTCGGCTTGCGCCTGCGTGGACTGGCGGAGCCACCCTTGCGCCTCGACAGTGGGGTTGCTCACCCTGGCTTGTTGCTTGAAACGCGTCACGCGCCCCTCGCTCTCGTCAAGCTCTTGCTGGAGTGCGGCCAGGCGCTGGTTCACAAAGTCCACCTCGGCCTGCGCCTTGTCGTTGCGACGGTCGGCGCGTTTCCGATTATAGGCGGCAATGAGAGCGTTGATGATGTCGATGCCACGCTCGCGGTCGTCCTTGACAGTGAGCATGATGGCATCGCCCTTTTTGTTGGCCACCTCGATGCTCACCAGCTTGGCGAGCCACGAGGCCATCTCGTTGGTGCTGGCCAGGTTGATGACCATATTGATGTTGGCGGCCGGGTTGTAATGCTCGGACTTGAGCAGTTGCAGGTTGCCGAAGGGTGTCTTGACGGTGCAGGGCAGGGTGGCATCGCGTGTGCTCCAGTAGTTGCTGGCAAAGCGTCCTTTCGCCGAGGTGATGTCGGCCTTGCCGTCGTGCAGGCTCACGGTCACTTTCCAGGAGTGCGGCAGGGAATCGAAAAACGCTTCGGGAGCATCGATGAGCACGGGACTGTCGCGGTACATCAGCCGCTTGGTGAGCCAGCCGGTGCGTTCCACATAGGTGCGCGTGAGGCCCAGTGCCCGCACGGCACGCTCATGCACATCGTGCGAGGCCATCACCAGCCATTCGTTGTCAACATCCGACGAGAAGCCACCCAGCGAGAACGAGCGCATCATCTGCGCCATGCCGCCCGTCATGTGCGACCCGGGCAGACTCTCCTTGTCGTCCTCAATGAGCACCAGTCCCTTGATTTTATATTGGTCCTGCTTGTTGACAGCATAATAAGTGGCCAAGCCCAGCATCACGGCAAGTGACAGCAGATAGAGCGGCCAGCCACGGCGCATGGCTCGCAGCTGACGGCGTAGGTCGAGGGTGGGTGAATTGGTCATGAGGAATGGAAAATTGGGAATTAAGGATTAGGAATGAGGGTTTGTTCGGTGTCGGCCTTCCGGGCTGTTGTGCTGCCGATGTAGCCCAAGAGCATCATGGCCAACAACCCCCAGGTCTGCATGAGCAGGGTGCTGGCAATGCTCTCGATAAGCACAAAGCACAGGAGAATGGCCGCCAAAGCGTAGTGCAGACGGTGGACACGTGTGTTGGCTCGCAAAAGCCGTTTGGCCGGAAGGAACGCCCAGACAAAAAACCACACGAACAGCCCCACGCCCACCAAGCCAAACTGGGCAAGACTGGGATAGAACGCGTCGCAGATAAAGTCGCCGTTGGCCTCGGAAAGGCCAAAGACCTGACTGATGCCGTACTCATGATAGAGCTGGGAATAATTGGCCTGCGAGGCATAGGAGGCAAACGATGCAAGCCCGGAGCCCAATGGAATCTCGCTGACGAGTATCAAGCCGCCAGTGACGTAAAGCACCGGGCGGGCGTAGGATTCAATCACATTCGGATCGAACGTGTCGGAATTGCCAGTGATAAAATAATAGGAGAACTTGCTCCACCCCGCGGCCACCACGGCAGCCACAACCACGATGGCCACCAGCCAGCCCCCCCGGCGAACGTCGCGGAACATCGCCGGCCGATAGAGCAGCAAGAAGAAAACGGCCACCACGGCTTGGCCGTAATACTTGGCACGCGTGCACCCCAAGCCGATGGCCAGGATTGCCAGGGCCGCCGCCATGTCGCTCCACGAGATGCGCCCCTCGTCGTCAAGCGAGCAGTAGACCCACACCACCAGGTTGACCATGCACGAGGCCCCCAGGAACATGATGTGCAGATTGATGGTGAACTGCCGGAACACCGGCATGGCATAGAGGGCAAGCACAGTGGCCGTGTTCACCAGCGTAACCACTTTGATGATAGCCTTCTCGCCGCGGGTGATCTGCGGCCTGATGGCCAGCACCACCATGAGCGGCACAAAGGGCTTGAGCTCGATGATGGCATCCATCACGATGTAGGGCAGCGTGTTGTAGGGCTTGAAGGAGGAATAAACGATATAGACGGCCATCACGGCAAGGGTGAGCAGCAATGGCCGGTAGTCGCGCCAGCGGCGGTTCACCACACAGTCGAGCACCCCTGCGGCAAGCAGCGTGTAGCACACCAGCTCGTCAAGCCACTTGACCAGCGAGCCGCTCCAAATCATGCCAGCCAGGCAGATGATGAGCGACCAAGTGCATATCTTGTCGAGGCGAATCATTTCACGGCCAGCGCAATCACCAGCGAAACGAGCACACTGGAGGCGCTCACGATGGTGGAAATCACCGACAGCTTGTAGGCATTGTTCTGGTTATACTTCGAGTTGTCAATCTTGATTTTGTTTGGCTCCACATACACCACATCGTTCTGCTGGAGGAAGAACGCCGGCGAGGTCATGAGCTGCGTGTCGGCCAGGTTGAGGCGGTAGAACGTGCTGCCGCCATCGAGTGCGCGGCGAATGACGATGACCCCGTCGCGTTGCCCCCACTCGGTGAGGTCGCCGCAGTCGGCCAGCGCATCGAGGACGGTGTATCGCTCGCGCGTGACGCTCACGCGCCTGGGCTGCCGCACCTCGCCCATCACGTTCACAAAGAACCCCACAAGCTGCACCTGCACAAAGGGGTCGCGCACCTGTTCGCCCACGCGCTCGCGAATGGCCTGCTCCACTTGCGCGGTGGTCAGCCCCGCCACATGCAGGCGGCCAATCACGGGCAGGGTGATGCAGCCCTGGCTGTCGACCACGTGTGTGGCCAGCCGTGGCATGGCCGTGGTGGCCAGCTCGCCACGAGGGGCGGCGTTGGCCTGGGGGGCGTTGAACATCGCGGTGGCCTCGGGCACAAGCGACGACACCGTGACGGTCACCTCGTCGGCGAGTTGCAGCGTGATGTCGCCGGCAGGGACACTCGGAAGCGTGCCGGTGGCTGAGACAGGCAAGTTCTTGAAATAGGCCAGATTGTTCTCCTTCACTGTGCTGCACGAAACAAGCGCAAGGCACAGCAGCAGACTATATAAACACTTCATTGTGAACGTAGGCTAATGACTAACTAACGGAATTCTCTTAAATTTATTATATAATGAACGCGGCAGCGAGCACAGCGTGAGTGCAACAGCGGCTACCGAAACAACGATGTCGGCCCACAGGGGCAGCGACAGGTAACCCGCCGCGCCCACCACGAGCATCATCGCCACCGGCACGGCCACGCGCCAACCGGGGCGAAGTGTGAAGTATCGGCGTGTGTCCACCAGCCGCCACACGGCAAGAAACAGGAAGGCCCCTATCGACGAGGCAATCACGCCCCACACGCCCCACAGCGGTGCCAGCGCCACGTTCAGCGCCACGTACACCACGCCAGTGGCTATGCTGGCCAATAGCAAGCGGCGCGTGTCGCACGCGCACTGGTAGCCCATCTCCAGAAAATTGGCGGTGGAGTAGATGGCCGCCCCCACGGCCAAAGGGAACAGATAGGCCACGCTGGCCGCATAGTGGCTGTCGATGAGCCAGCCATAATTCAAACGGAGCAACACCACATACACCATCACCACCAAACACTCCAAATAGATAAAAGCAGCGAAAATCTGGGAGAAAAAGCTGTCGCGGTCATCGCTGCGATATTGCAGGATGGCCGTTTCTTGCCAAGCCTGCTGGATGATGACAGTGAATGTGTACACAACACCTGTGAGGCGTGCCGCCACGGCGTACACGCCGTTGGCATCGGGGCCGGCAACCCAGCGCACCACCCAGCGGTCGCCAAACGAGAGCATCCACCAGATGAGCATGGCAGGAATGAGCGGAACCGTGTAACGCAGCAGCTCGCGAGCTGCACTGCGCCAAGCGAGGTCGCGGACAAACAGGCGTGCAGCCAGCCGCGGCCAAACCTCGATGGCCACCATGGGGAGCAGCCGCGCAGCGGCATTAGCCCAGAAAATGCCCTCAATGCCCATGCGCATCCAGCCCACCAGCACCACACTGAGCAGCACCACCAGCACAGCCGTGGCCAGCCCCATGGCCACAAAGAGGCGGTTTCGCCCCAGACCGCGCAACAGTTGGCCGTAGAGGTCGTTGGCCACCACACCGAGCAACAGCAGCAAGGCCAGCCACTGGTGCTGCACACGCACCACGCAAGCCACGCCCAGCAGCACCGCCAGCGCAACAGCCAGCGAGCGTGCCAGCAAGTGGGCGGCGGCGGTTGCCACGCGGCGGCGCGAGGCTTCGTCGGGAGCGTCGAGCAAAAAGCGGAAAACACCGTCGCGCAAGTCGAGCGTGACCAACGGCGAGAGCAGGAACGCCGCCGTGAGGCAGATGTCGAAGTAGCCAAACGCCGCCGTGTCGGGTATATAATAGGTGTAGAGCGGCACCATCAGGAACGTGAGCACCTTGGCACCCAGATTGCCAATGGCGTACACCCCCATGTCGCCCACGAGTTTCCGCCACCGCCCCGGCGGCGGGGTCGCGGCTGCACTGTTCTTTGCTCCCGGGCGCTCCATGGCCGGTTACCAATTGGTGGTCACGCGGGCAAACGAGCCGTCGCTGGTGTCGCGTATGCCGAAGAAGCCGGGCTCATCAACCACCTCGGCTGTGGGGCAACCGGCAAAGTTGTGCTCAATCACGTCGCGCAGCTCGGCCACCTTGTCGCGTGCCGCCTGCTCGTCGCTGAAGTGGAACGTGTCGCTCGCACGCTCGCCGCACGTGTAATAGCTGAATTGGACTTCAAATCGTTTCATGCCGCATTCATGCCAAAAGAGATACATAACCCATCTGGGCTACAATCAGCCCCCATGGAGGGTGATGACATACCAGCCGTTCTTGCACTCATCGCTCTCGATGAGCGAGAGGCCGATTGCCTCGTTGTACTCGTCGCTACGGAACCGGCTCGACCGTCTGGCGCAGTCAATAAACGCGTCGTGGTCGGCTTTTTCCTTGAAATAAAGCACTGTGGCGTTGTCGGTGGTGAGCGTGACCTCGATGGCCACGGCATGGCGTCCGGCCGGGGTCAGCGTCACACTCCACCCCTCGGCCTCGCAAGCCTGCACATGCCGGCCGTGCACGAAATACTCAAAGTCGCCACACTCCTCGTCGTGCTCGGTTTTCGACACCAATGGCTCGAGGCCCACGGCGATGAGGCTGTCAGGATTCCAATGGGCGCTCTCGGCAATCATGGCAACAAGACGCTCAAGCGCCAACTCGCCGTTGTGTGCCTTGGGGACACTCGCAACCGCCTCCTGCGAGGCGAATGACACAATGGCCACTATCACGGCCAACAACAATCGTTTCATCTCCTTGTGATTTTAAGAATGTGCAAAGGTACAAATAAATTGATTACCCATGAAACACTTTCCATGCAGAACCGCAAAAGTACAACATTTTTCAGAAATAGCAGTCGGCAAGTGATTAAAAATCGCGTTGCGGCACGGCAAGAAGGTGTGAGCATGACGCAAACCGGCACACGCTTGATGCAGCCGGCACGAGGCATGATTCTCGCCATTGCCTCGGCCGCCCGCACAGCGAAACCGCACCACACAGCGGCACAAACTCAAGCCACCCATGCGAGATTACACATTATTTTGCAGTCGTATATGAAAAATAATTCGTAACTTTGCACCTTTAAACAATAATTAATAACATATATGAATATCGAAGCAAAAAAAAGCGAAGTCATGAATCTGATAGGATACGGACTCGCTAAATACGATAAAGATTTTGTCAATGAATTCAAGTTCCCATCAAAATCTGCTTTTGCAAAGTTTGTTGTAGACATAGGTATGGCGAGGACAGTCAAGGCTGTTCTGAATAGAATGGATAGCTTTGATCCATATTTTGATAATGGTAGGCGCGGATGGCATCAAAGGACTCAACGAATGCATATCAAGTTATTCATCGACAGTTTGTTTGGACATGAGACAGCGAAGGGCTTTGCAAATATTGTGAAGATGTACATGAGAGAGATTGATGATTCAATACCAATTCAGGTTGATGCCGTATCGCCTGTGACGCAATCTCGCTTTAAGCAACTTCAAGAAACGGGAAAAGAGGCTGAACTTTATTTTATGAATAATTATAACAACATTGACTTGTTTTCCGAAGGCGTACTTGAAGATGCACGATTGTTGGGTGACGGATATGATTTTCAAATATATTGTCACAACCGATTTTATCTTGTCGAAATCAAAGGACTAAAGGAAAGACGTGGGAGTATAAGAATGACGCAAAACGAATTTGAAAAAGCCAACGATTATAAATCTGATTATGTGCTGGTTGTTGTGTCAAACCTGCTGAATAACCCACATATTAGATATTTTCAAAACCCGTTATCATCAGTTCACTTGCATCCTGTTTCGCAAGATTATTCAATTGTCACATAACATTCTGACAATGTCTTGTGGTAGGTTGCGCAAAACAATCTCATGGGCATATATTTAACGAGATAAATCGGTAAGTGATTACACAAATTCTTTTAGTATTTGCACAGCCATTCATATTGAAGCTTATGAAACGACATCTGATTATGACATTGAGCCTTGCGGTTGTTGCGCTTGCCGCACAGGCACGTCAGGAAACCCTGCTGAGCGAGGGTTGGCAGTTCACGCACGACGGCGCGAGGTGGGAAACGGTGACTGTGCCGCACGACTGGGCCATCGCCGGGCCGTTCGACAAGCGGTGGGACCTGCAGGTGGTGGCCATCAAGGAGAACGGCGAGGATGTGGCCACCGAGCACAGCGGCCGCTCGGGGGCATTGCCCTGGATTGGCCGGGGCACCTACCGACGCACCCTTGCCGTGCCGGCAGGCACCGAGCGCGCCGAGCTGCTTTTCGATGGTGCCATGGCTTCGCCCAAGGTATATGTCAACGGCGAGCTGGCCGGCGGCTGGGAATATGGCTACAATGCCTTCCACATCGACATCACCCCCTATATCCACAACGACGGCAGCGAGAACGAGCTGGAAGTGCGCCTGGAAAACCTGGAGGAGAGCAACCGCTGGTACCCCGGCGCCGGCCTCTACCGCCCGGTGACGCTGGTGACCACCGCGCGCGATGCCTTCGACCTGTGGGGACTGTGCGTGCGCACACCCCCCAAGCGCGGCAGCAACGGCGACTACATCGTGGAGGTGAGCCAGGAACTGGCCGGCACTCCCGGCGAATGGCCCAGCTGTGAGATGACCTTCGACATTCTCGACAGTCAGGGCCGCGTGGTGGCCCAAGGCGGCAGCGGCATGACGGGCGTGGGCGCGTTCAAGGCCGTGGCCACGCTTCACCACCCGCAGCTGTGGTCGCCCGAAACGCCCTGCCTCTACCGCGTGGTGACGCGCCTGCACCGCGATGGGCGCGTGGTGGACGAGCAAAGCACCCGGTTTGGTGTCCGCACCATCACCTTCTCGCGCGAGCACGGCTTCCAGCTCAACGGCGTCACGCGCAAGTTCCGCGGCGTGTGCCTGCACCACGACCTGGGGCCGCTGGGAGCCGCCGTCAACAAGACCGCCCTCATCAGGCAAATCAAAATGATGAAGGCCATGGGCGCCGACGCCATCCGCACCTCGCACAATATGCCGTCGACTTGGCAGATGGAGGTGTGCGACTCGCTGGGCATGATGGTGATGGCCGAGAGCTTCGACTCGTGGAGCGACCCCAAGGTGCGCAACGGCTACAACCGCCTGTGGGATGAGTGGTGGCGGCGCGACATTGTGAACCTGATTCGCAACCACCGCAACCACCCGTGCATTGTGATGTGGAGCGTGGGCAACGAGATACCCGAGCAGTGGAAGCCCGAGGGTGCCGAGCGCTACAAGCGGCTCATCGAGCTGTGCCACCGGCTGGACCCCACGCGGCCGGTGACCTGCGGCATGGACCAGCCCGACGGCGACCTGGCCAGCGGCTTCGCGCAGGTGGCCGATGTGCCGGGCTACAACTACCGTGTGCACCGGTACGAGGAAACGTTCCCTCGTCTGCCGCAGGGATTCCTGCTCGGCAGCGAGACAGCCTCAACGGTGAGCACACGCGGACACTATGTGTTTCCCGACACCTGCGCCGCCAACAAGGAGTGGCCCGACGGCCAGTGCTCGGGCTACGACACCGAGTGTTGCTGGTGGAGCAACTTGCCCGACGACGACTGGCGCCTGCAGGACGACAAGCCCTGGACCATCGGCGAGTTTGTGTGGACGGGCTACGACTACCTGGGCGAGCCCACGCCCTACGATGCCTACTGGCCCAGCCGCAGCAGCTACTTCGGCATTGTGGACCTGGCCGGCCTGCCCAAGGACCGCTACTGGCTCTACCGCAGTCACTGGAAACACAACGAGCACACCCTGCACTTGCTGCCGCACTGGACCTGGCCCGGACGCGAGGGACAAGTAACCCCCGTGTACTGCTACACCGACTACCCCAGCGCCGAGCTGTTTGTCAACGGCAAGAGCCAGGGGCGCATCAGCAAGGACACCACCTCGCGGCTCGACCGCTACCGCCTGCGCTGGCGCAACGTGCGCTACGAGCCCGGTGAACTCAAGGTGGTGGCCTACGATGCCGCCGGCAACCGCGCCGACGAGCAGGTGGTGCGCACTGCCGGACGGCCACACGCGCTACGCCTGGAGCCCGAGCGCGAGGTGATTGCCGCCGATGGCACCGACCTGGCATTTGTGACCGTGAGCCTTGTTGACAACAATGGCACGCTGTGTCCCGATGCCGACGACCAGCTGACCTTTGCCGTGAAAGGAGCCGGCACGTTCAAGGCCGTGTGCAACGGCGATGCCACCAGCACCGAGGCCTTCACCCAGCCCACCATGCGCCTGTTCCACGGACAGCTGGTGGTGCTGCTGCAGGCCGCCCACCGGGCCGGGACGCTCACACTCACCGTCACCGACCGAAAAGCGCACATACACCAGAGCGTGACCATCGCGGTGAAATAAGGTTTTACCACCTCGGTCAACAAAACACTGCAAGCGGGCGCGCCTTTTTATTGACTGCACATTGTCAAATTATTGTCGGAAATATTTGCACATTCCAACTATTCTGTATAATTTTGCGGCAATTTGTTATCCAATCGAAACGAGAGTACGAATGCGCCCCAACGGGGTTCCCTCCACATTCTAAATAAATAAGCAAGCCCAAACCGGGGGATAATGGGCAACACTAAATGTTTATCACAATGAAAAGACGACTACTTTTCGCGAGTCTGCTGCTGTCCGCCGGTTTGGCGGCAACGGCCGCCGACTTCATGGTGACGACAAACGGCGGCGACATGTACTACGACATCGTCGACCCCGTCGCGCTCACCTGTGAGTACGCCCCGAATCCCAACGGGCCGTACAACCTGACTTTCACATCAACAGCTCCCTTGACGGCCACCGTGACCAATCCCAACGACGGCCAAACTTACACGGTGATTGGCGTGGGCGCGAACGCCTTCAAGGATGGCACCATCAATTCTGATGCTTCCAGTGGCACTATCGCCTATAACCACATGTGGTGGTGGCCCAACACCATTACTTACATTCGTGCGGGTGCTTTTGATAACTGCACAAGCAACTTCCCCTGTGCAAGGTTCAATTCGGGTTTCACTCCTGGGTCCATTGACAAGGCTGCATTTATCAACAACAAAATCAACCAGTTCAATCCCGCTGCTTCGGGCGATTACTACAAGGTGACCGACTATAATGCCGGCAACACGGGTGATGCATCGGGTCGTTCGGGTGTACTCTATTGCGAGGAGAATGGCGTCAAGACACTTCTTGTTTATGGTGGCGACCATCACCGCAGCTCGTGGGAAAAAAAGCCCGATGGCACCTCGGCCGCGGCCAATCCCTACTACACGCTCACGACAAGCGTGGATTTGACCGAGTGGAACGTGATTGGCGAGAATGCTTTCTATGGCAACCACAACATTCGCTCCATCACACTGGGTGCCAACTTGACAGCTATCGAGACGAATGCGTTCAAGGATGTGACCACCATCACGAGCATCACCTGCAACGCCGTCACGCCGCCCACGGGCGCCGTGTTCGAGCCCGAGGTGATTGCCGCCTGCAAGAATGCCCTGGTTATTCCCGAAGGCAGTGAGGACGCTTACCGCGCCGACGAGAACTGGGGACAGTTTTTCTCGGTCTCACACCCCAAGCTCTACCTTGCCGGCGATTTCACCGACTGGGCAACCAACATGATTGAGATGCCCTGCGACGACGACGGCAACTACTCGCTCACCGTCAATGGCATCACCAACGGTGCTCATTTCAAGTTTGTCAACGAGGAAGGCACAGTGTGGTACGGCGGTGCCACCAACGACTCGGTGTATGTGGTTCACGACACCTGGTGCACCGATATTCCCTTGAGCGATTCGGGCCAGAACTTCAAGGTGAACGGCAGCGGCGACCTTACCTTCACCGTGAGCGCCGACATGAAGCTCACCATCACGGGCTGGGCCAGCGGTATGTATCTTGCCGGCTCGATGACTAACTGGGAAACCGACAAGGAGGAGCTTGCGTCCAACAACGGCATCTACACCATTACCAAGGAAATGGCTGCCGGCGACACGTTCAAGTTCATCGACATCAACGGCTCGTGGTACGGTGCTGTGAGCAACGGCAATTTTGTGGTCAACGACGAGTACCTGGGTCAGGAACTCAATTTGGCCACTCCGGGCGAGAACTTCCAAATGACCAAGGCCGGCGTTTTCGTCCTTTCGGTCGACAAAGCCAACATGAAGGTCACTATTACCGAGGCTCCATACGACGACACGCCGTTCCTCGTGAGCAAAATCTATTACAAGCCCATCAGCTGGACCGAGGTGGAAATCACCCCGCAGCCCACTGGCGATCCTTATAACGTGCAGTTTGACAGTGCCAGTGAGATTCCCGAAACGGTCACCAACAACGGCATCACCTATACGGTGGTCGGCATTGGCGAGAACGCTTTCAAGAATGGCTCACTCAGGACCAAATCGAGCGTGAGCAACGCCGCCTACTGCATGCAATTCTTCTGGTTCCCCAACACCATCACCTATATCCGTGCCGGTGCATTTGACGGCTGCACGAGCAACTATCCCGGCATCCGTTTCGCCAATATGACCGAGATTGACAATACGGCATTCATCAACAACCATATTAACTGGCTCAACGATGCCGGCAGCGGCAGCGTGTACAAGGTGATGAGTGGCTATGCCTCCAATCCTGCCACCGGAAACCACAAAGATGGTATTCTCTACAAGGAAGTTGATGGTGTGAAAACTCTGGTGTTCTATCCGGGTGACCACCACAAGACGCCTTACATTTATAATGCTGGCGACCGTACCGACAACGCCAACTATATCCTCACCGTCAATGCCGACTTGAGCGATTACAACGTGATTGGTGCCAATGCGTTCTACAACAACACCAACATCCGTTCCATCACGCTTGGCGCCAACACCACCGCCATCGAGACCGACGCCTTCAAGGGGGCTACCGCTATCACCAGCATCACTTGTAACGCCACGGTGCCTCCCACGGGTGCTGTGTTTGAGGACGCTGTGATTGCTGCCTGCAAGGACAAGCTCGTTATCCCCGACGGCACCGAGGCCGCTTACCGCGCCGATGCCAACTGGACCAAGTTCTTCAGCCCGGCATATAACGTGACCATCGCCGAAGGAATCACCAACGGCACTATTACTTCTGATAAAGAATATGCTATCGAAGGTGCTACCGTAACCCTGACCGCCACTCCCGACGAGGGTTATCAACTCGATGCCATCACCGTGATGAACGGCGAGACCGCTGTGGAGACCACCGCCACCGAGACCGGCGCCACCTTTGTGATGCCCGCCGCTGACGTGACTGTGAGCGCGGCCTTCAGCCTGCTGCCGCCGCCAGTCTACGAGGTTGTGATGGCTGCCATCGTCAATGGAACAGTGACTGCCGACAAGGGCAATGCCGAGGAGGGCGAGACCGTGACGCTGACCATCGAACCCGCCACCGGCTATGAGCTGGAAACGCTCACCGTGACCAACAACAACACTACCATGCCCGTCGAGACCACTGCTACCGAGAACGGCGCCACCTTTATGATGCCGGGCAGCGATGTGACTGTGGATGCCACCTTCGCGGCCATCGACTACACCATCACCATCGACGAGGACATTGAGCATGGCACTGTGGTGGCCGACAAGCAAACCGCCAACTATGGCGAACTCGTCACGCTCACCGTCACCCCCGACGAGGGTTACGAGGTGGAAGGTGTGTATCTCACCGCCGAGGGCGTGGACCTGATTGTCGAGGTCGAGAACAACCAGTTCGAGATGCCTGCCGCCAATGTGAATGTGGAGGCCGTCTTCGCGGCCATCGACTACACCATCACCGTGGCCGAGGCCGAACACGGCACCGTGCAGGCTCCCGCAACCGCCAATGTGGGTGAGACCGTGACGCTAACCGTCACCCCCGACGAGGGCTATGAGCTGGAAACCATCACCGTGATGAACGGCGAAACCGCTGTGGCTGTCGAGAACAACCAGTTCGTCATGCCCGCCGCTCCCGTGACCGTGACCGCCACCTTCGCCGAAATCCCGCCCGTGGAGAGCGTGATTACTTTCACCGCCGCTCCGCAGAATGGCACCGTGGCCGTCTATGTTGACAACGCGCCTATCGAGAGTGGCGCCGCCGTGGCCGAGGGCGCTACCGTGACCGTGGTGCTCACGCCCGACGAGGGCTACAAGGTGGCCAACTTCAGCATCGAGACCGTCGACGAGCAGCCCGCTCCCGGCCTGCGCCGCGCCAGCGTGCCTGTCACCGAGGAGGACGAGAACACCTACTCGTTCCAGATGCCCGGTGCTCCCGTCACCATGAACGTTGAGTTCGCCGAAACCATCATCACCGCCATCAACGACCTGCGCGACAATGGCGGCCAGGTGCGCTACATCGATGTGAACGGCCGCGTGAGCGACCGCCCGTTCAACGGCATCAACATCGTGGTCAGCGCCGACGGCACCGTGACCAAGCTCGTGAAGTGAGGCTCTATTGAACGACAATAAGAACCATCTTAGGTTTTTTGTTAGACATAATAACAAGATAGGTTTTTATTGACACAAGAACATAAGAACATAAGTTTTGCGAACACACTTGCAGCTTATGTTCTTATGTTTTTTTGTCTTTTATTCGATAGGTTTTGCGAACACACTTGCAGGTTGCGTGCGGGCGGCGAGTGCTGGCCTGGAGTTCACCTTGCGAGGGAGTGGCTGTCTTTTGCGATACTTGTTTATTAGTTTTTTTGAGCAAATGTTTTGTAGATAAAAAGAATTTTGCTACATTTGCCACGATATTTTTAGCGAGTGGGCGCGCATTGTGCTTGGAACATTCTCCCGTGCCCGTCAACACAAACAATTACACCGGTGGTGGAGGATGGCCGGTAGAACTTAATTTCATGTCATTATGAAAAAGCTTTTACTTACGCTCGGCCTGTTTGCCGCCATGACAGCGGCTCAGGCAGCCGACTTCAGCGCGACGCTGCTCGGTGGGGAGTTCTTCTTCGACATCATCGACGAGGAGGCCGCCACCTGCGAGTTCGCTGCCAATCCCAACGGGCCGTACAACGTGACCTTGACTGGCCCGTGGATGCCCAGCACCGTCACCTACAACGACAAGGAATACACCATCATCGGTGTGGGTGTGGAGGCGTTCAAGGACGGCTATGTAACCAACGGGGCCAACAACAACACCGCCCGCCAGCGCGAGTTCTGGGGATTCCCCACCTCGCTGACATACGTGCGCGCCGATGCCTTCAACGGCTTCCGCTCCAACTTCCCCGCCCTGCTGCGCGGCAATGTCACGGAGTTTGACGTCACCGCCATGCGCAACAACAAGATTGCCGCCATCAACGCGGCCGGACAAGGAGGCACTTACGTGTCAACCGAACAAGTTTCTGGCTACACGGTAAATGCGGTGACCGACACCTACACGGCAACATCGGCCTATGCAGCCTCGGCTGGCAGCATTATCTACAAGGTGCTTGATGACGGCGGCAAGCTGCTGGTTGCCTATCCGGGCGACCACCGTCGCACCTACCATCACACCTACCAATCGGGTGTGACGATTTTCCCATTAGATGAATTGTACGACCAGCACATCACCGTGGTGAATGCCACCGACTATGTGGAGATTGGCGAGAACGCCTTCTACGGCAACGAGTATGTGGAGCGTGTCGACTTCTGCGACACCCTCACCACCATCGGTGCCCACGCTTTCGAGAACAGCGTGCTCACCAGCCTGACGCTGCCCGCAACGCTCACGACCATTGGCGAGGATGCCTTCAAGGGCGTGACCACCCTCACGAGCATTACCTGCAACGTCGCTGTGCCGCCCGTGGTGACCTTCGAGCCCGAGGTGTACGTCTTGTGCAAGGACAAGGTGACCGTGCCTGCCGAGTACGAGGCCGCATACCGCGCCGATGAAATCTGGGGGCCGTTCTTCAGCCCGGCCTACGAAGTTACCGTGGCTGAGACCGAAAATGGCACCGTGACGGCCGACAACTATTTCGCCAAGGATGGTGATGTGATTACACTCACTGTCACTCCCGACGGAGGGTACGAGCTGGACCAGCTCACCGTGGTGGGTTCTGGCGAGCCCCTTGAGATTTCCGCCGGCGACGCCGAGGGTACCTACACCTTTACGATGCCTGGCGAAGCTGTGACCGTCACCGCCACCTTCGCCCTGCTGCCGCCGCCCACCTTCACCATTACTGTGGCCGATGGCATCCTGAACGGCACCATCGCAGCCGACAAGGCCGAGGCCGCCGAGGGCGAGACCGTCACCCTGACCATCACACCCGATGAGGGCTACGAACTGTTGACGCTATCGGTCACTGCCGAGGGTATCGATGAGCTGGTGCTTGTAGACGAGAACAACCAGTTCGTCATGCCGGCCGCCAACGTGCTCATCAATGCCGAATTCGCCGAGGTTCCCGTGGTGGAGAGCACCATCACCTTCGATGCCGCACCGCAGAACGGCACCGTGGCCGTCTACATCGACAACGCACCCATCGAGAGTGGCGCCGCCGTAGCCGAGGGCACTACCGTGACCGTGGTGCTCACACCCGCCGAGGGCTACAAGGTGGCCAGCTTCACCGTCGAGACCGTCGACGAGCAGCCCGCTCCCGGCCTGCGCCGCGCCAGCGTACCCGTCACCGACGAGGGCGAGAACACCTACTCGTTCCAGATGCCCAGCGCTCCCATCGCACTGAACGTTGAGTTCACCGAGGACACCAGCACAGCCATCAGCGACCTCAACGCCGCCGAAGGCCAGGTGACCTATGTGAACGTGATGGGCCAAACCGCCAACCGCCCGTTCAACGGCGTGAACATCGTCATGCAAGGCGGAAAGGCCATCGGCAAGCTCGTTATTCGATAGGGTGTTAGACAAAAGAAC
>JAFSYB010000132.1 GCA_017443765.1 Muribaculaceae bacterium | reverse complement strand
GCCCACCGCCGCCGAGCGCGCCCGCGCCGCCGACCCCGCCGCCGACGTGATGGCGCGCATCAAGGAACGCCTGAGCCTGAACGACGCCGCCCGGCGGCAGCGCGACCAGGAGCGCCCGCCCGTGTACGTGCCCGCACAGCTCGACCAGGTGATGCAAGGCGTGCAGCAAGCCATCGAGGAGCTGGGCGTGGAGGTGACCGGCATGCACGACATCCAGTATGGGAAAAAGGTGACCATGCGCTGCGAGCTGCGTCAGGCCGAGGTGAACATCTTCTTCGGCAAACGCGGTTTCAGCGTGGTGGCCTCGCCCAAGCGCGGCACGTCGCAGGAGCTCAACGAACTGATGAGCCGCGCCGTGGAAGATTACCTTGACTCGCTCACCCGCTGATGGCCCGCAAGCGCAACCCGCAGCCAGTGGACTTCCTGCGGCGGCGACTGCTCAAGCACCAGGCCGGCCTGGCCGACCACCGCCCCATCGACCACGGGCGCGACGACGGCGACCCACTCGAAGACCTGGACGTGCGCCTGCGCCGCATGCTCGACATCGTGACACGCCCACTGCGAAACCCGAAGAACATGATTTTCTTTGTGATGTACGACATCGAGAGCAACAAGGTGCGCCGCTCGGTGGTGAAATACCTGGAGCGGATGGGGTGCCACCGCGTGCAGAAGAGCATCTTCCTGGCCGACCTGCCCGCCAGCGTGTGCGAGCGCATCCAGGCCGACCTGGCCGAGGTGCAGGCCATGTACGACAACCAGGACAGCATCATGGTGGTGCCCCTCTCGCTCGAGCAGGTGAAAACGATGCACATCATTGGCCAAAACATCGACCTGGACCTGATTGTCAAAACGCGCTCCACCATGTTTTTTTAGAAAACCAACGCTGCAAATATCCTCGTTATCCACAAAAAATGGCACATTTCTTGTGAATGTGAGAATAATTGTGTAATTTTGCCCATTCCAAATCACACACGCATGAACTGCCGCACGCTCACCATCCGATTCGCCAATGAACTCCGCCACGACGAGGTGCCGCAACTGCGCGGCGCGGTGATTGCCTCGCTCAACGAGAAGCTCACGCTGTTTCACAACCACACGGGCGGCGACACGCTGCGCTACAGCTACCCGCTCATCCAGTACAAGGTGCTCGACGGCCGCGCGGCCATGGTGTGCCTGAACGAGGGCGCCGACGCCGTGGGCGAGTTTTTCGCGTCGGGCAACTTCGGCGTTCGCCTGGGCGAGCGCGAGGCCACGCTGGCTGTGGACCGCATCGAGCCCCGCCAGTGGCAGATCCAGGTGTGGGACCAGACATTCCGCTACCGCGTGCGGCGCTGGCTGCCGCTCAACGGCGACAACTACCGGCAGTGGCAGGCCACCGAATCGGTGGCGGTGCGCTCGGCGCTGCTCGAGCGTGTGCTGCAGGGAAACATCCTCTCGATGGCCAAGGGGCTGGGCATCCGCCTCGACGGCCGGGTGAGCGCCACCATCACCCGCATTGCCGAGCCACGCTGGGCACGCGTGAAAGGCGTGCACGTGCTCATGCTCGACGCCGAGTTCAACGCCAACGTCACCCTGCCCGCCCCGGCCGGCATCGGCAAGCACGCCAGCCTGGGATTCGGGATAATTGACGACACACAGCGCACAGAACCTTATTGAAACTCATATAAAACCATTAAGCCTATGACAAAATATCTATACGGAGCCGCCGTGCAAGGCATCCAGGGTTTCATCTTCCAGACCAACGACCTCAAAGATGTGATTGGGGCGAGCGAGCTGGTGGAACAAATCTGCACGACGGCGTTTAGTGAACTGACAGGCGAAAAACCCAACATCATCGGCGCCGCCGGCAACATCAAGCATGTGTTCGACAGCGAGGAAGCCTGCCGCAATGCAGTGCTCAAGTTCCCCAAGCAAGTGATGGAGATGGCCCCCGGCATCACCATCAGCCAGGCTGTGGTGGCGTGGGACGAGGCCACGAACCCATTTGAAGTTGCCATTGAAGAGCTGGAGAAAAAATTGCGCACCCAGCGCAACCGCCCGGCACAGAGCATGACTTTGGGGTTAATCGGCACGAAACGCGCGCCCAAGACCGGCCTGCCCGCTGTGGCCTGCGGCAAAGAAGTCGAACTCATAGATGCCGCCACGGTGAGAAAACGCGCCGCACAAGACCGAGTCCAGCTTTGTCAAAAATGTTTCGGCAATCGTGTCGATGACAAGCGGTTTGCATTCGACATCAAAGACATCACCGGCCACAACGACTGGATAGCCATTATCCACGCCGACGGCAACGGACTGGGGCAAGTGGTGCAGCAAGTGGGCAAGGACAAAGAAAAGTTCAGCGAGTTCTCGAAGAAACTCGACCAAGCCACCTGCGCGGCCGCCCAAGAAGCGTTTCTCAAGGTTGTGGACAGCGACGACGTGAACCGAGTGATACCGCTTCGCCCGGTGGTGCTGGGCGGCGACGACCTCACGGTGATTATCCGCGCCGACCTGGCTGTGCTTTATGCCCGCGAATTTATGTGTGCCTTTGAGCAGCACACCCGCGAATTGCTGGGCGACCTGCTGAAAGAACACAAGGTGTTCCAGGGCGAAGACCACCTCAGTGCCTGTGCGGGCATCGCGTTCATCAAGTCGTCGTTCCCGTTCCATTACGGCTATCACCTGGCCGAGGCCCTGTGCGACCGCGCCAAGAAAGACGCCAAGAGCGAGGCCATCATGCCCGCCAGCGGCCTGGCTCCGTCGTGCCTGATGTTCCACAAGGTGCAGGACAGCTACATCGTGCGGTATGACGACATCGTGCGCCGCGAGTTGCGTCCCAACGACAAGGCATCGTGGGAGTTCGGCCCCTATTACCTGAACGACTGCGCCGCCGACTGCACACAAGCCAAGCGGTGGACTGTGGACGAGCTGTTGCATAACGTGAACAAGCTTCGCTCTGGCTCAAGCCGTAAGAATGGCGCACTCAAGAACCATGTGCGCCGATGGATGTCGCTCATGCACGATTCGCCCAAGCAGGCCGTGCAACACCTCAAGCGCGCGCACGCCATCAACAACGACACGGCCACCCTCGACCGCCTCACTGCCAGCGACCGTCAACGCACAGGTGACAACTTTTTCCGTTACCCTGCCTACGATGTTATGAGCCTGCTCTCAATCATGACTCCGATAAAAAACAACAAAAAGCAAAATCGGTAACCTATGAATATTAAATACACCATCACATTCCACAACGAGTGGCATTGCGGTTCGGGCTTGGCCGCCGGTGCCGATGTGGACGCCCTGGTGGTCAAAGACCACGACGGCCTGCCATTCGTGCCCGGCAAGACCATCAAGGGCCTCGTGCGCGAGGCCCTGCAGGACATCTACGCCTGCGAGGGAAAAGCCCCGGAGCCACTGACCCACCTGCTGGGCATCGAGAACGACAACCCCGATGACCAAGGCGCAGATGACAAGTGGCAAACCGGAGGCATGAAGCAAGGGTGCGCCTTTTTCACCAACGCCACCCTGCCAACCACCGAGACCGATGCCATCAAGCAGCACAGCGTTGCCCACCTGCTCTACCGCTCCATCTCCTCGACAGCCATCGACACCGACGGTGTGGCCGATGACCACAGCCTGCGCAAGACGCAGGTGACGGTGCCTTGCACGCTCGAGGGCGAAATCCTCAATGTACCCGAGGCCCTTGCCGCCGACACCTGCCGCGCCCTGCGCTACATCAAGCGCATGGGCCAAAACCGCAGCCGGGGCTACGGCCGGTGCGACATCAACCCGACTGTGCAGAAAGGAGGTGACGCATGAAACGCCTGCACTTCACCTGCACACTGCGCAGCGACGTAATTCTGAACCAGCGTGCCGCCACCGCCGGCAACCAGCAGACGCTCGACTTCATTCCGGGCAACAGCTTCCTGGGCATCGTGGCCGGAAAGCTCTACAACGACGACAGCTTGTCGGACGACGACAAGCTGCGGCTGTTCCACACGGGCGAGGTGCGCTACGGCGACGCCCACCCGGTGCTCGGCGACATGCGCACGCTGCGCGTGCCGGCATCGATGTACTACCCCAAGGGGAAAAAGGTGAGCGACCGCTGCTTTATCCACCACGGCTACGACCGCGACAAAGACCCCGATAAACTGCAACTCAAGCAGTGCCGCAGCGGGTTCTACGCCTTTGCCGGCGGCGAGGGACGGGAAATGCGCATCGACACCTCGTTTGCCATCAAGTCGGCCTACGACAGTGCCAAGCGGCGCAGCGAGGACGAGCGCATGTACGGCTACGAATCGCTGCCCGCCGGATTGGTGATGACATTCGATGTGGAGCTTGACGACACTGCCGCCCATCTGGCCGACAGCATCACCCGCGCCTTGACCGGCAAGCGGCAAGTAGGCCGCTCACGCACGGCTCAATACGGCTTGGTGGAAATCAAGTCCGCCGAGGCTACCACGCCGGACTATACGCGTCCCACACAGGGCGAGTTCACCACGGTGTATGCCGACGGACGGCTCATCTTCATCGACACCGAGACCGGCGAACCCACCTTCCGCCCCACAGCGGAGCAGCTTGGGCTGACCGGCGGCGAGGTGGTGTGGCACCAGTGCCAGGTGCGCACTTTCCAATACGCCCCATGGAACGGCAAGCGCATGACCCGCGACACCGACCGCTGCGGCATCGAGAAGGGCAGCGTCTTTGTGGTGAAGAATGCCCGGGGCGTGCCCACGGAATCCACCTATGTGGGCAACTACCGCAACGAGGGCTTCGGCCGCGTAATCTACAACCCGGCTTTTCTTGACTACGATGCCAGCCGCAACGGCGAAGCCAAAACACGAATGGTGGAGCCGACCAAGCCCGACGACCCCAAGCCAACGACCGACATTCAAGCACTGAAGAACACCCCATCGCCACTGCTGCAGTATTTAGGGCGAACGCAAGAACGCATCAACGATTTGGACAAGATTTACACGTTGGTAAATGACTTTGCCGAGCGCAACAAAGAAAAATTCAAGAAAGACCAGGAAGCATTTGCCTCGCAGTGGGGCGGCATTCGCGCCATCGCCACGCGCATGGCCAGACACAGCAACAAGGAGATCTGGGATGCCGTCAATCACTACCTGTCGCACGGCACCACCAAAGAGAAATGGGAACAGTATGGCCGAAAGCTCGCGTTACAGCGGGAATTTGTCGAAAAAGTGACAAAAGAAGGCCTGCTGCGTGAAGCCCTGGTGAACCTGGGTGCCGAGATGGCGAAGTTAGCAAAGAAAGGAGGTAAAAAATGAAACAGCATAAGACTTATCCCAACCGATACATAGCCCGTGTGACCGTGGAGGCGGTGACTCCAATCGCGGTGGGCTCGGGCGAGAAAGACGTGATTTCGGACGCATTGGTGATTCGCGACGTGAACGGCCTGCCCTACCTGCCGGCCACGAGCCTTGCCGGTGTGCTGCGCCACGCCGTGGACGAGGCCGGAAGCTCCTCAACACTGTGGGGTTTCCAAGAGGGTGACAAAGGCTGCGGGTCACGCATCGCGTTCACCAACGCCAACTTGGTGGACAGCAATGGGCGCGTGGTGGACGGCCTGACCGATGTAAGCGCCGACTCGCTGCTGCGGCGCTACGACCTGCTGCCCGTGCGCCAGCATGTGCGCATCGGCCACGACGGCACAGGCGAGAACTGCTACAAATTCGACAACGAGGTGGTGTATGCCGGCAGCCGGTTCACCTTCGAAATCGAGTTGGCCTACGACAACAACCAGCCCGAATCCCAAGCCGAAGCCGAAGGAACCATCAGAGATTTGCGCAGCACCCTATCCAACGACACCATGCGCCTGGGAAGCAACGTCCATAGCGGTCTGGGGCTGCTCAGGGTCGTGAGTTGGAAAGAAACCACACTCCATCTCAAGGAGAAAGATGATTTGGAAAGATACATCAACAAGTCTTCGTCGCTGGCCGACGACTGTTTCTGGCAAGATGTTGAAAACGAATGTC
This sequence comes from Muribaculaceae bacterium, assembly GCA_017443765.1. GTDB lineage: Bacteria > Bacteroidota > Bacteroidia > Bacteroidales > Muribaculaceae > Sodaliphilus. The sequence goes on along the minus strand of JAFSYB010000132.1, from coordinate 1,390 downwards.
CTGATGTAAACACCGATTCAGATTGGACACGCTACGACATCACCCTCACGCCCGACGACACCTTCATGTTTGGTTCGGGATTCGGTGACGACTTCAAAAACATCGAAAACGAAGAGAATGAAGGAGCCGATGACACCCCTGTGACCGAAAGTCGCGTGGAATGGACCAAAGAGGGCAAGGGCAAGATGACCGAGCGCCGGTTGCTCATACCCGCCAGCTCGGTCAAAGGGGCGCTGCGCCACCGCGTGGCCTTCCACTACAACCGCCTCAACAAAGTGTATGCCGACAGCAAGAGTACCGATATCGGCGCGGTGACGGGAGGACGCAACAAAGCGATTATCGCCCTCTTCGGCAGCGACAACGCCACCGACAAGGATGGCAACGAGACTATTGTGGCTGGCAATGTGATGATTAGCGATGTGTTCGACAATCAAGACTATGTGGAGAAAGAGCAAGCGTCAATGCTTTATCATGTGTCCATCGATCAGTTCACCGGCGGTGCCCGAGAAGGCGCGCTGTATAACGAGAAAGTGGCCTACCGCCCCCGTGAGGAATACAAACTCACCCTGTGGGTGAAAAACGAGGCATTCACAGGAAAAGTTGTTCGTGAAACGATTGACAACGAATTCACGGGCGAGTATGTGCGTAAAGCACTGGAGTGTGCCCTTGACGACATCACCAAGGGGATGTTGCCACTTGGCGGCAATGTGAACCGCGGGCATGGTGTGTTCACAGGAAGTTGGACCTGCAATAAACCTGAGCAAAAATGAAACAGATTACAATAGACCAAATCGACTACTCGGCCCAGTGGACCGGGTATTACTGGATGAGCGACCAGGACCGCCCCGAAGTATTAGAGAATGTGGTACTGGAGAAGACGCTCTTGCAACAAAAGTTGCCCTTCGTCGTCGAAGCGCAGCTCACCTGCGGCACCTGCTCGCTGAGCATCCGCAACGTGGACGGCCGGTGCCGCATCACCGAATATGATGCCGCCGACCTCAACGACCCCAACAACAGCGAAGAAGAAACGTTCATCTCACTGCGCATGGGCAACCGCCGGCTGTGCTTCAAGCGCCGCTGGCAGGAAACCGCAGATGTGGACAACCTGTGCATGGGCATGACCACCCTGCTGCCCGCAGGTCTGATGTTCACAGGCTTTAAACCCATTAACGAGAAAGGAGACTAATGCTATGGCAACATTGAAAGCACCATTCAACTTTGTACCGCTGAGCGACAAAGTGTATTTCCCCGCCTGGGCCGACCAAATCTCGCACGACGTGCCGTTCAGCGATGGCCTGAGCGGCGAGCTCGAACTCACCATCACCGCCGAAACCCCCATCCTGGTGGGAGCAGGCCCTAAAGAAGAGCAGGATGGCTGGAAGCATGTGCG